>CAZWXF010000205.1:0-1519 GCA_964638055.1 uncultured Bifidobacteriaceae bacterium | reverse complement strand
CCAGCGTGCCGACGATGCTGCCCTTGCCGCCGGCCAGCAGCGTGCCGCCGAGGACGACCGCTGCGATCGACATCAGGGCGTAGTTGCCCTGCGAGCCGACGGTGGGCTGGCCGACGCCCAGCCTGGCCAGCAGCAGCAGGCCGGCCAGCGCGGCCAGCAGCGAGCAGATCACGTGCGCGGCGATGATCGGGATGGCCGTGCGCACTCCCGACATCCGCGCCACGTCCGCGTTGCCGCCCACCGCGTAGATGTGGTGGCCCAGCCGGGTGCGGCGCAGCATGAGCACGGCCAGTGCCGCGCACGCGAACATGATCACGGTGGCGATCGGGACCGGGCCGATCCGGGTCGCGTCGAGCAGCCGGAACTCCCGCGGGGCCAGGCCATGGCTGCCCTGATAGTTCGAGGCTAGGTAGCCCGAGACGACCAGCCCGGTTCCGAGCGTGGCGATGAACCCGTGGACGCTGAGCAGACTGACGATCAGGCCGTTGACCAGCCCGAACACCAGCGCGATCGCGACGGCGACGAGCACCGCGGGGAGGATGCTGCCGGTCTGGCCGGCCATGATGCCGGCGGCGGTGACGCTGGCCAGGCTCACCACGTACGGCACCGAGAGGTCCAGCGATCCGACGAGGATGACCAGCGTCTGCCCGATGGCGATCATGCCCAGGATCGTGGTCGTCGTCAGGACGTTGTCGATGTTGCCGACGCTGAAGAAGTTGCGCCCCTCGCGTGCCGTGATGATGGCACCGACCACGATCGTGAGCAGCAGGACCAGGAAGACGATCGCCGTCGAGTCCAGCGCGCTCATCCGGGCCCTCATGAGGCGAGTCTCCCCTCGACTCCGGCGGCCAGCGACAGGATGGACTCCTCGTCGGATCCGGCGGGCAGCTCCCCGGCGAGCCGTCCGTCGCTCATCACCAGGATGCGGTCGGACATGCCGATGACCTCGGGCAGCTCGCTGGAGACCATGAGGACGGCCACACCCTCGGCGGCCAGGGCCCGCATCACCTGGTAGATCGCATGCTTCGCGCCGACGTCGATGCCGCGCGTGGGCTCGTCGAGCAGGACGACGCCGGGATCGGTGGTCAGCCAGCGCGCCAGCACGACCTTCTGCTGGTTGCCGCCGGAGAGGAACTGCGCCTCCTGTGACAGGGACCGGGCAGCGACCGCGAGCTCGCCCAGGAGTCCGGGGGCCCGGCGGCGGGCAGCCCCGCGACGCCCCGGGAACACCGCATGCACGACGCCGAGGACGTTGTCGAGGAGGGACTGGTGCAGCGCCAGGCCGGTGGCCTTGCGGTCCTCGGTGACCAGCGCCAGCCCGGCCCGGATCGCTGCGCGCGGAGTCCGCAGCCGCCTGGGCTCGCCGTCGACCAGCACGTCGCCGCGGGTGAACGGATCGATCCCGAAGACCGCCGACAGCAGCTCGGTGCGCCCCGACCCCTGCAGGCCTGCCACCCCCACGACCTCTCCCCCGCGCAGCGTGAGGTCGATCCCGTCGACGTAGCCGTTGCCCGCCCCC
>CAZWXF010000204.1:0-1555 GCA_964638055.1 uncultured Bifidobacteriaceae bacterium | reverse complement strand
GTCTCGACGGGCTCGACCGACGGGCTGGACGGGCTCGACCGACGGGTTGACGTGTCTCGTCGAGACGCTGGTCGAGCCCGTCGAGACCAGCGCCGCGTCTGGCTGTCGTCCTGGCTCACGCGACAGGCGCGGGAATGGGCCGTGGCCCCCGGGTGTTGAGATCTTGACCCACGACCGGATGATCCGCGCATTTGGGCGGGCACCGCCGGGCATGGGATACTCGCCCGACCGCTGCCGGTTCACGTGGGCATGATCGTGCTCGCGACCCGGCGCATGAATGGAGCCAGCCATGAAGCCGGGAATCCACCCCGCTTACGCCGAGACGACGGTGACCTGCACCTGCGGGACCACGTTCGTCACGCGCAGCACCGCCAAGAATGGCGTGATCCACGCCGACGTCTGCTCGGCGTGCCACCCGTTCTACACGGGCAAGCAGAAGATCCTCGACACGGGCGGTCGCGTCGCCAAGTTCGAGAAGCGCTTCGGCGCCCGGAAGGCCTGACGCCCGCGCCTCGCGCGACGGCAGCAGCATGTTCGAGACGTGCGTGCAGCTCCAGTCCGAGTACGAGGAGCTGGAGCACCGTCTCGCTGATCCCTCGCTCCACGCCGATCCGGCCGCCGCGCGGCGGGTCGGCCGCCGGCATGCCCAGCTGAGGCCGATCGTGGCCGCGTATCGCCGCTGGCTGGAGCTCGGGCAGGACGTCGACGCTGCCCTGGAGCTGGCCGCCGAGGACCCGGAGTTCGCCGCGGAGGCCGAGGCCACCCAGCGCGAGCGCGATGCCCTGGCCCAGCGGCTGACTCTGCTGCTGGTGCCCCGGGACCCGATGGACGACAAGGACGTGATCCTGGAGGTCAAGGCGGGAGAGGGCGGCCAGGAGTCTGCGCTCTTCGCCTCGGACCTCCTGCGGATGTACCTGCGCTACGCCGAGCGCCGCGGCTGGCGCACGGAGATCCTCGACGCCGAGGAGTCCGATCTCGGCGGGTACAAGGACGTGCAGGTGGCGGTGAAGGCACGCGGCACCGCCGAGCCTGGGGACGCTCCGTATGCGCGCCTGAAGTTCGAGGGCGGCGTGCACCGGGTGCAGCGGGTCCCCGTCACCGAGTCGGCCGGGCGCATCCACACGTCCGCAGCCGGCGTGCTGGTCCTGCCCGAGGCCGAGGACGTGGACGTCCAGATCGATCCCAATGACCTCCGCACCGACGTGTTCCGCTCGTCGGGTCCGGGGGGCCAGAGCGTGAACACCACCGATTCCGCCGTTCGGATCACGCACCTGCCTACCGGGATCGTCGTGAGCTGCCAGAACGAGAAGAGCCAGCTGCAGAACAAGGAGTCGGCCCTACGGATCCTGCGCGCACGCCTGCTCGCGGCGGCCCAGGAGGCCGCAGATGCGCAGGCCTCGGATGCCCGGCGCTCCCAGGTCCGCACCGTGGACCGGTCCGAGCGCGTGCGGACCTACAACTTCCCGGAGAACCGGATCGCCGACCATCGCGTCGGCTACAAGGCGCACAACCTGGACACGGTGCTCGACGGCGACCTCGATGCGGTCATCGAGGC
>CAZWXF010000203.1:0-1573 GCA_964638055.1 uncultured Bifidobacteriaceae bacterium | reverse complement strand
CTCGACGGGCTCGACCGGCGCGGGCTCGACCGGCGCCGGCTCGACGGTCCCCTCCGCGTTCGTGTCCGGCCTCCGTCCTGTCGGCCCTTGCCTGGTTGATTCCGTCCTGCCACCGGGAAGACCATGGCTGCGTGACTGAGGTCGTGGAGGCCGACTACCTGGTCGTCGGCGCGGGGGCTGCGGGGATGGCGTTCACCGACGCCCTGATCGACCATGCGGACGTCAGCGTCATCCTGGCCGACCGTCGGCACGGCGTCGGGGGGCACTGGCTGGACGCGTATCCCTTCGTCCGCCTGCACCAGGCATCGGCCTTCTACGGCGTGGCATCGACGTTGCTGGGCGAGGGACGCATCCAGCAGGACGGGCCGGAGGCCGGGCTGCACGAAAGGGCGACCGCGCCGGAGATCTGCGCCTACTACGCCCGGGTCCTGCATGAGCGGATGCTCGCGTCGGGCAAGGTGACCTTCTTCCCGAACTGCGACTACCTGGGTGGGGGCCAGCTCGTGTCACGCGTGTCCGGGAAACGGTTCGACGTTCACGTCAGGCGCGTTGTCGACGCCCACTACCTGTCTCCGGGGATTCCCGCGCAGACCCCACCACCGTTCGGCGTCGCCGAGGGCGTGCGCGTCATCAAGGTCAACGACCTGGTCCACCTGGCTGAGGCGTCGTCGCAGTTCGTGATCGTCGGTTCGGGGAAGACGGCGACTGATGCGTGCATATGGCTGCTCGACAACTCGGTCGATCCCGGGGCGATCTGCTGGGTGCGACCCCGCGAGCCGTGGATGTTCAACCGGGCGGTCGTCCAGCCGGACCCCGCGGTCATCCTGGGCATGGCGGCGGACACGTGGGAGGCGGCGACCGGGGCAGCCTCGCCGGAAGACCTGTTCCTCCGGCTCGAGGCGGCCGGCGTCATGCTGCGGATCGACCGATCGTTGACTCCGACGATGGCGAAGGCCCCCACTCTGGCCCAGTGGGAGCTGGACCGGCTGCGCACGATCGAGGACGTCGTTCGGCTCGGTCACCTCCAGCGAGTGGAGCCGGGCCGACTGGTGTTCGGCGGGGGCGAGGCGCCGATCGCGAAGGACACCGTGATCGTGCATTGCGCCGCGTCGGGCCTGCGCTACTCCCCGCTCGTGCCGATCTGGGGCCGCGATGCGATCACGCTGCAGCCGATCCGAGCCGGCTTCCCCTGCTTCGGGGCGGCGATGGCCGGATTCGTGGAGGCCACCGTCACCGGCGATGACGTCAAGAACAGGCTGTGCCCGCCCTCGCCGTACTCCAACACGCCAGCCGACTGGGCGCGCATGCAGGTGCTGGGCAATCAGGCGGCGCGGGCGTTCGCGACCGATCCCGACATCAAGGCGTGGTCCGACACGGTCACGCTCAATCCGGCGCGCATCCCTCCGGGAATGCCCGTCTCCGCCGAGGTGACCGCCGCCAAGGAGCGCCTCCTCAGGTACGTGGGGCCGGGGATGGCCCGGATGGCCGAGCTCGCCGGCATGGCATAGGGGCGCCCCCGGCCGAGCCCGCGCCGGTCGAGCCCGCGCCGGTCGAGCCCGTCGAGACCAGCGCC
>CAZWXF010000202.1:0-1655 GCA_964638055.1 uncultured Bifidobacteriaceae bacterium | reverse complement strand
GACCAAGGACGCGATCGCCGGGCGGATCCGCCGGCTCCTGGCGCTGGCCGACAAGAGAGCCGCTCAGCTGGGCATCCCGAACACCGAGGAGGGCGTCCTTGCCGGACCGGCGCCCGAGCCGGATGCCGAAGAGGGTCAGGCCGCGGGGTAGGCACAACGGTGACCGGCACGCGCCGGGTCGTGCTACCCGTGCTCGCGGACGTCCCCCCGCGAGAAGGCTGCGGCCGCGGCGACCTGCCGCGCGGAAGGGCGAACGCCCGTGTACAGGACGAACTGCTCGGCCGCCTGGCGCGCCAGCACCTCGGCTCCGGTGATGACCGCGACGCCGCAGGCGCGTGCGCGGACGACGAGCGGCGTCTCCGCGGGGACGGCCACGACGTCCAGGATGACCGGGGCCTTCTCGATCAGCCTCAGCGGGAACGCCAGGTCCTCCGAGGCCGACCCGCCTGCCATGCCGACCGGGCTGGCGTTGACCAGGAGGCCGGGGGAGGCGTCGAGCGCCGAGGGATCGGCTCGCCACTCGAATCCGTAGCGGTGCGCGAGCGCTCGACCGGTCGACTCGTTGCGCGCGACGACGGTTCCGCTGCGGTGGCCCCGATCCCGCAGCGCGGCGACGACCGCCTTGGCCATCCCGCCGCTGCCCAGGACGGCGAACTTGGTCGCCGGGTCGACACCATGCTCGTCCACCAGGTCACCCACGGCCTGGTAGTCGGTGTTGTACGCCCGCAGGTGCCCGTCCGTGTTCACGATCGTGTTGACGGATTCGATCGCGCTGGCTGACTCGGCCAGCGAATCCACCATCGGGATGACCGCCTCCTTGAAGGGCATCGAGACCCCGCATCCCCGGATGCCCAGGGCCCGGACGCCGCCGACCGCGGCCGAGAGGTCCGTCGTCGTGGACGCCTTGTAGATCCAGTTGAGCCCCAACGTGGCGTACAGGTGATTGTGGAACCGCGTCCCGGTGCTGCTGGGCCGCCCCGACAGCGAGATGCACAGCGTGGTGTCCCGGGTGATGGCTGTGGTGTCCACGATCAGAACCCCCTGCGTGCGACGGCTACGGGCGGGACCGGGCCCAAGGCTATGCCGGTGGGTCCGCACAACCGGCCTGAACGCGGGTCCGCGCCCCCGAGCGCGGGTCCCCCCGAGCAGGGCGATCCCGCCGGCCTGTGCCTGGCATCAGTCGGGGACGTCGGCTGCCACCGCGGCGGCTTCGGGGTGCAGGAACAGCAGCGTGCCGCGAACCTCGGAACCGGTGGCGTCGGCGACGCAGCGCCGGTACGCCTGCAGCTGCGGGGTGTAGTAGGTGACCCGGCTGGGCAGCGCTCCCGCGGGGATGGCGTCTGTCTTGTAGTCGATCACCACGAGGGCTCCGTCGTCGTCGCGGTAGAGCAGGTCGAGGTACCCCTCGATGACGAGGCCGTCCTCGTCGACGGTGGCGACGTAGGTCTCGCGCCAGTGCTCGCGAGTCGCGGCGGCCTGGACCAGCGGGGAGCGCAGGGCCGAGGCAACCAGCCCGGTGACCAGCTCCTCGTTCCCGGCCACGCCTTCCGCGACACATTGGGCGGCAGCGGCCTCGGCGACGCTCGGATGGTCCGCCGGAGTGTCCAGGGGCAGGTGCTGGAGGACGCCGTGCACCGCTCGGCCCACCTCCGAGC
>CAZWXF010000201.1:0-1678 GCA_964638055.1 uncultured Bifidobacteriaceae bacterium | reverse complement strand
TCGAGCCAGTCGAGACCACGCCGGTCGAGCCAGTCGAGACCACGCCGGTCGAGCCTGTCGAGACCCCGTCGGCCGAACAAGGATCAGGCGGTCAACTTGTTCCGCCCCAGCCTCGTCCGCCGCGAACCACCGCCGTTGCGTACCGCCAGCGGCGAGGCTATCGGCGATCCGCAGGTCGTCACCGCGGCTAGATCCGGAACCGCCCTCGACGGAGATGCCCATCGCGGGCCTTGAGACCGTCCAACGAATAGTCAACCCGACGATCCAGCAACCCCGCCACGGTCGCATTCCGCCCGAACGGTCGTGCACTCGCCTCGAATGCGACCAGGGTCCACGTCGCAGGCCGGCCTTCGTCTCCCCGCGCGAACCGAAGAGCGCCACGGAGTCACCCGATGCCGAGGAGCGATCCGGAGACTCGCACCCCGCGGGTCTCGACAGGCTCGACCGGCAAGGGCTCGAGAGTTCAAGTGCTCGGGTCTCGACAGGCTCGACCGGCGAGGGCTCGAGAGTTCAAGTGCTCGGGTCTCGACAAGCTCGACCGGCGTGGGTTCGACCGACGTGGTCTCGACAGGCTCGACCGGCGTCGATGATCTCGTCCGCGACAAGTACCGAGTCCTGCGTTGTCGATTCGGCCGCCTCGATGGGCGGGATCGACTACGCAGGCGAGGCGGGACCGGGGATGCGTGTGCTTGTCGTGCAGTCGCTGGCGGCATCCCGGGTCGAGCAGCAGCGGCTCGTCGACCATGCCGCCCACGAGCTGGGCACTCCCCTGACCAGCCCGCGCACCAACGTCGAGCTGCTGCAGCGCCTCATGCAGTGGACAATCCCTGCCGCCGCGCAGACCCAGGAGGCCCTGGCCGGGATCGAGGAGGAGGTCGAGGACCTGACCGCGCTGGTCCAGGAGCTGATCGCCCTGGCCGCGGGGTCGTCCCCGGAGCTCAGGCGGCCACCACCTTCCGGCTGGACGCGGCCGTCCCGAGCGTCGTCGACCGCGCGCGGGCGCAGCGGGCGCACCGTCGAGATGGCTCCGAGCCGCTCGTGCTGGACGGGCCCCGCGGCCTCGTGGGGCGCGCCGTCGGCAACGTCCTGGGCAACGCCCTGAAGTACAGCGACCTCAGCGATCCGGTCCTGGCCACCGTGACACCCGAGGGGGTGTTCGTCGAGGACAGCGGTACGGGACTGCCGGCCGATCAGAGACCGATGGCGGCACGGCGGTTCCGGCGGGCGCCCGCGGACCGCGGACCCCGGAAGCGGGCTCCGGCTGGCGCTGGTCGCCGCCGCGATGGCGCAGCTGGGTGGGTCGGTGGTCCTCAGCGATTCCGCACTCGGGGGGCTCAGGGTGGAGCGCCGGATACCCGCCATCCGGAACCCACGACCTCATGATCCGACGACCCACGCTCGCGTCACGCGCAGGGCACGACCCCCGAGCACTGGCCGCCAGCCGCGGCACAGCTCCCCATCCACGTGACCGTCGCCCTGGACCCACGATTCCTGGGGCGCCATGTCGGAGTCCTGGGTGGCGTCCGGTCAGCTGAGGCGCTCGAGGATCTCGGTGCCGAAGCTGACTCGCAGGGACAGGTGTCCCTCGCCGGCGACGAAGTGCCGTCGGGGATTGGGCAGGGCGTCGGCCAGGATCCGCGCCTGGGCGAAAGGCACGAGCGAGTCGGCCTCGCCGTGC
>CAZWXF010000200.1:0-1712 GCA_964638055.1 uncultured Bifidobacteriaceae bacterium | reverse complement strand
CCTCGCAGGCCGCCACCAGGGCCGCCGCGCGCTGGAACTGCTGGGCGGTCAACAGACGCAGGGTGTAGCGCATGAGCACGGCCACCCCGTCGGCCCCGTCTCTGCCCCATCGGGTGCCCTGGAGCCGGCGGATGGCGAAGGTGTACGCGGTCAGGCCCAGGTACGCCTCGGTCTTCCCGCCGCCGGTCGGGAAGAACAGCAGGTCGGCCAGGCCGGACGTGGCGCTTCGCTCGGGGTGGCGGGGATCGGTCAGCGAAGGCAGGTTCAGCAGCAGGAAGGCCGCCTGGAACGGCCGCCAGGAGCGGTTCCTCGGCACGTCCACCTCGGCCAGAGCCGCATCCATGTCATCGAACCGGCCCTGCCGGACCAGGCCGGCGCCGATCGTCCGCACGCGCTGCTGCCACATGGCGTGGTTGGCGAAGCGGAACGCATCCCGCGCGGCCGCGTCGTCGCGCAGCAGCTGCAGGCTGGCCGCCAGGCGCACCGCGATCTGCTCGGCCTGGCTGATCGCGTAGGCCGCGGCGTCGGCGTGAGGCGCCAGGTCGGCTTCCAGCGCGATTCGCCGGGCCTGCCGGGACAGCCACGTCCGGTAGCCGGTCACGAGGGGTTCGAGCATCCCGGGCAGCGTCGCGTCGGCGGCCCGAGCGAGCTCGCGCATGTCCAGCACCGTCTCGGCCAGTCCGTCGAAGCCGGGCTCGCCGGGCCGGGGCGGCTCGGTCAGTGGCACCTCGTAGCGCGGGACGCTGCGGGTCCGCAGCTCCCACGCCCGGGTCGGGTCGCCGGGCGCGGTCTCCCAGTGCACTGCGGTGCCGTGGCCCACGGCGAACTCGACGTGGCGCCGATACATCATCGCCAGGTGCGCCAGCTCGTCCCGCTCCAGCTGCGAGCCGGTGAGGCGGCGGCCCTCCAGGAGGTGATCCCGGCCGAGGAACACCGCCTTCCCGTCGGCGGAGACCGCGAACTCGGCCTGGAACATCCACGCGGCGTCCTTGGACCGCTTCACCGGGTCCTGGTCGTTGACGAGGAACAGCGACACCAGCGCAGATGCTCCGCGGTGGACGATCCGACCGCTCAGGTGCACCCCCGGATGCCCGGGCACGGCGAGTGGGTCGATCGGGCCGGACTCGCGGGGCAGGGGGACTGTCACCGGGACAGTCACGTCCTCGCGCCGCCAGACCCGGACGGGGCCGACGCTCGCGGCGGCGGCGTGGGTGTCGTCGGTGCCGGGCAGAGCCTCCTGGCGTGAGCCGTCTCGGGTTGACGGTTGGCCTCCCTGCGCTGCATCGAGCGCACTCGACGCTGAGGGCTCTGAGCCTGGCGCCTCCGCGACGCTCCCGGCTTCCTCCCGGTGGTACCTGCCCCAGGTGCACGTGACGGTGAGGCCGGCCAGGGCGGAGGGCACGGCGAACGACATCCCCTTGCTGGCCGGGTGCAGCGCGGGTCGCGCGGCAGGAGTGTCCACCGGAGCGTCGTCCCCGCCGACCTCCGGCTCGCTGGCGTCCGCTCGGCTGGCGTCCACGGCTGCCGGGGTGCGGCGCGGCGCGAGCATCCCCACGAGGTAACGATCCGAGGGCGGCATGTCGGTCAGCTGCTCGTCCGGACCGCCGGCCGGCCCGTAGAGATCGTCGACGACGAGCCGCTCGAACTCAGCACGGATCTCGACGGGGGTCGCGCGGCGTGCGCTCGGCGCCTCAGTCATGGAACCTCCCCGT
>CAZWXF010000199.1:0-1719 GCA_964638055.1 uncultured Bifidobacteriaceae bacterium | reverse complement strand
GCCGAGTGCCGCGAGTTCGCCGCCGCCCACCTGTGGACCGGCGTGACCATCGCCGCGTGGCACGCACCGCGGAAGGCCTACGTGCGTCCCGCCCGACCCCCCTGGGCCCAGAAGGGAGGGAACCGCGCAAGGAGCACTCGCACTGCCATCCTGAACCCCTGACACAAACCGAAGATCGGAGACCCGAATGTCGTTCTTCTCCTCCCGCAAGTCCGGCGCCGAGCTGCTCGCCGACGCCCCCCGCCTCGACCTGTCCGACCCCCTCGCCGAAGGCGAGCACGCCCTCGACCTGCCCGCACACACCGCCGACGAGCCGTGGAAGTACGACGCCCGCTGGCACCCGACCACGGCCAGCGTGACCCTGAACCTGGGCCGCCCCGCCGACGTCGACCCCGACCAGTGGGAAAGGCAGATCCGGCCGTTCCTGAGCCCCCGGTGGCTCCGGGAGGTCGCGACCTACTTCGCGTGGCTGGCCGACCGCTCCGGCGTCGACCTGCCGAACGTGGTCACCAACGCCCGAGCGCCGCGCCCGGACCCCTTCCTGTACTCCATGGGCACCTGGGCATGGTTCGACGCCGACGGACAGCAGCTGCCCACGCCCAGCGGCCAGCCCACCGGCCGCTACGAGTACCGGGTCAGCCCGGAGAACCTCCCCCTCGCCGCGCACATCGGCCCCCACGCCGCAGCGTTCGCCCGCCAGAACATGGCACGCAGCGCCCACGCCGACCAGGCCCAGCAGGCCCGGCAGGCACGAGCGGATCAGGCCGTCGCCGACCTGACCCACCTGTTCCCCCTGACGATCAGGGAACGGCAGCTCCTCCACCTGATCGGCGAGACGTACGGCCTGACCCCGGTCGAGGCCCTGCCCGAGGAGGCGACCCGGCCATGGTGAACATGCGAGCGATGGCCTACATCCCCACCGGCGACAACCGGGCCCTGGCCGACGACCTGCCCGGCACCCACATCACAGCCGGGGCCACCGGCACATTCAGCCGCGGCACCCCACTGCCCTGCCCGCTGACATGGCGGCACGACGACGAGGTGGGCCAGGTCGCCGCCATCCTCCGCGACGAATACGGCACCGGGTTCCTGCTGCTCATCGACCCGGCGAAGCTCGAAGCCGCAGCAGGCAGGCGCGTCGACCTCGACCAGCTCGAATGCTCACCCAGCCTGTGGCGGCCAGGCGCCCACGCCTACGGTCGACCAGCCAGGCTCTCCGGCGGGCTGGTCCACATCGACGAGCACACCGTCATGAGCGAGTTGGCCATGTGCCCCGAAGGGAGACTCAGCGGCACCAGCGTCCTCGGGCTGGACCCATGGCCCGCACCCGTCACCCAGAGTCACAGGCACCAGGCAGCGCCCCAGCGGTTCACCGCCGCAGAGCGAGCCGAGCGCGCAGCGCAGCGCGTCATCCTCGAACACCAGCTCCTCGGCCGCACGACCGTCGGAGGGTTCGCTGGAACGGTCGCGTTGGTAGCCTGAAGCGCGCGCATGGGAGTAGCCCCGAGCCTGGGAAAGACGGCCCCAGACTCGGGGCGCCTGCGTTTCTCACGGCCCCCAGCCCCGACCCACACGCCAGCCGACCCGCAGAAAAATGCCGGGATCTGGCCGAAGATCGGCGAGAACTGACGGGATTCCGTCCGATTCGGGCGAGAACCGTCGAGGTCGGGTGCACAGCCGCAGACCCCCGACACAAACCGTCCCCGGACGTGTGGGTGG
>CAZWXF010000198.1:0-1810 GCA_964638055.1 uncultured Bifidobacteriaceae bacterium | reverse complement strand
ATCCCGGCCAGACATATCCCGGCCAGGCCCCGCCCGGACAGGCCTGGCCCGGCCAGGGCTACCCACAGGCCCAGGCAGGACCCCCACCGGGCTATCCCCCGGCTGGCTACCCGCCCGGGTACGCGTCCCCGGCACAGACCGACACAGGCGCCATCGTCGCCCTCGTCCTTTCCATCGCGTCGTGGGTCCTCTGCCCGGTCATCCTGGCCGTGGTCGCCCTCGTGATGGCCGGCATCTCCGACCGGGCGATCATCGCCTCCGGTGGGCGCCTGACCGGCCACGGCATGAACCGGGCGACCCGCTGGATCTCGTGGATCAACATCGTGGTGATGATCGTCCTCACCATCGCAGGGCTCGCCCTGCTCGCATGGGCGCTCTCCACCGACGTGACCATCCCGCTGGACGCCGACACGCAGTTCTGACCCGTGCCCCCCTTCGACGGGGGGGATTTGGCTCCGCGGCCCCGGAACGGGTAACGTTGCCTCTCGTGCCTGAGTTGCCTCGGGCGCCGCACGGATGCACGCTGTGCCTCCCCGCGCCAGATCGTTGACGAGCGCCCAGCGCACGGCTCACTGGCTGGCCCGCCCCACGCCTGATTCGGCTGGTGCGGTCCGCGGGGCGCGACGGCCTCCACACCCGATCGGATCCGATCGCAGCCCGCGAGGGCCGCGACACGCCCGACCGCGGGGAGCGGCGACCGGGTCGGCGAACGCACCAGACCACAGCACCCACAAGCACCGGAGAACAAGTGCCCACGATCCAGCAGCTGGTCCGCAAGGGCCGAGTGGAGAAGGTCGCGAAGAACAAGACGCCGGCCCTCAAGGGCAGCCCGCAGCGTCGCGGCGTCTGCACCCGCGTCTACACCACCACGCCCAAGAAGCCGAACTCCGCGCTTCGCAAGGTCGCCCGCGTGAAGCTGAGCAGCGGCATCGAGGTGACCGCGTACATCCCCGGGGTGGGGCACAACCTCCAGGAGCACTCCATCGTGCTCGTCCGCGGTGGTCGGGTGAAGGACCTGCCGGGTGTCCGATACAAGATCGTTCGTGGGGCGCTGGACACCCAGGGCGTGAAGAACCGCAAGCAGGCTCGCAGCCGCTACGGAGCGAAGAAGGAGAAGAGCTGATGCCGCGCAAGGGACCGGCCACCAAGCGGCCGACCATCGTGGACCCCGTCTACAGCTCCCCGGTCGTGACCCAGCTCGTCAACAAGATCCTGCTGGACGGAAAGAAGTCGACCGCGGAGCGGATCGTCTACGGCGCCCTGGAGGGCTGCCGCGAGAAGACCGGCACCGACCCTGTGATCACCCTCAAGCGGGCGCTGGACAACGTCCGGCCGACCCTCGAGGTGAAGAGCCGCCGAGTCGGCGGTGCCACCTACCAGGTGCCCGTCGAGGTCAAGGCCGCGCGGGCGCACACCCTGGCGCTTCGCTGGCTGGTCGGCTACTCGCGCGCCCGTCGCGAGAAGACGATGCAGGACCGGCTCATGAACGAGATCCTCGACGCGTCCAACGGCCTGGGTGCCTCGGTGAAGAAGCGTGAGGACACCCACAAGATGGCCGAGGCCAACAAGGCCTACGCCCACTACCGCTGGTAAGCCAGCCCTCAGATTCGGAGTCGAACGTGTCCACCGCCACCGTGACCGGCCTCGCGATGGTCCGCAACATCGGGATCATGGCGCACATCGATGCGGGCAAGACCACCACGACCGAGCGGATCCTGTTCTACACGGGCATCAACTACAAGATCGGCGAGGTCCACGAGGGCGGCGCCACGATGGACTGGATGGAGCAGGAGCAGGAGCGCGGCATCAC
>CAZWXF010000197.1:0-1814 GCA_964638055.1 uncultured Bifidobacteriaceae bacterium | reverse complement strand
CCGGGTGGCCCGTAGAGCAGGATGCCCTTGGGGGCGGCCAGCTTGTGCTCCCGGAACAGGTCGGCGTGCAGGTACGGCAGCTCGACCGCGTCGCGGATCATCTCGATCTGCGCCATGAGGCCGCCGATGTCGGAGTAGGAGATGTCCGGAACCTCTTCCAGGACCAGCTCCTCGACCTCGGACTTCGGGATGCGCTCGTAGACGTAGCCGCTGCGGGTGTCGAGCAGGAGCGAGTCGCCGGCGCGGATGGGACCGTCCAGCAGCGGCTGCGCCAGTCGGACGACCCGCTCCTCGTCGGTGTGGCCGATGACCAGCGCCCGGTCGCCGCCCTCGAGCAGCTCCTTGAACATCACGATCTCACCCACGCGCTCGAAGTCGAGCCCGGCGACGATGTTCAGAGCCTCGTTGACCAGGACCTCCTGGCCGAGGTGGAGCTCCCCCACGCCGGGCGCGATCCGAACGCGCATCTTGCGACCCTGCGCATGGACGTCGGCGGTGCCGTCGGGGTTGGCGCCCAGGAAGATCCCGAAACCGTTGGGCGGCTCGGCCAGTCGGTCGACCTCGGCCTTGAGCGTGACGATCTGATCCCTGGCCTCGCGCAGCGTCCCGGTCAGGCGCCGATTGGACTCGGTGAGGTCGCGCAGGTCGGCCTGCAGCGCGAGGATCCGCCGCTCCATCTCCTCGGGAACCATCTGGGCTGTCATCGCCACCTCCTCGCGGTATGCCGGACTCTACCCAGTGGCACCATCCGGCCGCAGCCGATCCGGCGCTTCGTAGTCCTCACCGTAGGCGCCCCTGGCCGGTCGGGAGCGCTTCGGGGGCAGGACGGCCCCGGGGGCGAGTCGTCGGGTGGTGACCAGGAAGCCCGTGTGCCCTGTCATGCGATGGTTCGGCCGCACCGCCAGTCCCTCGAGGTGCCAGGTGCGCGCCATCAGCTCCTGCGCGAGCGGCTCGGTGAAGCGGCCGTCGAGACGCAGGGACTCCACGAGGCGCGACATCTGGGTGGTCGTGGCGACGTACACCACAAGGACGCCGCCGGGGATCAGTCCCTCGGCCACCACATGCAGGCAGTCCCAGGGGGCGAGCATGTCCAGGACCACGCGATGGATCGCACCGGCCCGGCCCAGGCCCTCCTGCAGGTCGCCGACGACGATCTCCCAGTTCGGCTGCGGTCCGCCGAGGAACCGCTCGACGTTCGCCCGGGCGATGTCGGCGAAGTCCGCGCGGCGCTCGAACGAGGTCAGATGCCCGCCGGGGCCCACGGCCCGCAGGAGGGAGATCGCCAGCGCCCCGGATCCCAGGCCGGCCTCCACGACCTGCGCCCCCGGGAACACGTCGGCCAGCCCCACGATCGCGGCGGCGTCCTTGGGATAGACGACGGTGGCGCCACGCGGCATGGACAGGACGAAGTCGCTGAGCAGCGGGCGCAGCACGAGGTACGGGACCGCCCGGGCGGACTGGACGACGATCCCCTCCGGCTGCCCGATCAGGTCGTCGTGGGCGATCGCACCCTTGTGCGTGTGGAACGTCCGCCCCGGGACCAGGGCGAACGTGTGGTGGCGCGCCTTGGGATCGGTCAGCTGGACGAGGTCCCCGGGCTGCAGGGGACCGTGCCGGTCACCGTGGGCCGGTGGAGGTGGCGCGGCGCCCTGGCTTGTCATGCCCTGAACCCTAGGGATGCGCTGATCAATGGGCCATTCCCGGCGTGACTGGCCCGCGCCGGTCGAGCCCGGGCCGGTCGAGCCCGTCGAGACCAAACCCGCGCCGGTCGAGCCCGTCGAGACCAAACCCGCGCCGGTCGAGCCCGTCGAGAC
>CAZWXF010000196.1:0-1816 GCA_964638055.1 uncultured Bifidobacteriaceae bacterium | reverse complement strand
GGGTCTCGACGGGCTCGACCGGCGTGGTCTGGATGCCCGAGCTCGTCGGTCGAGCCAGTCGAGACCAGAGCCACGTCGAGACCTCCGCCCAACCCACCACGTCGTCGCCCGGATAGCCTGCCCGGATGCGCACGCAGCTCGTGGACCACCCCCTCGTGGCACACAAGGTCAGCGTCCTGCGCGACACGCGCACGGACTCCCCCACGTTCCGGCATCTCGTCGACGAGCTGGTCACGCTGCTCGCCTTCGAGGCGACCCGTGAGCTGCCGGTGACACCGGTCAGCGCGCCCTCCCCGCTCGGGCCTGCCGCCGGCCATCGGCTGACCGAGCCCGGCCCCGTGGTCATCCCCATCCTGCGCGCGGGCCTCGGAATGCTCGAGGGCATGTCCCGGCTGCTGCCCATGGCCCGGATCGGGTTCCTGGGCATGGTCCGCGACGAGGAGACCCTCCTGGCCTCCACCTACGCCGATCGACTCCCCGAGGACCTGAGGGGCAGGCATGTCTTCCTGCTGGACCCGATGCTGGCGACCGGCGGGACGCTGGCGATGGCTGTCTCCCTGGTGCTCGGGCGCGGGGCGCCAGGCGTCACGATCCTGTGCCTGCTGGCGGCCCCGGAGGGCATCCGGGCCCTGGAGGCCAGCGTCGGCACGTTCGGGGAGCGGGTCCGGCTGGTCGTCGCGGCGATCGACGAGCGGCTCAACGATCGCGGCTACATCGTGCCCGGTCTCGGGGATGCGGGGGACCGGATGTACGGCACGCTCTGATCCCGCCGGGCGGAACGCGCACGTCCGTTCCGATCGCCGGGTCCGGTGGCTGATCCTTCAGGCCTGGCCATTGCTCGCCGTCCCACCCAAGGGATAGGTCAGTCGTCGAGCAGGAGCTCGCCGACCTGCCCATAGACCCATGGCTCGTTGTCGGGATCGTGGCCGACGGGCACTCCTGCCACCACCGGAACCCCCAGGACGCTGAGCCGCTGTTCCACGAACGTCTGCGCGTGGTGGTCCCGCTCGCCGGGGGCCGAGCTGAACCAGCCGAGCGCGACGGCCTGCACGCCCAGGAACGCCCCGCTGAGCTGGAGCTGGGTGATCATCCGGTCGAGTCGGTAGACCGGTTCGCCGACGTCCTCCAGGATCATGATCGCGTCGTGGGAGCGCAGGGCGTGCGGAGTCCCGGCCAGCGCTGCCAGCATGGCGAGGCTGCCCCCCACGAACGGACCGCGCACCTCGTGCCTTGGGCCGGCGACGTGACCGACCTCGGCTCGGAAGCCCACACCCTCGAACAACAGAGCACGAACCCGGTCGAGGACCGGGGAGGCGGCCATGTCGCCCAGCGCCGTGATCACGGGGGCGTGGATGCCCACGATCCCCCGGGCCTGCTCCTCGTCCGGCTGGGTGGCCAGGTGGTGCTCTCGATACAGGGCGGCAAGGAAGGACGTCGCGTCGGAGAAGCCAAGAAGCGGCCGGCGGTCGGGCACCTTCCCTATGGTCCCGATCAGGTCCTCCAGAAGGTGCATGGCGCCGAACCCCCCTCGCGCGAACCACACGGCTTCGACCTGTGGGTCCAGCAGGGCCCATCGGAGGTCCTCGCTCCTCTGGGCGACCGTGCCCGCGGTGTGACCGGCGACGGCCAGGACGTGCTGACCCACCACCGGCTGGATCCCCCACGACCGCAGGACGGCCAGACCTCGATCGAGTCGCTCTGGTTGGACGACGCCGGACGGGGCGATCACCGCGATCCGCGCGCCGGGGCGCAGCGGCGGGAACCTGAGGTCGGGCTGGTGGAGCAGCATGGCGGGATCCTGCACCGCGCGCCGGCT
>CAZWXF010000195.1:0-1835 GCA_964638055.1 uncultured Bifidobacteriaceae bacterium | reverse complement strand
GGTCCAGGCCGTTGACGAGCACCTGTCGCGCCGCCGCGCACAGCCAGAGCCGCGCCAGGTGCAGCGGCTCGGCCGGCTCGTCACCCATGGGCAGGACCCGGCAGGAGTCGTAGAACCGGTGGTACGCCGTGGCCAGCTCTTCGAGGTAGCGGGCCACCCGGTGCGGCTCGCGCAGCTCAGCGGCCGAGGCCACCACCCCGGGGTACTGGGCGAGGACCGCGAGCAGCTCCGACTCCCGCTCGTGCGACAGCAGGGTGGGGTCAAGAGGTGCGGCCCGCCAGTCGATGCCGAGCTGCTCGGCATGACGCAGCACCGAGGCGATGCGCGCCGAGCCGTACTGGACGTAGAAGACCGGATTGTCGTTGGTGCGCTTGACCAGCAGGTCGACATCGAGGATGAGGGCCGAGTCCACCGGGTACCGGATCAGGCCGTAGCGCGCGGCGTCCACTCCTACCTCATCGACGAGATCGTCGATCGTGATGATGTTCCCGGCGCGCTTGCTCAGACGCACCTCCTCGCCGCCCTTGTACATCTTCACCAGCTGGCCGATGAGCACTTCGATGTGACCGTCGGGATCATCGCCGGCGCACGCGGCCACGGCGCGCAGCCGGTTGACGTAGCCGTGATGGTCGGCGCCCAGCAGGTAGATGCACAGGTCGTGCCCCCGGGCGCGCTTGTCCAGGTAGTAGGCGGTGTCGGCAGCGAAATAGGTCCGCTCTCCCCCGGACTTCACCAGGACCCGGTCCTTGTCGTCGCCCGCGTCCGTGGTCCGCAGCCAGACCGCCCCTGCTGCCTCGTAGACATGACCCGCATGACGCAGCGTGGCCATGGCCTCGTCCACTGCTCCCGCGGCATAGAGCGCCTTCTCGGAGGTCCAGACGTCGAAGTGCGTCCCGAACCGCTCAAGGCTGGCTCGCTGGCTGGCCAGCTGTAGCTCATAGCCGGCCTCACGGAAGCACACGTGTTGGGCCTCGGGCCAGGGCAGGTCCAGGATGATCGGATACTTGGCCAGGATCTGCTGGGCGAGGTCAGCGATGTAGTCACCGTGGTAGCCCTCGGCCGGGGGCGGCTCGCCGTTGGCGACGTTGCGGATCGACTCGCCGAAACGGTCCATCTGGACGCCCCGGTCGTTGATGTAGAACTCGCGGACCACCGAGGCCCCCGCTGCGGCCAGGACACGTCCGATCGCGTCGCCCACCGCCGCCCAGCGCGTGTGCCCCAGGTGGATCGGGCCCGTCGGGTTGGCCGAGATGAACTCGATGTTGATGCTCAACCCGGCCAGCGTGCTGCCTGTGCCGTAGCCGCTGCCCTCGGAGACGATCCGAGCGGCCAGCGCGGCCTGCGAGGACGTCTCGACGGTGATGTTGACGAAGCCCGGTCCGGCGACCTGGGCGTCGCGGATCGCGGGATGCTCGATGAGACGGGTGACCAGGAGTGCGGCGATGTCGCGCGGCGGGGCGCCGGCGGGGCGGGCCAGCACCATCGCGACATTCGTCGCCCAGTCCCCGTGATCACGGTTGCGGGGCCGCTCGACCTTGGCCTCGATCCGGTGTCCTTCGGGCAGCCTGAGCTCGCCATCGGCGACCATCTCGCCCACGCACGTCGCGACGAGGGCTGACAGGGCGTCGGGGGTCATGGGCGCAAGAGTAGGGCCTGACCCACGCGCGCCTCCGCGCTCTGCGCGGCCCCAGGGTCGGGGTCCGGGGTCGGCCGCCTGGGGTGACCCGGGGCCGTGCGTACCGGGTTTTGGGCGCGGCTCACTGCCCCGGTAGACTCCGCTGCGCCCTGGCCCCCGTAGCTCAGGGGATAGAGCAGTGGCCTCCGGAGCCATGCGC
>CAZWXF010000194.1:0-1855 GCA_964638055.1 uncultured Bifidobacteriaceae bacterium | reverse complement strand
AGCCCGCGCCGGTCGAGCCCGCGCCGGTCGAGCCCGTCGAGACCAGCGCCAGCCGAGCCCGCGCCGGTCGAGCCCGCGCCGGTCCGAACCGTCAGGCGTCGCGTCGTACGAAGAGAGTGCCGGCCAGGCCGACCACTCCCACGACCCAGATGACCGCGACGACCCCTGCGCGCCCGGAGCCCTCGCTGGCCCACTCCATGGCGTTGGAGAACGGCAGGTTCTCTGTCAGCCACCCAGCGCGGCTGCTCACTTCGCCGGTTGCCGGGTCGACCTTGGAGAGCAGGGCGATGGTCAGCCCCTCGAGGACGAAGGCGAAGACCAACGACGCGACGATCCCCGCTGCCAGATTGCGGATCAGGGCGGTCACCCCCGCCACCATGAGCCCCCACCAGGCCGCGAGGCACAGCTGCCGTGACGCGATCGCCAGGACGTCGGCCCACGACTCCCGCGGAGCGACGTCGAAAGCGAGCGCAGCGCCCACCGCGGACACGACCAGAGCCAGCAGGACCGAGGCGAGGACGAACGCCGATGGCATCGCGAGCTTGGCCAGGAACACCCGCGGCCTCCGCGGGAACTGGGACAGGACGAGGCGCATCGTGCCGTCCCGGTACTCATGGCCGAACGCCTGGGCGCAGATGGTCGTGATCAGGATGAAGCCCAGCGGCCCGCCTCCGTCGAAGGAGACCACGCCCTCCATGACTGCCCTGCTGCCCTCCTCGGCCCCCTCCTGGGCGGAGTTGAAGATCATCGCGGCCCAGGCGATGAACACCAGCACGGCGATCCCCAGCACGAGGAACACCCAGGTCGAACGCAGGGACACCGCTCGACGCCACTCGAACGCCAGTATCCGGCTCATGCGGCGTCGCCGATCGATCCGGTCCGGAACTGCTCCCCGTCCTGCGTGAGCTCCAGGAACACCTGTTCCAGCGAAGCCCGACGAGCACTCAGCTCCAGCACCGGCACACCCGTGGCGAACGCGGTCAACCCGACAGCGGACGGTGTCGCGCCGGTCACCGCAACGGCGTCGGGACCCTCCGGGACGGCCCGGACCCCGGCTGCGACCAGGCCTGTGAGCAGCGCCTCGCGGTCTTCGGGCCGCGTCCGGACCAGCACGTCATTCCGGGTGCTCGAAGCCACGAGCTCAGCCATCGTGCCATCGGCGACGACTGCCCCGCGTGCGATGACCACGACGTGATCGGCCATCAGCTGCATCTCCGAGAGCAGGTGGCTGCTGACCAGGACGGCGTTCCCACTCCTGGCGTAGGCCTTGAGGAAGTCGCGCATCCAGTGGATCGACTGGGGGTCCAGCCCGTTGGCCGGTTCATCGAGCATCAGGGCGCGGGGTTCGGACAGCACCGCACCGGCAAGGCCGAGGCGCTGGCCCATGCCCAGGGAGAACCCGCGAGGCCGCTTGCCCGCGACCGAGCTGAGCCCGAACAACTCAAGCACCTCGTCCACCCGGGAGTCGGGGACCCGGGCCTCGGTGGCCAGCATCCGCAGGTGCGCCCGAGCGGTGCGCTTGGGATGGAAGTACTTGGCATCGAGGTGGGCGCCGACCGCCCGTGTGACCGAGTCGAGATCGGTGAGCCGGCGGCCGTCGAAGGTCGTCGTGCCGGCCCCATGGTCCAGACCGAGCATGAGGCGCATCGTCGTCGACTTGCCTGATCCGTTGGGGCCGAGGAAGCCGGTCACGACCCCGTCGGGAACGACGAAGGAGACGCCGTCAACGGCCCTCACCGACCCGAACGACTTGGCCAACCCGTGGACCTCGATCACGCCGACACCCTAGGCGGGAGGCGTCGCCCTTGCAGGCCCCTCAATCGGAGACCAGCCCGTCGAGACCACGCCGGTCGAG
>CAZWXF010000193.1:0-1860 GCA_964638055.1 uncultured Bifidobacteriaceae bacterium | reverse complement strand
GCCCTCACGCTCGCCAGCAAGATCGTGGGGGAGACCCTCACCGACGACGAGCGTGCCCGAGCGACGGTCGACCGGTTCATCAGCGAGCTGGAGGCGACGGCGGGTTCGAACGGGGGCGCGCCGCGATGATGGGGTCCAGCCGGGAGAGCTACGCGTCCCTGCGCGACGGCCTGGATTCCCGGCGGACGTCGGGGGATCTGGCCAGGCTCTCGCAGGACCTCCTGGCGGCCTCCGACCTCCTCGCCGGGGACACGCAGCTGCGCACGACCCTGGCTGACGCCGGCCAGCCGGTGGCCACCCGGGTGGGCATCGTGCAGCGCCTGTTCACCGACCACGTGTCCCCGGACGCGGTCGCGGTCATCGGCGACGCGGCCTCCGCGCGGTGGCCCAGCCCCCACGACCTGGTCGAGGTGCTCGAGGGCCTGGGCGCGCAGGCGGCGTTCATGGCGGCGCAGGACAGCGGTGACCTGGATGCCCTGGAGGACCAGCTGTTCGAGTTCCGGCAGGCCGTCAGCGGGTCCGCGCCCCTGCAGATGGCCCTGACCAACCCCGCGATCGACCAGGCCAGCAAGTCCGAGCTGGTCGAGAGCCTCCTGGGCGGACGCGCCACGCCCCAGGCCAGGACGGTCCTTGCCTACTCGATGAGCCACCTGCGAGGCAGGCGGGCCGATTCCGTGATCGAGGACCTGATCGACCTGGCCGCCGAGCAGCGCGGGCGGGCGGTGGCGGAGGTCCGTGTCGCCCTGCCCCTCAGTGACGAGCAGGAGTGGCGCCTCGCCGCGGCGCTGTCCCGGCTGCAGGGACGTGAGGTGCGCCTGAACGTGGCACTCGACCCGGCGGTGATCGGGGGCATCTCGGTCAAGATCGGCAGCCAGGTCATGGACGCCACGGTGGCTACGCGACTCGAACAGGCCCGGCGGGCCCTCGTCCCCTGACGCGCGCAAGACCCCGCACGACAACAGACCTAACGCACACAGGCATCCCGCCCCCGGGTGGTAGATCGCAAGAGGAGACACGATGACGGAGCTGGCGATCCGGCCCGAGGACATCCGTGCGGCCATCGAGCGCACAGTCGATGCGTACCGGCCGGCGACCGCCCATGAGGAGGTCGGCCGCGTCATCGAGACCGGCGACGGGATCGCCCGCGTCGAGGGCCTGCACTCGGCGATGACCAACGAGCTGCTGGAGTTCGAGGGGGGCCTGCTCGGCCTGGCCCTCAACCTCGACGTACGCGAGATCGGCGTCGTGCTGCTGGGCGACGGCAGCCACATCGAGGAGGGTCAGCCCGTCAAGCGGACCGGCGAGATCCTGTCGGTCCCGGTGGGGGACGGCTACCTCGGCCGCGTCGTAGATCCGCTGGGGACCCCGATCGACGGAAAGGGCCCCATCGAGTCCAGCATCCGCCGCGCCCTGGAGCTCCAGGCCCCCACGGTCGTCCAGCGCCAGCCGGTCAAGGAGGCGATGATGACCGGCATCAAGGCCATCGACGCCATGACCGCCATCGGCCGGGGCCAGCGCCAGCTGATCATCGGGGACCGCCAGACCGGCAAGACCGCGGTGTGCCTCGACACGATCATCAACCAGCGCGCCAACTGGGAGTCGGGCGACCCGAAGAAGCAGGTCCTCTGCGTCTACGTGGCCATCGGTCAGAAGGGCTCCACGATCGCCGGCGTCCGCGCCGCGCTCGAGGAGCACGGCGCCATGCAGTACACGACCATCGTGGCCGCGCCGGCCTCGGACTCGGCGGGCTTCAAGTACCTCGCCCCCTACACGGGCTCGGCCATCGGCCAGCACTGGATGTACGAGGGCAGGCACGTCCTGATCATCTTCGACGACCTGAGCAAGCAGGCCGAGGCATAC
>CAZWXF010000192.1:0-1865 GCA_964638055.1 uncultured Bifidobacteriaceae bacterium | reverse complement strand
GAACCGCCCCCGGGTGGACCCGGGCGGCAGGGTGGGTGCCCGCCGACTCCACCGGCACCTCGCTGACGGTCCGCCAGACGGAGGCGGCCAGTTGTGACCGAGCCGAGTTGTGGGTGCAGACGAACGCGACGCGCCGACCGGGCGGCGGTTGCCGCTCAGGTCGCGCCGCGGCGCTTACGGCGGCCAGCATCGGGTGCGCGCTGTGCAGCCGCACGTAGCTGCGCCGGCCGTCCCCCTCGCTGCGGCGACGCTCGATGATGCCCGCGGACTCCAGCACGCGCAGATGGTGGGCCAGCAGGTTGGACGGAAGACCCAGCCGCCGTGCCAGGTCGCCGGGTGACAGGTCGGTCAGGAACAGCCAGTCGACGATCCTCAAGCGGGCGGGGTCGCCCAGCGCCGAGTGGAAGACCGCCCGCTCCTCCACGTCCATCGTCGGTCACCGCCTCAGTGGATCCGTCAGTATGCCTCAGTCAACGTTGCCTCAATCATTCTTGCAATCTTCAGCGCGACGGGCAACCACGGTGGCGGGACGGTTCGAAACGATGACCGACTGGGGTTCGCCGCGAACCTGAGCGGTTGGGGAGCCGATGGGCCTCCCTCGCAGGAGCCCATGATCGGTTCGGGGTCTGTGCCGGAGCCCGCACCGGTGACGACAACCACCTTCCCCTTGATCTCACCTGCTACTGGCCGCGAGGCGGGCGCAGCGCGAACCATCCGGCGAGAAGGACCGCCGCGAGCATCACCACGTTGTGCGCGTACTTGGGTCCGGCCGCCACCTCGCCCAGCAGGGGGTAGTACAGGAACGCCGACAGCCCACGCACGAGCAGGAAGCCGAGCCCGACCGCCGCGCTGTGCCGCACCGACCATCCCGACCGTCGGGAGGCGACCAGGACGCAGGCCCCCACCGCGCACGTCGCCACCACCCCCACCAGGACGCCGAGCCAGGTCTCGGGGACCATGCTGGCGACCGCCGCACCTCCCATGCTGGCTGCCAGAACCACCCGGAGGCTGGGTGCCTGCCCGCTCCGCGAGGTATCCGTGGCCGCACCTGGCTGGTCCGCCGAAGCCGCAGGGTGCCGCGCCGTGGCCTGCGCCGACGAACGCCTGGCCCCTCGGCCGACGACGACCGCAGCTCCGACCAGCACCGCCGCAAGGCCGGCAGAGACCAGGAGCTGGGGCCAGCTGCCGGAGCGCGAATCCGGATCTGTGGCGACGAGCCCTGCCGCAGCGAGGTAGGCCATGACAGCCAGCACGGTGCCGAACCGCCCGAGCCAGGGGACGTGGGCCCGCCCCGGAGCCCACGCCTCTGCCACGGCGACGGGCGCAGCGAAGCTGTAGATCATGTGGCCGACCACGAAGTTGAAGGCGTTGTAGGCCGAGACCCCCAGCGCCGGGATCAGGGTCGCCGCCCGGGTCTCCTCCCAGCCCTCGTAGCCCTCGTAGTCCTCGCTGAACATCGACTGGTCGACCAGGCACGCCTCCACCACCCCGAGTGCGGCGTAGATGAGCAGGAGGCTCGGCCAGCCCCATCCCCGCCGACGAACGAAGTCGCGGGCCACGAGGGCCGGTGCTCCGTACAGAGCGCCGAAGAACACGAGCGCGAAGGCCACGGCTCCCGGATCCCCAGTGCCATCGCCGTAGGCGGCGAGCAGCTCGGCGCCGATCGCGGACAGGCCCAGCAGCCCGACCACCTGAATCGAACGGGAACCCCGCACGCGGCCGAACCTACCGACGCGCGGGGGAGGGCCGGCGTTCGGGAGACCGGGACCCTCAGGGCGCCGCCGCAGTCAGAAGGTCCTGGCTGGCCCGTTCGATCGCCTCGGGCGACAGCACGTGCGAGGTCGCCATCGCCGCGGCACCCAGAA
>CAZWXF010000191.1:265-1877 GCA_964638055.1 uncultured Bifidobacteriaceae bacterium | reverse complement strand
CCCGGCCGAGCACCACGACCCGCAGCGGATCCCCGCCGACCCGCACGAGCAGGAGCGTCGCCACCAGCCGCTGGGCTGACTCCGGCACGGCACTGCGCTCTCGATGGCGTGAGCAGCGGGTGGACGATCAACCCGGCATCAGTGGTGAACCTGTCATAGGTTGCTTTGGTGGTTCCGGGGTGGCTCGATGGGCTGACGTGGTGGCACGTCTACCCACTGGGCTTCAGCGGAGCCGAGTCGCGGGTGGATCAGGCGCCCCAGATGTACCACCGCCTCCGCCATGTCATGGCCTGGCTCGACTACGCCGACGGCCTGGGGGTCGGGGGCCTGCAGCTCGGGCCCATCCAGGCCTCGCGCACCCATGGGTACGACACGGTCGACTACCTCCGGATCGACCGGCGCCTCGGCGACGAGAAGGACTTCGACGACCTGGTTGAGGCCTGTCGGGCACGTGGGCTGCGCCTGCTCCTCGACGGCGTCTTCAACCACGTGAGCCCGATGCACCCGCGCTTCCGGGAGGCGATGGCCCTGGGCGAGCGCGGGAAGGGTGGCTGGTTCCAGGTCGAGTGGACCCGGTCGGGCCCCAGGTACGCGACGTTCGAGGGTCACGACGAGCTCGTCACGCTCGACCATGGGTCGCCCCAGGTCCGCGACCACATCGTCGAGGTGATGAAGCACTGGCTGGCCCGCGGCGCGGACGGCTGGCGCCTCGACGCCGCCTACGCCGTGGCGCCGGACTTCTGGCAGGAGGTCCTGGGGCGGGTGCGCGCGGACCATCCCGACGCGTGGTTCGTGGGTGAGGTGCTGCACGACGAGTGGGACTACCTCGCCCGCAGCGGGCTGGACTCGGTCACGGCGTACGGGATCTGGGCTGCCCTGGCCCGTTCTCTCAACGAGGGCAACCTGCACGACCTTGCCTGGGCGATCAGGCGGCTGGGGGATAGTCAGGCACATCCGCCCCTGACCTTCGTCGGCAATCACGACGTGACCCGCTTGGCAAGCAGCCTGAGGAACCAGCGGCACTTCGGGCACGCGCTGGCCATCCTGTTCACGCTGCCCGGCGTCCCGTCGGTGTACTACGGGGACGAGCAGGCATTCCGCGGGATCAAGGAGACGGGGTTCGGCGGCGACGACGCCATCAGGCCGATGTTCCCCGACCGGCCCGACCAGCTCGCGCCGTGGGGCTGGCCGGTCTACCGAATGCACCAGCAGCTGATCTGGCTGCGCCGCAACCACCCGTGGCTGACGCGCGGGACGACGGCTGTCGAATCTGTGGCCAACCGGGCGATGCTGCTGACGACCAACGGCGGCGGCCACGCGATGAGCGCGCTGCTGAACATCGGCGACGCTCCCCACGAGTTCCCCGGGATCACCGGTCAGATGATCGCTTCGTCCGCCACCGACTCCTCCGCCCCTGACAGCGGCGGCGCCGGGCCGGTGCCTGCCCAGTCGTGGCGGATCGTGCTGCGCGACGGCTGATTGCGCGGGTCGAGCCCGTCGAGACCGAGCCCCACACAGGGTCTCGACACGCTCGACCGACGACCGCGCAGGTCGAGCCCGTCCAAGCCAACCCACACGTGGTCGAGCCGCGGGGCCCGCGCTGGTCACGTCA
>CAZWXF010000191.1:0-165 GCA_964638055.1 uncultured Bifidobacteriaceae bacterium | reverse complement strand
CCGAGGTCGTGGTCTCGACAAGCTCGACCGACGGAAGGCGCAGGTCGAGCCCGTCAAGACCAAGCCAACCAGCACGTGGTCGAGCCGCGGGGCCCGCGCTGGTCACGTCACCGAGGTCGTGGTCTCGACAAGCTCGACCGACGGAAGGCGCAGGTCGAGCCCGTC
>CAZWXF010000190.1:0-1890 GCA_964638055.1 uncultured Bifidobacteriaceae bacterium | reverse complement strand
GTCGGGCTGGCGGGATTCGAACCCACGACCCCTTGACCCCCAGTCAAGTGCGCTACCAAGCTGCGCTACAGCCCGAACGCTCCCGGATCCTCCGTGGGAGCCCGCACAGGATACCCCAACCCCTTCGGCCCCCGGCCATGCGCGCCGTGGGGGACGAGCTGATCCCGCACACCCACGGCAATTGCCCGCCGCACTCCACCGGTCTGCTCCGGCGACAGGAGGAAGGGACTATCCCAGTCGTAGAGGGGCGCCATCACGCCGGCGTGAAGGAAGCGGTCGACACCGAGCATCGTCAGCCACGCGAGGAGGCTGGTGATGACCCGTCCAGGAGCGCGCCGGCCATGTGCGCCTGCCGCGTGACTGTCGGGCATCCGACCTGCAGCCCTCCACTCGCGCTGCGTCGCGCGAGGCGCGTTCGACCCTACGCTGACGCTATGCCGGTCCTGGGCACCAAGCTCCACGTGCCCTCGCCGCGCCGGGAGCTGGTGAGCCGCGATCGCCTGACGACCCGGCTGCGCATCGAGGATGGGCCGGCGCCCCGGCTCGTGCTCATCGCGGCTCCGGCAGGCTTCGGCAAGACCACGCTCATGGCGCAATGGCTGTCGTCGCCGACCAGGGGCGATGGCCCGGAGCCCGCGCGGAGGGTCGCCTGGTTGGCGCTCGACGAGGCCGACTCCGACATCGGTCGGTTCCTGACCAACGTCGTGGCGGCGATCCAGGCGGTCTCACCTGAGGTGGGCGTGGACGCCCTCGCCCTGCTGGAGGCAGGAGGCGCCGCCCGGCCGGAGGCGGTCCTGGTGAGCCTGGTCAACGACCTCGACCTCCTGACCGGCTCCACCATCGTCGCCCTGGACGACTACCACCGCATCGACGCACCGTCCGTGCACGACGCGCTTTCCTTCCTCGTCGACAACCTGCCGCTGCGGGTCACCCTCGCCATGACGACGCGGGCCGATCCGCCCCTGCCGCTGTCCCGACTGCGTGCCCGCGGCGAGCTTCTGGAGTTGCGCGCCAGCGACCTGCGCTTCACCACAGAGGAAGCAGCGGCATTCCTGAACGACGCGATGGGTCTGCATCTGGACGCCTCGCTGGTGACAGCCCTCGAGGCGCGCACCGAGGGCTGGGCCGCGGGGCTCCAGCTGGCTGCCCTCTCGGTGCGAGGGCATGCGGCCGGGCCGGCGGACGACGTCGCCGAGTTCGTCCAGGCGTTCACCGGGAGCCACCGACTCGTCCTGGACTATCTGGTCGAGGAGGTCCTGGACCGCCAACCTGACGAGGTACGGGCGTTCCTGCTCGACACGTGCGTGCTCGACCAGCTCACCAGTGGTCTCTGCGAGGCGTTGACGGGGAGGCCTGACGGGCAGCGCATGCTGGAGACCCTCGAACGCGGGAACCTCTTCCTCGTCCCCCTGGACGACCAGCGGCGCTGGTACCGGTATCACCACCTCTTCGCCGACGCGCTGCGAGCGCGTCTGGAGTCGCAGGGAACGACCCGGGTGGAAGACCTGCACCGGGCCGCCGCCGGCTGGTACGCCGAGGCCGCCATGCTCGGCGACGCCCTGCACCATGCCCTGGCGGGAGGCGACACGGCCCTCGCCGCGGACCTCGTCGAGCTCGGCCTGCCCCAGCTCAGCAGGCAGCGGGACGATCGCACGCTGCGCGACTGGCTTCGCGCGCTTCCGGACGACGTGCTGCGCCAGCGGCCCATGCTGGCGACGGGGCACGCCTGGAGCCGACTCACGGTGGGAGACCTGGAGGGCGTGGACACCTGGCTCGACGCAGCCGAGATCGCGCTGCGACAGGGGCCATCGCACAGCCCCGACTTCATCACAGCCCCCCGCCTGGTCGACCTGGCAACTGGCCGCGATGCGGAGCTGCGGGAGCTCCCCG
>CAZWXF010000189.1:0-1896 GCA_964638055.1 uncultured Bifidobacteriaceae bacterium | reverse complement strand
GCGGTGCCGTTCGGGCCCTTCATGTTCGCCGGCGCGTGGGTCGCGATCCTCGCCGGCACCCAGCTCAGCGACCTGTACATGCAGGTCGCCATCCCCGTCACCTGATCGACCACGCCCCCGAGGCGGCACCCAGCCACCCGAGCACGACTCCCCAGAGGACAAGACTCATGCGCAGGACACGACGGTCCGCGGCCCCAGCGCCGGAGCCCAGCACCTCCCCCTCGCTGGCCCTGGCCCCCGCGCGGCCATCGCAGGCCATCGATCAGGGCTCGCTGAGGCACGTCGACCTGCGGCAGGAGACCCCCGATCCGGGCGCCCTCGCCCTGCTCTCCGGAGAGGTCGCGCGGCGGCTGGGGGTCGTTCCGCTGCGGCTGGAGGGCGATCGTCTCGTCGTCGCCGTGAGTGACCCCGACCCGGCCCATCAGGCTGCGATCCGGGCCGAGGCCGGCCGCGAGCTCGTCGTCTGCGTCGCCCCGCCCGCCCAGGTCGCCCGTCTCGTGGACAACAGCTACCGGGCGCTGACCTCGGTCGGCGATCAGGTCGCCGCGTTCGAGACCCGCGACTCGCTGCGCCGGGCCGCCCTGGCCGTCGAGGGCGCGCAGGCCAACGACGACGCACCCGTCGTGCGTGTCGTCCAGACGATCCTCACCCAGGGCCTGCGCGACCGGGCCTCCGACATCCACATCGAGCCACAGGGCGAGCGCGTGCGCGTCCGCTACCGCATCGACGGGGCGCTGCACGAGGTGCTCGACCTGCCCGGGTCGATCGGGCCGGCGCTGGTCAGCCGCATCAAGATCATGGGTGGGATGAACATCGTCGAGCGGCGCCGCCCGCAGGACGGGCAGATCGCAGTGACGCTCGAAGGACGCGACGTCGACATCCGCGTTGCCACCACCGCGACCATCTTCGGGGAGAAGGTGGTCATGCGACTGCTGGACAAGAGCCGGACGCTGCACAAGCTCGCCGACCTGGGGATGCCCGAGGACACCTCGGAGCGGTACTCCAAGATCATCCGTTCGCCGTACGGGATGGTCGTGTGCGCCGGGCCGACCGGCTCGGGCAAGACCACGACCCTCTACGGCTCACTGTCGGAGATCAACGACCCGACGCGCAACATCACGACCATCGAGGACCCCGTCGAGTACGTGTTCCCCTCGATCAACCAGATCCAGATCAACGAGCAGGCCGGGATCACCTTCGCCAACGGGCTGAAGTCCGTGCTCCGCCAGGACCCCGACGTCATCCTCATCGGCGAGGTCCGCGACGGGGAGACCGCGCGGATCGCGGTGCAGTCGGCGCTCACCGGCCACTTCGTGCTGTCCAGCCTGCACGCGACCGACTCGGCCTCGGCTCTGCACCGCCTGCTGGACATGGAGATCGAGCCCTTCCTCGTCGCCTCGTCGGTCAGCGCCGTGGTGGCCCAGCGCCTCATGCGCCGCAACTGCGCGGACTGTCGGGAGCCCTATCAGCCCACGAGCGAGGAGCTGGCCTTCTACGACTCGATGGGCGGGCAGATTCCGGCCGAGGGCTTCTGGGCGGGCACCGGCTGCAACTTCTGCGCGAACACCGGCTACTCCGGTCGCATCGGCGTGTACGAGCTGCTCGTGATCTCCGAGGAGATCAAGGAGCTCGTGCTGCGCCGGGCCCCGCACGCCGAGGTGCGCCGAGTCGCCCGGGCCCAGGGCATGCGCACGCTGCAGGAGGAGGCGGTCCGCCTCGTCGAGGGCGGGACCACGACGATCGCCGAGGTCCTGCGGTCCATCTATGCGGTTGGGAGCTGAAGATGCCGAAGTTCACCTACGTCGCGACCACGCCGGACGGCGAGGAGGTGTCGGGTACCGGTCGCTTCGACAGCGAGGAGGAGGCGCACCTCGCGCTGTACGAGCAGGAGCTGCG
>CAZWXF010000188.1:0-1991 GCA_964638055.1 uncultured Bifidobacteriaceae bacterium | reverse complement strand
CCCGGGAGCGGGTCGGGGAAGAACGAGGCGATCGGACGGCCGACCATGAGCCGGACCAGGGTGGCCTCGTCGAGGCTGGCCACGGGCTGGGTGGCGACGTGATGACCGTCCTTGAGGACCATCACGGTGTCGCAGAGGTGCAGGACCTCGCGCAGTCGGTGGGACACGTAGAGGATCGCCACCCCGCGCGAGGTGAGCTCGCGGATGATCGCGTACAGCAGCTCGACCTCATGGTCGGCCAGGGCGGCCGTCGGCTCGTCCATCTGGATGACCCGAGCGTCGAAGCTGACCGCCTTGGCGATCTCGACGATCTGCTGCTCGGCGACCGACAGGGAGCGGACCCGACGGGAGGCGCGCAGGCCGCGGATGCCCAGGCCGTCGAGGAGCTCGGTGGCGTCGCGCTCCATGCGGGCGGTGTCGACGAGCGGGCCCCGGCGCGGCTCCCGGCCGAGGTAGATGTTCTCCGCGATGGTCCGTTCGGGCAGGAGGTTGAACTCCTGGAACACCGTGGCCAGCCCGGCTCGCTGGGCCTGGACGGGGTGGCGGAAGGTGACCTGCTGGCCGTCCAGCTCCAGCGTGCCGGTGTCGGGCTGGTACACGCCGGCCAGGATCTTCATGAGCGTCGACTTGCCCGCCCCGTTCTCCCCGACCAGGCCCAGGACCTGTCCTGCCCGCAGGTCGAGGTCGGCGTCATGCAGGACGACGTTGCCGACGAAGCTCTTCGTCACCCCTCGCACGCGCAGCACGGAGCCCTCCACCACAACGGCACTGTGGCACAGGTCACAGGCTTCTGTCGAGCCTCCGGCAGAAGTCGTCCGGTAGACGCGCGGAAGGCCCGGTGGTTCAATCGGCGGAGTGAAGACGAGCGACGTGTTCGCCCTGCTGCAGCGCGAGGGTCGGCCGATGACCCGGGCGCAGCTCGCGCGGTCCACGGGGCTCGCGCGCTCGACCGTCGCCGCCCGGGTGGACGTGCTGCTGCGGCTGGGGCTGGTCGCCCCGTTCGGCGATGGCACGTCGACCGGAGGCCGCCCGCCGTCCCTGCTGGCCGTCAACACCGGCTCCCGGCTGGTGGCCGGCATCGACCTCGGCGCGACGCACGCCCGGGCAGCCATCGCCGACCTCTCCGGCGAGCTGCTGGCCGAGGAGCGTGCCGACCTGGACATCGCCGAGGGTCCGGCGGTCGTGCTGGCCTGGGTGGCGGACACGATCGGGCGGCTGCTGGCCGGGGTACACCGCGACCCTGCCGGGCTGGCCGCGATCGGCATCGGGCTGCCCGGCCCGGTCGAGCACCGGACCGGCCGCGCGATCAACCCGCCGATCATGCCCGGGTGGGACCGCTTCGACGTGCCCGGGCACGTCCGCCGGGCCTACGACGTGCCGGTGCTCGTCGACAACGACGTCAACATCATGGCCCTGGGTGAGCAGCGCACCCAGTTCCCCGACGTCCAGGACCTGGTGCTGTTCAAGGTCGCCACCGGCATCGGCGCGGGCATCATCGCCGGCGGCGCGCTGCAGCGGGGCGCCCAGGGGACCGCAGGCGACGTCGGGCACATCCGGGTCGGGCGCCCCTCGGACGACCTGTGCAGGTGCGGCAACATCGGATGCGTCGAGGCCGTTGCGGCAGGGCCGGCGATTGCCCGCGTGCTGCGGGCCCAGGGCTCCGACGTCACCACCGCCAGCGAGGTGGCCGACCGGGTCCGCGCCGGCGACCTCACCGCGATCCGGGCGGTGCGCGAGGCAGGGCGGGACATCGGCGGCGTCGTGGCGATGGTCGTGAACTTCATCAACCCGTCCGTCGTCGTGATCGGCGGGACCCTCGCCGAGGCCGGGGAGCACCTGATCGCAGGGATCCGTGAGGAGGTCTACCGGCGCTCCCTGCCCCTGGCGACCGAGCACCTGCAGATCGTGCCGTCCGTGACGGGCGAGCAGTCGGGCGTTCTGGGTGCCGCGGCGATGGCGACCTCGCACGTGCTGTCGCCCGAGGCGATCGA
>CAZWXF010000187.1:0-2050 GCA_964638055.1 uncultured Bifidobacteriaceae bacterium | reverse complement strand
GAGGCCACGAATGGCCAGATCCTTCACGAGGGCATCGACGAGGCTGGGTCCGTCGCGTCGTTCGCGGCCGCCGGCTCGTCGTACTCCACGCACGACCAGCCGATGATCCCCGTCTACATCTTCTACTCGATGTTCGGGTTCCAGAGGACGGCTGACTCGTTCTGGCTGTGCGGGGACCAGATGGTCCGGGGCTTCGTGCTGGGAGCGACCGCCGGGCGCACGACCCTCAACGGCGAGGGCCTCCAGCACGAGGACGGCCACAGTCACGTCATCGCGATGACCAACCCTGCCGTGGTCGCCTGGGATCCGGGCTACGCCTATGAGGTCGGGCACATCGTCGCCGAGGGCCTGCGGAGGATGTACGGCGAGAACTCCGAGGATGTCTACTTCTACATCACCGTCTACAACGAGCCCTACCACCAGCCCCCGGCACCGCCCGACCTCGACGTGGGGGGACTGCTCCGGGGCATGTACCTGCTCCAGCCGGCTCCGACCGATCACCCCCTGAAGGCCCAGATCCTGGCCTCCGGAGTGACCCTGCCGTGGGCGCACAGGGCTGTCACCATGCTCGCCGAGGACTGGGGCGTCTCAGCCGACCTCTGGTCGGTCACCTCCTGGACCGAGCTGCGCCGCGACGGCCTGGCCGCCGACCGGGCGAAGTTCCTCAACCCCACCGGCGAGGCACCCGTCCCCTACGTCACCGAGACACTGTCCGGTCGACCCGGGCCGGCGATCGCCGTGAGCGACTACATCGAGGCGCTGCCGGACATGATCCGGCCCTGGGTGCCGATGCGGTTCGCCACGCTCGGGACCGACGGCTGGGGGATGTCCGACACCCGAGGTGCCCTGCGCCGGCACTTCCTGATCGACGCCGAGTCGATCGTGTGCCGCACGCTGTTGGCGCTGGCGGATGAGGGTCAGATCCCCAGGGAGCGGGTGCGTGAGGCCCTGGACAAGTACCGCCTCTGGGACGTCCACGCGGCCGAGTCAGGCAACACCGAGGGCAGCGGCTGACAGCGGAGTCGCAGCTGTGAGGGGCGGTCGGGCCGGTAGCCCGAACCGCCCCCTCTCGTGTTGGGGCATGGCACGCGGATCGTGTTGCCCTGGCATGGCATTGAAAGGCTGGTCCCCTGCGGGCTCGGGTACGACGGGTCGGGCCTGGTGCGAGATGCGGGGCTGAGGGGGCGGGGTCAGACGACCTGGTGCAGCCAGCGCACCGGGACTCCGTCGCCCGCGCGCCGGAATGGCTCCAGCTCGGCGTCCCACGCCGAACCCAGGATGAGGCGCAGGCTCTCCGACAGGCCGATGCCGTCCTCCTCGGCCGCAGCCAGGGCGGCGCGCAGCCGCTCCTCGTGGATCATGATGTCTCCGTGCGGCCCCATCGAGGCCCGGAAGACCCCCAACGACGGCGTGACCGCGAACCGCTCACCCTCGACACCACGGCTGGGCTCCTCGGCCACCTCGTAGCGGGCAGCCTTGAACTGCCGCATGGCTGAGGTGAGCCGGGCGGCCGTCCCCGGCTCCGCCTGCCAAGAGATCTCCGCGCGAACCTGACCGGGCAGCACGGGCTGCGGCTGCCAGTCAAGGTTGACCCTGGACCCCAGGACATCCCCCACCGCCCACTCCAAGTGAGGGCACAGCGCCCTCGGCGAGGAGTGCACGAACAGAACGCCGCGAGTGATGCCACGGCGCTCCGCAACAGTTTGAACGGCCATGACCGACCTCCGATCCGACGAGTTCCGCCTTCCCCAGCGCTCTCGTCGTCCGACGGTTCGGACACGTTGGAGCAGAGCATAATCACAGGCGTGTCGTTTTGCCAGACGGACGGGGTCACGATTTCGTCCCAAGCTCGCGGGTCGACCTGCGGCCACCGGGCGAGCGCTAGGCTGCCTTGGGATCGTCCGGGACAGCCGGAAGTGGAGCCGAGGCAGCGGCGACCCGTACGCCGGATGCAAGGGGCGGTAGCTCAACAGGTCAGAGCAGCGGACTCATAATCCGTCTGGTTCCGGGTTCGAGTCCCGGTCGCCCTACAAACGAGCACGTCAGAGGC
>CAZWXF010000186.1:0-2100 GCA_964638055.1 uncultured Bifidobacteriaceae bacterium | reverse complement strand
CGAACTCGCCGACCTGCCACTGACGCGCCAGCAGCCACATCGGATCGCGCACCGGGGCCGCAGCGCCGACCGTGATGTCGCCCCGACGCGGTTGCGGTTCGAGGCGGGCGAAGGTGGTGATCGACGCCATCCGTAGCTCCTCAGGTCAGTGCGTTGGGGTTGATCGACGGCACGTCCCCGTCGGTGTTGAACGCCAGCATGGTGGCGGGCAGGAACTGGCGGACGAGATCGAGGTCGTCGGGGGCGAGCGCTCGCACGTGGGCGAGGTCGAGCGTCTCGAGGAGCACCTGGTTCAGCCCTGCCGCCGTCCACTCCTCGCCGATCACGGGCGGCACCGCGAGCAGCAGCGCCTGGGGTGCGGTGGCGGTCGGCGGCTCGTAGCGGAACGCGACACCCGTCGTCTCCGTGGCCGACGGCACGAACTCGGTCAGCTCATCCACGAGCAGCCCGGCTATCTGGCGACCCGGCGCCAGCACGTCGGCTCCGACGAGCACCAGGGAGGCCGCGCCGTCCAGGTAGTCCGCCGCCGGGCGACCGTTCCACGCCGCCCCTGGCCGGTGGGGTGTCTGCACCAGGCCGAGGCGCAGCGGCTCCCCGCCGAGGGCCGCGGCCTCGCGCATCGCGATGCCCAGCCGCATCAGGGGCTCGCGGACGCGCTCCAGGCGCATCAGCCAGGTCTCCGCCCCAAGGGGATCGTCCCCCGCCAGCGCCGGGTCGTCCCGCGAGCGGACGAGGTCGTCGGCACCGGGGGCCACGAAGCGCGGCAATGCCACGAACCCGGGCCCGAGCAGCGCGCGCAGGCGTTGCTGGAGCGTGGCGAATCCGGCGTCTCCCGGCACGATCGCGCCGGCCTCGGCGAACCGGGTCTGCAGGGCGGCGACGGCCCGGTCGGCCGCTGCTCGGAGCGAGGCTTCGTCCATGGTGGCCGGCACGGCGGCCTCGCCGAGATTGAATCCCCACGCTGCCGCGAGCGCGTCCTGGATCGGCTCGGGGCTGGTGCCGGCGAGCGCGGCATCGAGCGCCGTGACCGTCGCCTGCACGAGTTCCACGGCCAGCGCCGCCCGTCCGGCCAGCTCGTCGAGGTCGATGCCCGGTTCCGGGTCGGCGTGGGGTGGCTGGAGCGTCGAGCCGTCGAGCGGGCGTGCGCCCGCCACCAGGGCGGCCAGGGATCGGCCGAGCTCGAGCAGGTCCAGCACGTCACGTTCGGCACGAAGCGACACCCCCGGCATCGGGCCGGGGATCGCCCGGGCGGCTCGCGCCGACAGCTCGGCGATCCCCGACTCGCCACCGCTGGCGATGCGCACGAGGTCGGTGGCAGTCAGGCCGAGATCGGCGAGCGCGACGGTGTGCTCTCCCGTGTCGCCCGAGACCAGGGCGAGGTCGTGACCGGTCACTGGGCCGAGGCACCGCGCCAGCCAGGCGTCGAGCGCCGGTTCGGTCGCGGCCCATGGCGAGCTGGGAGCCGCTGCCCAGCCGCCGGTCGGCGCTGTGTCGACGGGCAGCACGACGGCGACGCGGTGGGTGATGGTGCTGCCGGAGCGCGGCGTGCGGACGAAGTCGAGCTCCGGTGGCGGGGCGAGCCCGCGATCGATGTCGCCGAGGGTGTTGACGGCGGCTGTGAGGTTCCCGCGGACCATGTGGTGGACCTGCTCGGCTTCCAGCAGATCGGCGGCGGCGTCGACCGCGACCCCCAGCCGGCGCAGTACGCCAGCTGCCTTGCGCCGCAGCGCGGCGTCCTGCGAGCCTGCGACGAGGTGGTCGACGGCGTGGTCCTCGCTGTCGGACCACAGCCGGTGCAGGGAGAGGCCGTCGAGCCGGCGGGCCGGGACCGGCAGGTGCTCCTGCCCCGGCAGGGGCGAGACCTCGCGCGCGTTGTCCACCGATGCGTCGAGCCCCCGCTCATGGAGGTCGCGCTCGACGAGGTATCCCAGGACGGCGCCGAGGCTGCGGCCTGCCCGCACCCCGTCGAAGACGCGCTGGGCCAGCCGCACCCGCTGGGAGGTGATGGTGATGGCGAACGGGTCGTCGTCGCCGCCACCGTGGGTGAGGTGGGCGTTGCGCAGCAGCGCCGCGACCTCGGCCTGGTGGATCGACGGCGCG
>CAZWXF010000185.1:0-2118 GCA_964638055.1 uncultured Bifidobacteriaceae bacterium | reverse complement strand
CGGGCGCGGCAGGAGGACTCGCGGCCAGCGGGGAAAGCGGGCCGGGACGAGGATCGGGGGCCGTGTCAATCAGATCGAGCACCGTTTGGAATGCGGCCTCTGAGTAGTCGTCCCACTGGTCAGGGGAGTCCGCAGCCTCGTTACGCAGGGCTTCCACCTGGGCGCGTAGGTCGGCCAATACGGCGGCCCGAACATCGTTCGTAATCGTCACGTTCGACCTGCGCGGGTCGTCCAAGGATGGATTGAGCGACTCGCTCATTGGGGTGCCGCCCAGCGCTGCGCTCGGGGTAGTCATGGGTTCATCCGCCTGATGCTGCGAACAGGCACAGGGCCCTCGGCGACCCACCAGTGATCCGGTTGAGCGCCTGGGGCGTTCTCCAAATCGGCGACGTGTCGCGCCGGCAGGGTGCAGCGGTACTCCATCCAGTGGATGAGCAGGCTGGGGTCCGCAGCGAGGCACCGGTACTGCATCCGGTCGCAGGTCAGCAGATTGCTGCTGAGCCCGCACGCAAACCGGGTCCGCTTCCCTGGCTGGGCCAGGTCCGTCCACCATGAGACGTTCATGTGCACGCGGACGGTGCGGGTCGTGCGGATGTTGGCGGCGGCGCATGCACACGTCCAGTGGTAGAGGCCGGTCACGACGCCCCCTGCAGGGTGATTCGGAGCATCAATGGCCTCCGTCGAGCAGGGCGAGGACTTCTTCGAGCGCGTCGCAGCGGGAACACGGATAGGTGTAGGCGTGGTCGTGGGCGCGTCCCGGGCCGTGCTGCGCGCGCAGCGCCTCCACCCGGGTGCGCAGGTCGAACATGGCGCGGCTCTGCGCGGCCAATGTCGGGATCAGGGACAAGGACACCGGCGCCCAACCCACGCCGTGGGGATCGTCAGCGCTGAACGACAGTGCGCCGTCATCAGCGCGTGTGATGGTGACCTGCGCCGCTGAGCGCGCCAACCGCTCCCGCTCGTCCGCCCTTATGAGGGGCTCGACGGCCACGACGACGCGGGTCGCCATCTGCTTCGCGGTGTAGACCGCGAAGGCTTCCCGATCGTCGCGCTGCAGTTCCGCGGCCCCGGCAAGGATCAAATCCAACTGGTTCACGCCGACACCCCCTGCGGGTGTTGCCGGCGCACGTGGTCGGGCAGGTGGGCGACGTAGCGGCGGCACAGCGGGCAGATGCCCATGCGGGCCACACGCCCGTTACGCGGCGCCCACCTGATCGGTGGTGCTGGTTGGCCTCGTTTGCCGGCGAGGATGCGCCACAGGGCTTCCTCCAGGTGGCGGCGTGGCAAACCGCTGGCCTGCTCGGCCACGTCGAGTGCCCTGGCACCATCGCCGTGTTCGGCGAGCTGCGCGGCGATGATCCGCTCCACGTCGACGCTCACGACACCACCCCCGGCGGGGGTGCGAGCACCCCGGCTGCGGCAGCGTCGAACCCCTCAGACCACCGCGTGGACCCTGACGACCGGGCGCCCCGGAGGTCGGCGCCCCGGAGGTCGGCGTCCCAGAGGTCGGCGCCCCGGAGGTCGGCGTCCCAGAGGTTGGCGCCCCGGAGGTCGGCGTCCCAGAGGTTGGCGCCCCGGAGGTCGGCGTCCCAGAGGTCGGCGGCCCGGAGGTCGGCGCCCCGGAGGTCGGCGTCCCAGAGGTCGGCGTCCCGGAGGTCGGCGCCCCCGAGGTTGGCGTCCCGGAGGTTGGCGCCCCCGAGGTTGGCACCCCCGAGGAGTCCCCTCCGGGCCAGCCCGGTCAGGTCCACCACCTCCACGACATAAGCCCGCCGCAGACGCAGCTTCCCCGCGTCGTAGTCGCCCAGGACGCCGCTGGCAGCGTGCGCGGTCAGCAGGACCGTGATCGCCGGGATGCCCCCGGACGCCATCCCCGCCGCGGTGCTCGCGGTGCAGATCCCGTCACCCTCAGCCCTCGGGCAGGAGCCGCGATGATCCAGCAGCGGACCCGGCGCCTCAGCCCAGCCACCCGGCCACGGCCACCGGAAACCGCGCGACGATCGCAGGTCGGGGTGCACGCTGCGCATCCCCCACGTGTCACACCCCTGGGGTAGGGGCAGGTTGACGTGCTCCACGAGGATGTCGAGCAGAGGTCGGTAGGTGGGTTCAGCCATGGTCGTC
>CAZWXF010000184.1:0-2182 GCA_964638055.1 uncultured Bifidobacteriaceae bacterium | reverse complement strand
GGCCCGTCGGTCAGTGAGTGCGTCGATGATGCTGCAGAAGGCTTTGCGCCTTGGCTTCAGCCCACTGTCACGAATCTGCCCCGATTTCCCCCTTCTGGGGCCCGTCCCGGGCCCACATCTCACAAGTGCGCTCGAAATCCACGCTTAGGGCGTCACGCAGGCGGTCTGAGCGTGGATTTCGAGCGCAAGTAGCTGTTCCGCCGACAAGATGGTCGTGAGAACGCGGATTTCGTGGCAGATTCCGGCTGGGCGCGGGGACGTCGTCGGTGGATCGCGGATCAGACCGCGGGAACCACTCCGCGTCGGCCTCGAACCCCCAGCCAGGTGCCCAGCCCCGCCGCTGCGAAGCAGGCCAAGCCGCCGATCGCCAATCCCCAGCGCGCGCCGAGGTTCGCGGCGATCCAGCCCACGGCGGGACCACCGACCGGCGTGGTGCCCACGAAAGCCACCAGCCAGAGGGCCATCACCCGTCCGCGCATGTGCGGCGCAGAGGCGAGCTGAAGCGTCGCATTGCCCTGCGCCATGACCTGGACGCTCGCGGCGCCGACCAGCACGAGGCAGGCAAGTGCGACCATGACCGTCGGCGCCAGAGCCGTGGCCAGGACCACGACTCCGAACCCAGTGGCCGCTCGCACCAGCGCCGGCGTCCCGGTCCTGCCCCGAGCAGCCGTGTACAACCCTCCGAGCACCGCGCCCAGGCCCATCGCGGCTGTCATGAACCCGTAGGTGCGCGCATCCCCGCCGAAGCCGCTCTTGGCCAGGTACGGCAGCGAGACGGGGAACTCGTAGGTCAGGCAGCCCATGATCGCCATCATCAGCAGCGGCACCGCCAGGACCCGCGTGCGCCGAACGTAGGCGAACCCGGCCCTGAGCTGGCCGCGCTGCGCCGGCTGGCGGGTGACGGGTCGCAGCGCCGCGACGTCCAGCAGCAGCAGCATGACCACCACGGGCACGTACGAGACTGCGTTCACCAGGAAGCACGCGCCGGTCCCGCCAGCCGCGATGAGCACGCCGGCCAGGGCCGGGCCGATGATCCTGGCGCAGTTGACCATCACGGAGTTCAGGCTCACGGCGTTGCGGACGTGCTCCGGGCCCACGATCTCGACGATGAAGGCCTGCCTGGCCGGCTTCTCGAACGAGTCCAGCGTCCCCAACATGGCTGCCAGGACGAAGATCTGCCACAGCCGCACCGAGCCGGAAAGGGTGAGGATGGCCAGCACGAGGGCCAGCAGGCCCATCAGCAGCTGGAGGACGACCAGCAGCCGGCGCTTGTCCGCCCGATCGGCCACCACCCCGCCGTACGGGCCCACAAGCAGCACCGGGAGCGTCTGGGCGGCCACCACCAGGCCGACCATGGTCGCGGACCCGGTGATCTCCAGGACGAGCCAAGCCTGGGCCACCATCTGCATCCACGTCCCGCTCAGCGAGATGCCCTGGCCGGCGAAGTACAGCCGGAAGTTCGGGACGCTCAGTGCCGAGAAGACCTCCCACCGTCCCCCGGGAACGGCCGGCGCGGATGTTCCCGCAGACTTGTCAGTCGTCGTCGCGGTGACCGTTGGCCGTGGGCGTCGTCTTCTGGACCTGGAGCAGGAACTCGTAGTTCCCGCGCGTCTCGCGCAGCTTGTTGAGCAGCAGCTCGATCGAGGCCTGGGAATCCAGCGCGTGGAGCACCCGGCGCAGCTTCCAGACGATCTTGAGCTCCTCGGAGCTCATGAGCAGCTCCTCCTTGCGGGTGCCCGAGGCGTCCACGTCGACCGCCGGGAAGACCCGCTTGTCCGCGAGGCGCCGGTCGAGCTTGAGCTCCATGTTCCCCGTGCCCTTGAACTCCTCGAAGATCACCTCGTCCATCCGCGAGCCGGTCTCGACCAGTGCGGTGGCCAGGATGGTCAGCGATCCGCCGTTCTCGATGTTGCGGGCGGCGCCGAAGAACTTCTTGGGCGGGTACAGGGCCGCCGAGTCGACGCCACCGGAGAGGATCCGCCCCGAGGCCGGGGCGCTCAGGTTGTAGGCACGGCCCAGGCGGGTCATCGAGTCAAGAAGGACCACCACGTCATGGCCCAGCTCGACGAGGCGCTTGGCACGCTCGATCGCCAGTTCGGCGACCATCGTGTGATCGTCGGCGGGCCGGTCGAAGGTCGAGGCGATGACCTCGCCCTTCACCGAGCGCTGCATGTCGGTGACC
>CAZWXF010000183.1:0-2204 GCA_964638055.1 uncultured Bifidobacteriaceae bacterium | reverse complement strand
GTTCTGCTGCTTGGCGAAGGGGCTGGCGAGGTAGTCCTTGAGGTGGCCGTAGCCGCCGCGCCAGGTGGCGTCCGCCTGGGCGACGAGGGCGCCGACGTCGTCGCCGAGGTAGTCGCCCACGTGGGCTCCGCGGGGCACGGCAAGGGAGGTGCAGCGGTCCCACGGGTGGTAGTGGCCGGTCCGCCCTGCAGCTGTCTGCGCCGACTTGTACACGGGGCCGCGGGAGGCCATGAGCAGGCAGAACGGGCACGCCGAGGCTGTGGGGATGCGGGCCCAACCCATACGGGCCTTCTGCAGGGTGCGGGTGTAGCCGGAGCGGGCAGCCCCGGCGGTGAGCTCGCCCGCTGCACGCACGCCACGCAGCCGGGCATGCTCCAGGGCGTCGCCGGCCCTGACCCCGGAGCCGATGCGGAACTTGGTCTCCACAAGCACTGTCTGGCGCAGCACCTTGGCCAGCTCGGAGGCGGGGGTGATCAGCCCGTCGGGGATCTCAGGTAGGGCGGAGGTGGCGATCTCGATGCCGCTCCAGGCGCCGATAGCCCGCTGTCCGGCGGCGATGGTCTGCGTGGTGGCGGCCCGCTGCGCGGACAGGATGCTGGCGATCGCCATCGGTTCGGCGGCCAGGTAAGTGGCGTCGATCAGGCCCCGCTCGAGTGCGGCCGGGTCGGTGTGAATGGCGGCCACCAGGTTGTCGACCGCCGCGCCGCTGACCATGCGCCCGGTGACGATCAGCCCGGTGACGGTCTGCGCGGCCGCGGCGGCCGCCGGGGGAATGTCCACGACCCCAGTGGTCAGGCGCCGAACATGGTGGCGGACGCCTGGGCCTGCTGATCCCGCTCCGCGCGGCTGAGCTCCATGGTGCGTGCGATGGACTGCGGGGAGTGGCCGAGGGACTCCAGCAGCACTTGCAGCGGGATGCCGACCTGCCGCAGCTTCAGCAGCGCGTCGGCGACCGCACCCATGGAGCGGACCTCGGTGTTCTTCCACACGACCTCGAGGCCGGCGTCCTGGGCGAGGGCGGGCTGCCCGGCGGCGACCGCGGCCAGGCGGATGACGTGCTCCCACGCCTCCCCGAAGTCCAGCTGGCGACGCCGCACCTTGGATGTGAGCCCGGACTCTGCGGCGAGGAGAGCCTCGGCTGAAGGTGGGTTGGCGGTGCCGGCGAGCAGGTAGTGCGCGGGGGTGCGGCTCACCGCGGCGAGGTGCTTGATGTCCTGGTCGAGGGCTTCGACGATCGGGCGCAGGTCGGTGGCCGCGAAGTCGCCGAACTTCCCCTCCGGGTTCTCGTTGACCCACACCATGTCCGCGCCGTACTGGAACGGTGACCCTGCTGGGATCGGCTTGCCGTCGGGGCCGAGGACCGGCTGCCCGGTCTGCGGGTCGATCCGTGCGCCCAGCTGCAGGCCGCTTGCCCACCGCTGCCGGTAGGCCCCGAACTTGCCGGCGGTGAGCCGCCCGAGCGCGGTCTCGGTGATCCGGTCGATCGCGGGCGTGTGGATGCCGATGTCGCTGCTGCCCTGGCCGCGCAGGTCGGGCACGTTCGCCAGGCGCACCACCGGGCAGGCACCCAGGTCGTGCTCCGGTGCGTCGACGAGGACCCACGCATCCGATGGCCCGACGTCGACCGTGTCCGGGTCGTCCAGCCAGTCGCGGGTCACCTGGGCGACGACGCCGCGCTTCGCGGGGCGGGCGAACATGAACGCCTGCTCGGCGGTGTACAGGGTGGCCCGCTCGACCCCGCCCGCGGTCCACGTGAACACGGCGTCCGAGAGGATCGCGGGGTCAGTCCCTGCCAGCGTGCCGATCGTGTCACGCGCGTCCAGGCCGCGGATCGTCGGCGGTGCCCCGTCTGCGCCTGGCCACACCAGCACGTAGGTGGCGTCGCAGGTCAGGGCGTCGGTGTGCACGGCGGTCTGGCGGGCGTCCAGGCTGTTGGCCTGCCACCACGACCAAGCCAGCTCGTCCATCCCCTCGACGCTGGACTTGACGCCGTCGACGACGAGCCGTTCGGCGACGGAGTCCACGATCAGCCCACCCCACGCCGTGCGTGCCACGTCGATCAGCTTGCGCAGCTCCGGGCTCGCCTTCTGCGGGACGCAAGGCTCCGAGGAGCGGCCCTGGTGGGCTTGGTGTCGACTGGGTTCGACCGGCGCTGGTCTCGACTGGGCTCGACCGGCGCTGGTGTCGACTGGGTTCGACCGGCG
>CAZWXF010000182.1:0-2241 GCA_964638055.1 uncultured Bifidobacteriaceae bacterium | reverse complement strand
GGTGACCAATCCACACCCGACCCGGCCCAACACCACAGGTCAACCCCACAATCACGCTGGCGAGTCCCCACGAGTGGCACGAGTCAGGTCGAGACCCCCGGGGGTCGAGCCCGTCGAGACCCGGGTCCGTCGAGACGCGCGCCGACCAGCGGGTCGACAGGCTCGACGCGGCGCCGACGGGCCCGGCGGGCGGGGTCTCGACAGGCTCGACCAGCGATCCGGCGTCCCTCCGGCTGGTCAGGTCGGGGGCAGTGGCCAGCGGTGCACCACCTCGTATCGGGCCGCGGGTCCGGTCGTCGAGGCGACGAGGGTCAGGTCAGCCGGAGCCCAACACGGTCCGTGGTGGACATCGAGCTGATCGGCCGCGTCGCGAGCCAGTGCAGGTCCCCCGCTGCCGCGGGCCCGGGCCAGCGTCACATGCGCCCGGAAGCGTACGTCCCGGGCATCGAGGGCGGCCTGGACGTTCCGGGCCGCGACCGACAGCCCCGGTCCGTGATCCACGCCCGCCCACAGGATCGGGCCGAACGTGCCTGCCCCCGCGAGCGCCAGCGTTCCGACCGCCGGGAATGCGACATCATCGAGTCGTCGGACGGTCGGGCCGACCTCGCGCGGACCGAGGAAGGCCAGCGTGATGTGCCAGCGGTCCGGGACCTGCCAGTGCAGCCTGGCGGAGCCGGGCTGCCCTTGTCCTGCGACCGCCTCGACGAGAGGCTCCAGCGCCGCCACGGCCTCCGGAGACGGCCAGAGCGCCACGAACAGCCGCGTCGTCACGCCCCCATGATCCCCTCACCGGACGCACCCGGACCCGCGCTCGGGCCAGCGCCGGTCGGGCGCAGGCCACGGGTCAGGAGTAACGTGACTCGAACCCAGCCGGGACGTGCAGCAGCTCGAAGCACGGCAGGCCACAGCGCGAACATCGGGAGGTGTCATGAAGACGGACGAGGGGGCCGGCGAAGCCGCGGATCCCGACACGACCGTCGGAGAGGTCGGCGAGGTGGGGACCGAGACGACCGGCGACGTCGATCCCGACGAGGCGTTGAAGGCGAAGTTCCGCGAGGCTCTGGCGCACAAGCAGGACGGATCAGGCGTGAGCGGGCACGGCCACACAGATGCTGGACACCCCGACCATCCCCACGGAGCGGCCGCCCAGCAGCGGATGTTCCGGCGCAGGGCCGGCGGCTGACGTCGAGACCTGACGGTCGAGATCTGACGCCGCGGCCCCGGGGCGGTCAGCGGATCAGCTGCGCCGTCACCGGGCGGGCGGGGCCTCCACCCGCTCCCTTATCCCCAGCAGCATCCTGCGCTCCATGACGAACCCGATGGGCTCGACCACGTGCCAGAGGATCGCAGCCGCCGCCTCGGGGTAGGTCAGACGCTGGCGAACCAGCAGGCGCGTGGCCCGGCCGTCGCGCCGCGGGCGCAGCTCCCACTGCCAGGTGCTCATGCCGGTGGGCGCGTCCGGGACGGGCAGGTCGTGCGGTGGACGCGGGTCGGCGCCCAGCAGGACCAGGGACCGGCCCGGGTCGAGCCCTGCCACGCGGAAGCACGGGTAGCCCTCGGGGCCCAACCGGATGAGGTCGCCCTCGGCAAGGCCCTGGAGCTCCGGCACGATCCGGTCGACGCTGTGGATGTCGCACCCGACAAGGTTCTCCAGGGCGTCGTAGCTGTAGAGCCCGCCCCGACCCTGCCCCAGCTGTGCCAGCCACGGCCAGACGGCCCTTGGCGAAGCGTCGATGGTGATCGCCCTCGTGTAGCCGAGCTTGGGCTCGGGCACGAGATCGTCCCCGACCATGGGACCGCGGACCTCGGCCTCGGTCGCACCCCAGCGGAGGTAGCGCCCCCGGACCAGCGGCGCGGCGACCGTCACGAGGGCGACCTCGGTGGCGCCCATGACCGCCACGCCCGCGCTGTGCACCCGGGCGGCCCACGACGTGCGCTGCGCCGGCGTCATCCCTGGCCCCGGGGCGTCCAGCGGAAGAACCGCCATGCCAGGACTGCGGAGAGAAGCGTCCAGGCGAGCAGGACCATGGCCACGCGGGCGAGCTCGAACGATCCGGTCACCTCCAGCGCCGCAGCGCTCTCGGGCAGGAAGACGTACCGCATCCCCTGCGTCAGCCACTTGAGCGGGAAGATCGCGGCAGCCTGCTGCATCCACTCCGGCAGCTGGTTGTAGAGGAAGAAGACGCCCGACGTGAACTGCAGCACCAGGATCACCGGCGTGACCAGCGCTGATGCCCCCCG
>CAZWXF010000181.1:0-2341 GCA_964638055.1 uncultured Bifidobacteriaceae bacterium | reverse complement strand
GACTGCGTGGTCCGGGGCCGGGGACCCAGACGACCCGGAGGCCGTCGACCCGATCCAGCGTGAGGTCAGGGGAGATGTCGGTCTGGACGGTCACAGGATCACGCCATTTCGGTTGTCAAGGTGAATGCACTCAGCGGGCCTGCCGGCTGCGCGGCGATCTGGCCAGGTGCGAACCGCAGCGATGATTCCCCGCCGCGCGCACCCCGAAACCCCGATGCGATCATGAACACGCGGGATCGGCCGCGGGCATCGCCGAGTCGTCGGCATCCACGCCGGCCGTCATCCGGCCCCCGGGTGACCCGCTCGACGGCCCTCACCTCACGTGCACATCCCCGCCGACGCGCGTCCACCTGTCCGCGAGCGAACCCCCTCTCGGCGGGCGCGGTGGTCGTCAGCGGGAGAGGCCCTGCCCGTGGCGGATCGCGCCGTCGGGCTCGTCCCGAAGCTCGCCGTCAGGCTCGTCCCCGAGCACGCCGTCGGCCGCCTCGACCAGCCGACACAGCTCCGCGGAGAACCGTGCAGCAGGTGCGCCGTCGATGAGGTCGTGGTCGAAGCTCAGCGTGAGGCAGACGAACTCGTGCTCCTCGATGCCAGCGTCCGACAGCACGGGACGGCGACCGATCCCGCCGACCGTGACGCAGGTCGTGGCAGCGGCACCGACGGAGAGGGGAAGGCCCCAGCCGGGCCCGTCGCCGAACATGCCGATCGCCGTGACACCCGCGACCAGGCCCCTGTCGTGGACCCATTGCGGTCGCGCCAGCATCGCGCGCAGCGCGAGTCGGCGGGCGGCACGGGGCAGGGCGAAGAACGCCGACATTCCGGCCGCCACGGCGAGGTCCTCGACGGACCGGCGCTGGGCCGCCCGGATCTCCTCGTGGATCTGCCGGACGGTCTTGGCATCGGCATCGCGCACGACCATCCCGGCCAGGCGCCGTGCCCCGTCGTCGCCGACCTCGACCATCGTGCCGACGTTGACCGTCGGGAAGACGTATAGGCGCCGACCCCGGCGGATCGCGTTCAACCGCGGCTCGTGCGAGAGAGCCACCGCGTAGCAGTGCAGGAGGAACGCGGTGAAGGACGTCTCCCCGAGCGCTCGTCGCGCCTGCGTGACGTCGACCTCGATGAGCCCGTGCACGCTGTGCCGCTGAGCGGAGACGGTCAACCAGTCCCGCATCATCGCCCGCTCCCGCGGGATCCTCTCGACCCTGACGGCTGGATCCGCCATGCCCACGACGATACGCCGCAGCCGGGGCGGCCGGGCGGGCGATCGTGACGACTCGTGCAGGCGGTAGCACGTGCGGCTCAGCAGCCCCGGCCCGGTGCGCCGGCGGGATGTTCCTTGGTCGTCGGACGGGGAGGTTCCGGCAGATCAGGTCGCGACCTATGCTGCGCGAATGGTGGCCGTGGCGGCAGTTCATGGTGTGCTTCCCTCGCACCGCTATTCGCAGCAGGAGATCACGAAGGCGTTCGGGGCCGCGGTGTCCACGGACGACAGCCATCTCGCCCTGCTGGAGAGGATCCACGCGGCGACCGGTGTCCAGAGCCGTCATCTGGCCCTGGACCTCCCGGACTACTTCGAGCTCGACGGCTTCGGGGAGGCCAACGACGTCTTCATCCGCACAGCGGTGGAGCTCGGCGACGAGGCGATCCGCGGAGCCCTGGCGAGCTGCGGCCTGGAGGCCGGGGACATCGACCTGGTCATGTGCACCTCCGTGACCGGGATCGCTGCCCCGTCGCTGGAGGCGCGGCTGGTGCCCCTGCTGGGGATGCGCGCCGACGTCAAGCGGATTCCGATCTTCGGGCTCGGCTGCGTGGCGGGGGCGGCTGGGATCGCCCGGGTGCGGGACTACCTCCTGGCGTATCCCGATGGCGTCGCAGTGCTCCTCTCGGTCGAGCTGTGCTCACTCACGGTGCAGCGCCACGACCTGTCGGTTCCCAACGCCATCGCCAGCGGGCTGTTCGGGGACGGGGCTGCGGCAGTCGTGATGGTCGGGGCGGATCGGGCGCGCAGGATGGGAATCACCGGCCCGCGCGTCATCGGCTCACGCAGTCGCATGTACCCCGACACGCAGGAGACCATGGGCTGGGAGATCGGGGCCACGGGCTTCCGGCTGGTGCTGGCCAACGATGTCGCCGACGTGGTGACGCAGTACGTCCGCGCGGACGTCGAGGGGTTCCTGTCCGATCACGACCTGAAGCTCGGCGACATCACGAGATGGATCTGCCACCCGGGCGGGCCGAAGGTGCTGGTGGCACTGCAGGACTCGCTCGACCTGCATAACGGGGAGCTGGCGGCGACGTGGAGCTCCCTGGCCAGGGTGGGGAACCTCTCCTCGGCGTC
>CAZWXF010000180.1:0-2364 GCA_964638055.1 uncultured Bifidobacteriaceae bacterium | reverse complement strand
GCGGCCCTCTGGTCCATGACCGTTCGGAACTCGATGCTGCGCGTGTCGACCCCGAACTGGGAGCCGATGAACCCGTGGATGTCCTCCTCACTGGTGCCGACCATGCGGCAACGCGTGTGCGGCACGACCAGGACACGCCGCACCCCGAGCAGGTAGGTGGCCAGGACGAGCGTGCGCAGCACGTCGTCGGTGACGCGCGATCCCGCGTTCCGGATGATCTTCACGTCCCCCGCGCCCATCCCGACCATCTTGAGAGGGTCGATGCGCGAGTCCATGCACGTGATGATCGCCAGGCCCTTCGCCGCCGTCCCCGGCAGCCCGAGGCCGTGGAAATGGGCGGCGAAGCGGTCGTTGCCGACCAGGACGTCCTCGAAGGCCCCGACGACGCCGTCGTGCGTGGAGGCATCGTCGACAACACTGTGGTGGGACAGCGCGCTCGGGGTGCGGGGCCTGCTCTGCTCGCTCACTCCGCCGAGCCTCCTGATGAGTGGCCGGGGAAGATGCCCATGCTCGGGTCCACAGCAGGGGCTGCATTGTTCACGGCCAGTGCGGCCTCGCCGAAGCCGACGGAGATGAGCGGTACCTTCCCGGGATACGTCACGATGTCGCCCGCAGCGAAGACGCGCGGCAGGCTGGTGGCCATCGTCGTGTCCACAACGATGTGCCGCTTGGCCAGGTCCAGCCCCCAGGTCGCGATGGGCCCGATGTTGGCGATGAAGCCCAGCGCCGCCACGACCGTCTGGGCGGGCAGCGAGATCTCCTCGCCGGTGACCTTGTGGCGGATGTCGACCGCGGCCACGCGTACGCCGTCCGGCGTGCCGCGGATCGCGCCGACCTCGCAGTTCGTGTAGAGCGCGACGCCCATCCCCCGCACGGTCTCGACCATGGAGGCGTGTGCCCGGAAAGCCTCGCGCCGGTGCACCAGGGCGATGCTGCGCGCGATCGGGGCCAGGCTGTACGCCCAGTCGAAGGCCGAGTCCCCTCCGCCCACGATGACCACGTCCTGCCCGGCGTGATCTGCCAGGCGGGGCACGAAGTGCACGAGGCCGCGCCCGACCCAGCCGTCGTCAGCGGGCAGCGCCCGCGGCGTGAAGGAGCCGATCCCCCCGGTGATGATCACCGCCTTCGCCCGCACTTCGCTGCCCTGGGCCCCCCGGACCACGACCGGACCCTCGTGACTCGTGACCAGCTCGACGGCCTGCTCTCCGAGCAGGTACGTCGGCTTGAAGGGAGCAGCGGCCGCGAGCAGGTTCTCGACGAGGACACGGCCGCGGATCGACGGGAACCCGGCGACGTCGAAGATCTCCTTCTCCGGATAGAGCGCCGTGAGCTGACCACCGGCCTCGGGAAGCGCGTCCATGACCACGACGGTCCAGCCCCGGAACCCGGCGTAGTAGGCACCGTAGAGTCCCGTCGGCCCGGCTCCGACGATGAGGATGTCGCACTCGTGCGTCAAGGGCTCTCCAGTGGCTGCGGGGGCGGATCGATCCGGACAAACCTAGCCCAGCGTCCCGCGAGAGAGGGCTCCGCAGGCCACGGCGCGCGTGAGGGCTGGTGCGCCATCGGCCGGCGCGCGCGCCTGTGGGCCCAAGGCATCGGGCGCCTGGCATGGCTCGGGGTTGCGCGTCAGCCCCCGCCCGTCGGGCGCCGTCGGCTAGATTGCGGCCCGGCGGGCCGCGGTCAGTGCGGTCCCCGGGACGGATCGGCCTGGGACGCTTGCCCCGGGCACATCCGGTGGACTCGCGGGCGTGCTGGCGGCGCCCCTGCGCTGGCGGAGGTCGGGCCGTGGCCAGGTGGATGCGCCGAGCGAGCCAGCGCCTCGGTGACAGCACACTCGGGGAGACCTTCCTGGTCGCCTACCAGACCCGCCTCCCGGGACTGTGCGCCGAGGCGTCGTACTGGGGGATATTCGCCCTGCCCTGGCTGATCCTGGGTCTCGTCGCGGGCATGTCCCACCTGGAGGCGATCCTGGGCGTGGATGCGGTCGAGGGCTTCCGCGACCGCCTGCTCGAGGTGGCCGAGAACGTGCTCACCCCGGAGGCGATCGACGAGCTGCTGGTCCCGCTTCTCGACGACCTGCTGGTCAAGGGCAGCACGGCCCTGGGGCTCGTCGGCGTCGGGGTCGCGATCTGGGCTGGGTCCCGCGTCGTGGACACCCTGGTGAACGCCATGACCATCGTGTACCGCCGCGAGGGCCTGCGGTCGTTCCTCATGTCGAAGGTCGTGGGACTCAGCGTGTACGTGGCAGGGCTAGCCGGACTCATCGTGATCATCCCGCTGCTCGTCGCCGGCCCGACGTTCCTTGCCCGCACGCTGCCCGGGGTGGAGGGATGGGTGACGGCGACCGTCCTGGTGATCCTGCAG
>CAZWXF010000179.1:0-2444 GCA_964638055.1 uncultured Bifidobacteriaceae bacterium | reverse complement strand
CTCAGGTCTCTGCCGAGTCCTACTGGGCGGAAACGACGCACCTGCCACGCGCTCAGGGGGTCCGGTCGTGGGTTGTTCAGACGCCGGCGACGTAGGCGGTGAGGAAGTGAACGCCGTGACGGTCGAGGTTGCCGCGGGCGCGGTCGTAGTGCTCGGTGGTGCGCGGGTCGGCATGCCGGGCGAGGATCTGCGCATCGCGTAGCGGGACGCCGGCGTCCAGCGCGTTGGTGATCGCCGCCTGGCGCAGCGAGTGGGGGCTGATGTGCCTTGGGATCTGCGCGGTCTTCGCGATTCTGGCGACCATCCGGTACACGTCACGGCGGTCGATCGGCTTGCCGGAGACCGGCCGCAGCACCAGCCGGCCCGATGTCCGCTCGCCGCGGCACGCCTCCAAGACACGCAGGACGGGCACAGTGAGCGGCATGGTCGCCGGCTTGTTGCCCTTGCCGACCAGGTGCAGCACCCGATACCCGCGCAGCGTGTCGGCGTAGTCCTCGATGCGCACAGCCGCCGCTTCCGAGGCACGCAGCGCGTTGATCCCGAGCAGGAAGGCCAGGGCGCCGTGGTGGACGGTGATGGTTTGGGCGACTTGCAGGAACCGGATCAGTTCGAGTCGGTCCAGCCCTTGGGTGCGCGACTCGTCGCGCTGCACCTTGGGCAGCCGGGCGTAGACCGCCGGGTCGGCGGTGATCAGCCCGTCGATGTGCGCGAACCGGAAGAACCCCCGCACGCCGTGCATCATCGTCACCACGGAGGAGTCCATCAGGCCCGAGTCGCCAAGGCCGCGTATGTAGAGCTCGACGTGGGCCCGCTGGATCCCGACCAGCGGATCCAGCGCGTTCGTCTCACACCAGCCGAACCAGCGCTTCAGCTGATAGGTGTACAGGGTGTGCGTCCGCCCGGAGTAGCGGGCCAGGAAGGACACCGCCGCGAGTTGGGCGGTCGACATGGTGGCCGGCTGGAACGGAAGCAGAGTCGTGGAAGCGGACATCGGGTCACCTCACGCGGCGACCCCGCGACAGGCCAGACCCCGCTCGCCGCCAACGCGGCAGGCACCCGTTCACCAGCGACGCTAGGCCCGTCGACGCCGCGTGAGCGCGCCCTACGCGGCGGAGCCATTCAGCAGTCCCCGTCCCGGTGGCGGCGCTGCCCGGGCCTCGTGGTGGATCCCGGCGACGCGTGTGTGCGGGTCGTCGCTGCGGGCCGTGCTGTGTACCGTGTGGGTGTCACGGGAGGAGGTGGGTTGCGATGGACGGCCAGCCCAGTGCTTCAGCCGGGGCTGCAGCGCGGGTCTTCTTCCGCGACGTGAAGCCGTACGCGATCGTTGATCACCTCGAGCAGTTGCATGGACCCGCGGGGGGGACGTTCGAGTTGTCCCACTCGGTGTTGTGGGCTCCGGGTGGCGGCCGGGTGGATCTGGATCGTCCCGGAGAGCTGCGCATGGCCTATCGGGCGGTCTTGAACGAGGGAACCGTCGAGGACCTGGTGCAGGTGCTCAACCGCGACTTGTTGATCGCGGTGTGGCCGCAGCTGCTGTTGCCGCTGCGGGTGCTGGCGATGTGGCAGGCCCGATTCCCGGAGCTGCGATCGTCGGCTGCGGCGTGAGCCAGGAGTCCCGGGACACCGCCGCGCAGCGGGAGGTGGCCCGGATCGCGCTGGACAGCGTTGAGGGGTTCGCGTTGGCCGGATCAGGGGCCATCCGAGAGCACGGGATGATCGACCGTCCCACCGAGGACGTCGACCTGTTCACCACCAACGCCGACGAGGACGCGTTCGCCGTGGCGGTCGATCAGGTGACCGCCGGGCTGCGCAGCAGCGGATGCCGGGTGGAGCTGACGCGTCGCGCTGCGCACTTCGCCCGGCTCCACGTGGTCACTGAAGAAGGTGCCCAACTCGACGTCGACCTCGGCGTGGACTGGCGGGCCGACGAGCCGGTGCGCCTTGCTGTGGGTCCGGTCCTGAGCCTCGACGATGCGGTGGGTAGCAAAGTCGGCGCCCTGTACAGCAGGGGCGAGGTCCGCGACTACCTCGACGTCGACGCGATCCGCAGCTCGGGGCGGTTCAGCGATGAGCAACTGCTCAGTGCCGCAGCCGAGCGTGACCCCGGCTTCCGCTACGACATGTTCCTCTGGCGGCTCGACGGCGCCCGCCGGATCACGCACGACGACGTCGAGCGCTACGGCGTGACCGCAGCCCAACTGGCAGCCCTGCAATCGCGGTACACCCGATTGGCCGCCGACCTGCGGGCTCAGGCAGCGCGGGGCTTCTCCGGCGCGTGGGTGGCCGAAAAGAACCCGGCAGACCAGCTCCGGGAGCGAACGGCCAGCCCCGCCAATCCGCCAGGTCAACAGCCCGGGGCTCGGCCAGCCTCTCCGTCGGCGAACCCCTCGACGCGACCACCTGACTCCCCACAACGAGGTACAGCGCGCTGATCACGTCGGCTA
>CAZWXF010000178.1:0-2500 GCA_964638055.1 uncultured Bifidobacteriaceae bacterium | reverse complement strand
TGTCAACGGCCAGTTCGTGGTCCCCGTTTGTGGCCAGCTGGAAGTCCCCACTCCTCGCGGTTGTTCAGCTGGTCTTGATGCGGGTTCCTCCTTTGGCTCGTGCTTGTTTCATTCGGTAGCTGTCGCCGTCGGTGATAACGGTGTGGCAGTGGTGCAGGAGCCGGTCGAGCATGCTGACGGCGGTGGTGTGTTCGGGCAGGAATCGGCCCCAGGCTTCGAACGGCCAATGGGACCCGATCCCGAGGGAGCGGCGTTCGTAGGCGGCGGCGACGAACCGGAACAGCAGTTGGGCGCCGGTGTCGTCCAGCGGGGCGAACCCGAGCTCGTCGACCAGGATCAGGTCGTTGCGCAGCAGGGCGTCGATGACCCGCCCGACGCTGTTGTCGGCCAGCCCTCGGTAGAGGGTGTCGACCAGGTCCGCGGCAGTGAAGTAGCGCACCTTGTGCCCGTGCTCGACGGCGGCGACGCCCAGGGCGATGAGGATGTGGGACTTGCCGGTGCCCGCTGGACCGATCAGGCAGACGTTCTCCGCGGCCCGGATCCATTCCAGGCTGGCGAGGTAGTCGAACGTGGCCGGCGGGATCGACGATGCGGCGACGTCGAACTGCTCGAGGGTCTTGACTACCGGGAACGAGGCGGCCCGACGACGGGCGGCGGTGTTGGAGGCGTCCCGGGAGGTGATCTCGGCCTCGACCAGGGTGCGCAGGAACTCCTCGGGGTTCCAGCGCTGGGTCCGGGCGGTGACCAGCAGGTCGGGGGCCAGGCGGCGCATCGCGGCCATCTTCAGCCGTTTCAAGCCCTCGGCCAGGTCGGCGGGCAGCGGTGGCGGGGTGGTAGCGGTCACGCCGGATCACCCCCGCTGGGGCCGATGCGGTAGGCGTCCAGCGAGCGGGTCGGCACGACCGGCAGGGTCAGCACCAGGGCCTGCCCCGGGCTGGTGGGTCGGGGGGCGTGACCGTTGGTGGCCAGGATCGCCCGGACGTCGGCGGCCCGCCACCGCCGGAACGCCACCGCCCGACCCAGCGCGGCGAGGAGCGGGTCGGTGCCGTGGGCGGCGTGCAGGGTCAGGATCGCCTCGATCTCCCCGGGCAGCTTGGTGACACCGGCGGCCGCTGCCCCAGTCAGGAACTGCTCGGCGACTGGCCCCAACGCCAGGAACGCCCGCTCGGTGGCGGTTCTGGGCCTCGGGGCCCGCCGGGGTGTGTCGGGGCGGGGACCGCCGTAGTGGGCATCGACGATCGACGTCTCGCCCGGGGCGACCAGGGTGTGCTCGGCCACGATCTCCCCGGTCAGGGGCACGATCACCTGCAAGGTGTGGGCCTGCTCGTTGACCAGCACGGTCACCGTGGCGCCGATCAGAGTGTTGGGCACCGAGTAGCGCGCGGAGGCGAACCGGATGCACGACAGCCGGTCGACCCGCCGGCTGATCGGCGGTGGGCCGACCTGCGGGCGCAGCGACGGCAACGCCCCGAGCAGCTGCCGCTCACGGGCGAGCCGCTCGGCCGGGACCGCGCAGATCTCCGAGTGGACCGCGGCGTTGACCTCGATGCACCATGCGGCGCCAGCCTCATTCGCGGCGGCCATCCCCGCGAAGGGGAGCGCGGGGACCATCAGGTCGGCCTTGGCGTAGCCGACCAGGTTCTCCACGATCCCCTTCGATTCTGGGTCGGCGGCCTCGCAGAAGTCCGGCCGGAACCCGTAGTGCGCGGCGAACCGCACGTAGTCCGGGCTGGGCACGACCACGTTGGCCACGACGGCGCCCTTCAGGCACCCCATCCGGTCGGCCAGCACCACCTTCGGCACCCCGCCCAGGGCCTCGAAGCACTGCGCGAGCATCGCCAGGGTCGTGGTGGCCTTCTCGTCGGCGGCGAACCGCACGAACCGCCACCGCGACCAGGCCAGCACCGCGCAGAACACGTGCAGCCCGCCCAACGTGCCCCAGTCGATGACCAGCGTCTCCCCGGGCGACCACACTCCTGGGCGGCGGCCCCGATGGTTGCCGGACCGCCAGGTGCGCTTGGTCTGGGCGACCAGCCGGCGGAAGTTGCGGGCTGACCCCGCATAGCCAGCCGTCCGCGCCACCGGCAGCAGCCGCTTGGCCGAGATCCGCCCCTTCGTCGCAGCCACCTTCTCGGCCACCAGGTCCGCGACCTCGTCGTAGTTGCGGGCTCGAGGCTCCGGCGCAAGAGCCCCAGAACTGGTCGCCTCGTGCGCCTCGATGATCCGACGCACCGTCTTGTGGGTCGTACCGCAGATCGCGGCCGCACCCCGATACGAGCCCACCTGCTGGTAGGCAGCAATCACGTCCATCCGTTCCCTCGCGTTCTTCAATGGAGACCCCTGCGTGGTGATCAGTGACTGGTTGGCACCGCCACGGTCACCACGCAGGGCTCACACGCCCTGTCACGACACGACGAAACGAAGAGTGGGGACTTTCACCTGGCCAAAACCGGGGACCTAGAACTGGCCACCACCGGGGACTTTGTCACGGCCACGGACA
>CAZWXF010000177.1:0-2508 GCA_964638055.1 uncultured Bifidobacteriaceae bacterium | reverse complement strand
CCGAGTAGGAGATCTGGGTCTTGACCTCCTTCTTGCAGTAGCCGAAGTAGTTGTCCGCGATGATCGTCACGATCACGCCCCGGGCATCGCGGGCGCAGATCTTGAAGGCGCGGCCCTCGTTGTAGAGCTCGTCGGGACTGGCCCAGGCCACCCCGTCCCGGCGCTGTCGGGCCGTCGCCTCATCGACGTGCGGCAGGCCCAGCTCCTGCTTCGTGACCCGGACGAGGTGCGGGGCCAGGATCACGCAGCCGGTGTGCCCGGTCCACGTCGCCGGCTCCAGTGAGGCATCGTTCTCCGGCAGGTAGGGATCGCCGCCGTTGCCGAAGATGGCCTCCACGAAGTCCAGGTTCGAGACCAGCCCACCCGGCGCGATGAACCGCGTCTCCATCCGCTTCTCGCGCACGTAGCCGGGTATGCCGGGGGCCACGAGCGGACGCAGCTGCAGCGAGACGAAGCAGGCAGCCGGTGTCGCCTGGTTTGCCGAGTAGGGCAGGACCTTGTCCACCTCGGGCGGCTCGAAGGCTCGGCCGAGCAGCCGGGCGAAGGCCAGCCGGGGGACCGCGATCTTGTCGTCGGGGATGGGCAGTCCCCCCTCGGCGATGTGGAAGACGCCCGCGGTCGTGCGGCGGTCGTTGGCCGGGTTGTGCAGCACGCCGTTGGCCAGTCGGTAGCTGGCCAGCAGCGGCGAGGTGAACGAGTCACCGTCGAACGGCAGGGACAGCCGCCTGGCCAGCCCGGGCTCGTCCAGGACCAGCGTGCGCGCTGGAAGGCGGGGCTGCTCGCCGGTGTCGGCCAGGAAGTCGTCGAGGAACGCCTGGATGCGCCCGTCAGCCGCGCACAGCCGGTGGGCCAGCCGGCGGCTCAGCTCGCGCTGGCGGTTGAGGATCGGGCGGACCAGGCGGGCGGACTCGGTCTGCTCGAACCCGTCGGGCAGTGGCAGTCCGAGCTCGGCAAGGCGCAAGTTGATCGCTGCGTTCTCCGAGGCGGTCACCCGTTGATTCTGTGCCCCCCTGCCTGCGAAGGCCAGCGCGGAAACCAAGCGTTCACACGCCGGTGACCTCGACGGCTCCTCGGGCGCGGCGGGCGGGTGAGGCATGGAGTCAGTCGCCGACCGGCCCCTGGCCGAGGGTCGCGATCGCGGAGTGCCGTGCCCCGTCCGCGTCGACCCAGGTGACCGTGACCCGGTCCCCAACCGCGTGCCGGCCGATGAGGGCGCCGAGCTGATCGGCGGTGCCCAGCGGGTCGCCGTCGAGCTGCAGGAGCGTGTCCCCGGCGGAGAGTCCGGCAGCCTGGGCGCCCGACCCGTCCACGACGCCCACGATCGCCAGCCCCTCGTCGCCGGTCGTGGTGCTGCCCTGATCCTGTGAGGTGGTGCCGAACGGGCCCTCACCCCAGGCCTGGCCACCCAGGCCATCCCCTGGATCGCTGACCTGTACTCCGAGGAACGGCGAGCCGCCGATGTGGACCGTGTCGGATCCGGAGCCGGAGATGATCTCCCGGGCTACCTCCTCGGCATGGTCGATCGGGATCGCATACCCGCCGGTGCTCGAACCGTCGCCGGTCGTCGAGGCCGCGACGTCGACGCCGACGACGGCGCCCGACTCGTCCACCAGCGGCCCGCCGGACTGGCCCGACTGGATCGGGGCATCGGTCTGCACGAGCCCGGTGAGGGTCTGCACGTCGCCACCCATCGCATCGGTGGCGGTGATGGTCTGGTCCAGGGCGGTCACCGTGCCCTCGATGGACGTGGGCTCCCCACCGTCACCGCCGGCGTTGCCGACTCCCACGACGAGGTCGCCGACCTGCACGTCGTCGGAGTCCCCGAGCTCCGCGGGGGTCAGCCCGGTGGCGTCCGCCAGCTTGACGACCGCCAGGTCGGAGGTGGAGTCATAGCCCACCACGGTGGCGGTGTACGTCCGGGCGCTGCCGACCAGGGTGGCCGTCACCGAGGTCGCACCCTCGACGACGTGGTGGTTGGTGAGCACGTACCCGTCGGCGCTCAGCACGATGCCGGTTCCGGCTGCCTCCGCCGTGCCGTAGTCGATGACGGTGTCGATGTTCACCACCGATGGCGTCACGGCGTCCGCCGCCTCCTGAGCCGTCCGGCTGAGCACATGCTCGGTCGTCGAGGCGGTCGAGGACCACGGACCGTCCGGCATGGCGGAGCCGTCGCCCGGGTACCAGCCACCCTCCTCCGAGAAGGCGTTGTCGCGTCCCCATTCACCGGGTCGCCAGTCAGCCGTCGCCGCCCCGCTCGGGATCGCGGTCGACGCCGACCCCGTCGGCACCAGCCCGCCCCACGCAAGCACTCCGGCGAGAGCGAGCGTGCCCGCTCCCCACGTCACTGCACGTCCCCGCCTACCCTGCGTCTCCAGCGTCATATTCGCCTCCTGATCTCGGATGCCTCCATGACACGACAGCCGCGTCAGGTCCCGAGCTCGATCCGGTGACCACCCTGTAAGCGTTCGCTGGGAAGACGCTGGGAGCAGGCTCGGAGGATCCCGCCAG
>CAZWXF010000176.1:0-2565 GCA_964638055.1 uncultured Bifidobacteriaceae bacterium | reverse complement strand
GGCTCGACCGGCGGGGTCTCGACGTGCTCAAGCCTGTCCAGGTCAGCCCAGCGCCAGTCACGCCGTGACCGTGACGCCCGTGCCGGCGGTGGGATCGACATGGCCCACTGATCAGCACATCCCTAGTGTGGGCGGGTGGTGGATCGGGTGTCGAAGGGCGACGTCATCGCGTTCCGCCTGGGCGCGCATCATCTCGCCGAGCGGCTGGGCGAGGGCGGGCTGCTCGACGCGGCCGGGCGGTGCGGTGTCCAGGACAGCCCACCCGGGTCGGCTCTGCTCGCGCTGCACGCCAGGGTGCGGAACCTGTCGCCGGAACGGGTGGCCGAGGCGGTCGGCGAGGAGAAGAGCCTGCTGCGGACCTGGTGCATGCGTGGCGCACCGTTCTACCTCCCGGTCAGGGACGCTCCGGTGTTCACCACCGGACTGCTCCCGCCGACAGAGGAGGCGATGCGCCACCTCCTTCCCGGCGTGGTGCCGGCGTTGGACAGACTCGGGATGAGCCTGACCGAGGCGGTCGGCCTGACCGGCGCCCAGGTCGGTGACGTGCTGTCGGGGCGTCAGCTCGCCATCGGTGAGCTGGGCGCGGCGATCGCCGGGCGGATCGGCCCCGGACTGCCGGAGAGGCAACGCGACATCTGGGCGGAGCAGGGTCCCTACGCCGCGGGCCAGCCGCTCGGTGAGGGCGTCGTGCACTTCTGCATCCGCATCCTCACGCTGCAGCGAGTGCTGTGCTTCGCCCCTCTCGCCGGGAACAGAGCACCGTTCGTCCTGGTCGACGAATGGCTCGGCCACCCGATCCCGGACGTCGACCCGGACCTGGCGCGCGCCGAGCTGCTTCGCCGCTACCTGCGCTGCTACGGACCCTCGACCCGCGGGGACTTCGCCGCGTGGGTGGGGATCCATGCCGGAGACACCGACCCCTGGTGGAGCCTGGTCGAGGAGGAGCTGACGCGGGTCGATTTCGACAGGACGTCCTGGATACTCACCGAGGACCTCGACGCCCTGCGGGCAGCACCGAGGCCGACGGGCGTGCGGCTGCTCCCGCCACGCGACCCGTACACGCAGATGCGCGACCGAGAGACGATCGTCGACCGCACGTACCACCGGGACATCTGGAAGACGATCGGCGAACCGGGCACGGTCCTCGCGAACGGCAGCATCGTGGGCACGTGGCGGCCACGCAGGAGCGGCCGGAAGCTGACCATCACCGTCACGGCGTTCGCATCCCTGCCCGATCGGGACAAGCAGTCGCTCCGAGATGCGGCCGAGCAGCTCGCGCCATGGCGAGGAGCATCCCGTGTGGACGTGGAGTTCGACACCTGATGCTCGACCGCCTCGGCCCGGGAGGACGTCGGGAGCGGGGGAGGCTCAGGACGAGGTCGGCAGTGCGTGGGTGGTGTCGGCCTCGGGCAGGAGCTCGGCGATCAGGTGCTGGACTCGCCCCCTGATCTGGTCACGGATCGGGCGGACGGCGTCGACGCCCTTGCCGGCGGGGTCGTCGAGCTCCCAGTCCTCGTAGCGCTTGCCGGGGAAGATGGGGCAGGCGTCTCCGCAGCCCATCGTGATCACGACGTCGCTGGCCTTCACCGCATCCACGGTGAGCAGCTTCGGGATCTCACGGCTCATGTCGATGCCCTCCTCCGCCATGGCCTGGATGGCGGCAGGGTTGACCCGCTCGCCTGGCGCGGAGCCGGCAGAACGGACATCGATCCGGCCCTCGGAGAGGTGGGTGAGGTAGGCGGCGGCCATCTGGGATCGTCCGGCGTTGTGCACGCAGACGAACAGGACGGTGGGCTTGGCGGGCATGGCGTCTCCTGGTCCTGGGCTTTGGTGATCATGATGGGGCTCCCTCGGGGATGAGGTCGCGGGCGGACGGGGCTGGATAGAGCGCTCGGACGGCGAGCAGCCCCAGGGCGCCGCCCGCGAGCTGCATGAGGACGAAGGCCGGGACCGAGGCCGGGGCGATGCCGGCGAAGGTGTCCGAGAGCATCCGTGCGGTGGTCACCGCGGGGTTGGCGAAGCTGGTCGAGCTGGTGAACCAGTAGGCGGCGGTGATGTAGCCACCGACCGCGAAGGCGATCGTCTCGGTGCGACCGCTACGCAGGCTTCCGAAGATCACCACCACGAGGCCGAGGGTCGCGACGACCTCACCCAGCCACAGTCCGGCGCCGGTCCGGTCGTGCCCGGAGATGGTGACCGGGTCGAGGTCGAACATCAGGTTGGCGGCGACGACTCCGAGGATGCCGCCGGCGACCTGCGCCGCCACCGTCAGGACCGCGTCGCGGGTGCCGATCAGCCCCATCGTCCGCTCGACCAGGGTCACGACCGGGTTGAACGCGGCGGACACCGGCTGCAGGGCCAGGATGAGGGCCACCAGCGCGGCGCCGGTGATCAGGGCGTTCTCCAGCAGCTGCAGACCCGGGTCGTCGGGCGACAGCCGGGAGGCGGCGATCCCCGACCCGACGACGGCGGCCACCAGGAACGCCGTGCCCACGAACTCGGCCAGCAGCCTGCGGCTGATCACGGGCGGGTCCTGAGTCACAGCGTCGCGGTCACAGCGTCGCG
>CAZWXF010000175.1:0-2710 GCA_964638055.1 uncultured Bifidobacteriaceae bacterium | reverse complement strand
TCGCCGCGCTGCGGATCACCCGCCAGACCCTCGCCCACCCGGGCGCTTTCCCCCCCTGACCAGCACGCCCGCGACAGCCCCGGATGGCTGGACTGAGGTGCACCGCCTCCTGCGCCGACTCAACCCCGTCCGGCGCCACCGCTCGGCACCACGCGTCATCAAACGCAAGTACGTCAAGTGGCACGTCAAACGCGCCCATCACGCCGACTGGCCGCAGCCCGGGCATCCACCGACCTACACCGTCCAACCGTCTAACTGAATGGTATTGGCGCTAACGGCGGAGTTCACAGTCGCCAGCGGGTGCGTTGGGTTCGGCGAATGGTCCAGGGGGATGTGTTGTTCCCTGGCCATGGTGTTGCCAGGGGATCGCCGAACTGGGGTCCTGCGCGTCCGGGCGGCGGCTCGGCGGGCTGGATGATCCACATCCCGAGGTCGACCTGGCGGTGATGTGTCCAGCAGAGCAGGGCCAGATTCTCGATGTCGGTCGGGCCGTCGGCGGCCCAGTCGGTGATGTGGTGAGCCTGGCAGTTCTCGGCCGGTATCCCACAGCCAGGGATGATGCAGCCCTTGTCCCGGGCGGCAAGGGCCTTGCGTTGGGCGGGGGTGGCGGTCCTCGAGGTGCGCCCGACGGTCAGGGGGAGGCGGGGCCCGCCGAACAGCAGTGCGGCGAGGGCGGCGATGCGCGCTGCGGGCGTGGCCTCGGTCACGCCCGGTCCCGCGATGCCTGGTGTCGCGCACAGGCTCCACGTGCCGATCGGCGTGATGGTGGGGTCGCAGGCACTGAATCGTTGCTCGGCGTGGGTGAGCAGGTGCCCCCGGCTCGTGCTCCAGACGGGGTCCCCGACGGGGGTGTGCTCAAGGGTCACGCTCAACGAGACCGGGAGCCCGCCGCGGGTGGGCAGCGCGCCGTTCGCGGCCGCGGTGTTGACAAGTTCGACCAGCGCGTCGGCACGGCGGGCCCTGGGAGGGGTGTGGTCGGCGGTGGACCGCAAACGTTCGGCGAGGGCGTCGATCGCGGCCATCACGGCTTCCCCCTCCAGGCGGGGCAGGGTGCCCGACAGCAGCACGGTGTCCCCGAGCAGGGCGAAGGACAGGTCCCGGCTCTGGTAGGCATCGGCCTCGTCATCGGTGGGGTCGGGAGGGGGATGCAGCAGCCGCGCCGCGGCGATGACCAGTCGGGTGACCTGGGCAGGGGACCAGTACCCCCACCGGTCGGCCAGCTCGGCGATCACCGCGGCCAGCTCGTCGGCGGTCAGCGGGCCGGTGTTGCTGGCGATCGCGTCGACGTGGTTGGCGGTGATGATCCCAGCGGCCCACGCGGCGGCCAGAGTGGGGTGCTCGGCGGCCAGCGCGCCGGCGCGGGCCAGCCGGCGGGCGTGTGGGACGGCCCATCCGCGGGCGGACAGCATCGCCCCGGGGCCGACCAGGGGCAGCGCACCTGCCGTGGCGGCGGCGTGCATCCGGCGGGCCAGCTCGTACTCGACGGCGGCCAGGGCACCGGCCAGGACCTCGACGTCGGCGGTCGGGCGGTCACCAGCGGTCAGGCCCATGTCGGGCAGCTCGACGGAGGTGATCCCGGTGGCCCGCGCCCACAGCCCGCCCACGTCCCCTGAGGCGTCCGCGAGCGCGACCTCCGCGCGTCGGTCGTTGGCTCGCAAGGTGAGAACGATCGTGCCACTTGTCATTGGAACCCCCGTTCCTCGAACTACTGTTCGAATCCTACACCGTTGCAGCGGACCCGCGGAAGGTTTCGGACAAGTTGTGGAATCCGCCACGCTCAAGGAGGGCAGGGCAGCCAGGCGGTGCTACAGCGGGGTCTTGCCGACCGTGCCCACCAGCTGCCCGCGGAACTGCACCCCGGCCAGCCGCTCGGCCTCGGCCCGCGCGGCGGACACCCGCTGGTCCATGCCGAGCCGGGCGCAAGGCTCCTCGTTGCCGGGGGTCGTGACGAACTTCTCGATCGCGGCCAGGCCCTGGTCGGCGCGCAGGCTGGCCGCCGCCTGCTTGGCGTCGAGGCGCTCGCGGTACCAGTCGGCCGCCAGCACGGCCTCGCGGGTGAACTGTCCCCGGAACTCGGGGCTGGCGAGGTTCCAGCCCTCGGCGCTGCGCCCGTGCGCCATGATCTCCAGGAGCGCGCGCAACGGCGGGATCGCGAGGCTGATCGTGCCGTCTTCGAAGTAGGCCCGGGCCACCCGCTCGTGGGTGGAGACGATCGTGTCCAGGGACTCGGCGAAGATCTGAGGGTCCTGCAGCTCGGGGCGCAGCATCTCGGGGGTGAACACGACGTGCGGGTGCAGGAAGATGCGGCCGAAGTACTTCGTCACCAGCTTCTCGGTCATGCGGTAGCCCAGCCGGGAAGCGGGCAGGATGCGCCCCTCATGCTCGAAGTCCTCGACTGGCTCGAGGCACCCCTCGGCGATGAGGTTGGCCGCCGAGCGCTCCTCGGGGGTCAGCCGGGCGAACAGCTCCGGGACCAGCAGCGAGAAGTCGTGGTCGACCCGGACATGCGGCCCCACATAGCCGGCGGCCGACAGCCAGCCGTCGCACCCGGTCAGGGCGTACGAGAGCAGCGCGGCGTTGAGGTCGATGACCGCCGGCAGGGCATTGAACGGACCCTTGGTCAGCGCACCCTCCGACCCGGCACCGGTGGTGGACGGCGACTTGCCGGTCATGGAGGAGATGAACTCCATGAACAGCTCGGGCAGCTCCA
>CAZWXF010000174.1:0-2728 GCA_964638055.1 uncultured Bifidobacteriaceae bacterium | reverse complement strand
CGTGCGTGCGTCTTCGACTGGGGTGAATCTCGCAGACCCGAAGCGCGCCCGATTGGCGGCGATGTGGGGCAGGTAAGGATGCGCCGAGGTGATGGACGCGCCTTCCGGCCTTCATAGCACATGCTATCGTCTGCTTGTGATGGCGGACCTGGCGGAGGTAGCCCGGCGCAGCGACGAGGCGGTTCGCGACGCCCGGGGCGAGTTGGTCCACGCCGTCCGCGAGGCAGCACGGCAGGGCCTCACCCAGGGGCAGATCGCTGCGCTGATCGGGCGGAGCCAGCCCGAGGTGTCCCGCCTGCTGCGCTTCCACGGCCGCGGTCGGCTGGCACTGCGGCTGCGTCGGCATGCCCGCGAGGTCCGTGAGCTGATCGACCAGGTCGGAGGCAGCAACGTCCGGGTGTTCGGCTCGGTCGCCACGGGTACCGAACAGGCCCAGTCAGACATCGACCTGCTTTTCGACATGGGCACTCCGATGGGCCTGATGGAGCTCGGCGCGCTGGAACGGCGCCTGTCCGAACTGCTCGGCGCCCCCGTCGACCTGATCCCTGCGGCAGCCCTGCGACCGGATCTGCGCGACCGCGTCCTCGCGGAGGCGATAGCCCTATGACGCGGACCCCGGAGGAATCGCTGCGTGAGGCCCGGACCCACTTCGCGTTGATGCGCCAGCACGCCCAAGGCGACTTGGGCGACCAGCTGGTGATCGATGCGATCTGCATGCGGCTCTCCGCCGGAGTGGAGGCACTGGCCCGGCTGGACAGCGCCACCCGGGATCAGCTGTTCGGCGACGCATGGCCGCTCATGTGGGGGATACGTAACCGCATCGCACACGGCTACCTGCTCGTTGACACCGACATCGTGCGCCGGACCCTGGAGCACGACATCCCACCGATCACTGCCAGCATCGAGGCCGAACTCACAGACGCCCGGATGAAACGCCCAGCAGCGCGACGCCCCCGCACGCGCACTCCTGGCCGGCCCTGGGTCTGTGGTCGGTACGACGAGGATCTCGCCGGGCTCGACACGGGCCTGCTTTGGGTCGAGGATGACGCGGGCGGGGCCGGTGGCGGTGCCGGGTGAGGCGGCGACGCCAGTCAGCTCGGTACCGGTCGGGTCCTGGGCCTGCATCGTGGCGTCGATGTCGGTGCCGTCGCTGAGAAGTGCCACTGGCACGTGACGCCGGCGCATCTCCCGGTCGTGGACGGCGCGCCGGGCGGCCACCAGCGGTCGGTGGTCCACCGCTGCGGACACAGCAGCGCGCGCCTGGGCCAGGTCGAGGAAGAAGATGTCGTCGGGCCGGTCAAGCAGCCCGCGCTCGCACAGTTCCGTGCCCACCAGGAGGAGTTGCTTGCGGTTGCGGCGTATGACGTACAGGCCGCTGAACTTGCCTGCTTCACGGACTCCAGACATCGGCGGCAGCCGGGGACTCGTGGGACGCGACGTCCTGGAGGCGCTCGAGCGCGGACACCTGCTCGGGATAGCCTCTGACGAGCTCCGGATCTCCTCGACGGCAGTCATCGCGCGCCGGCGCGCCGACTCCGGCGCCAGCAGGCTGCGGGTGATCCCGACCGCCGCTCGCCGGAGCGTTCCCAGGGTCTGGGCGGTGTTGCGTTCGGCCTTCGGGGGACTGCCGGGCAGGGCAGTGAAGTCGGGGTGCTCCAGGATGTGGGACACGGCCTTCTGTGCCCGTGGTCCGAAGTCGACTGACATGAGTTTCACGACCTTGTCCCGCGTGGCCGTGTACCGGACCAGGTCCGTGAGATCGCCGTAGAGGCGACCCCCGATGTCGACCACCTCGACCTTAAACGCGAACGTGGCGAATATCGCGGCGATCATCTCCTGCAGCGAGGCCATGCCCATCGGCGTGGCCGGCTGGCGCATCCCCTGGACGTGCCCGAACTCAACGTAGACCCGGGGGCCCGGCCTGCCCCGGTCCCTCGGAAGCGGGACAGGGTCGTGATCGCCCGAGACTGCAGCAGCCACAACTTGCCACCGCCGTCGTAGGCCCACTCGATGTCCTGCGGTACTCCCATCAGTTGCTGCACCCGCTGACCGACGTCCCGGAGCTCACCGAACATGGCCAGCGTCAAGCAGCCACTTGCAGATTCCGGCAGCTCGCCGAGCACATACCGGTCGGGCGTCACCGAACCATCGACCACTGCGGACCCCGTCCGAGCGCCGCCTCGATCGTCATCTCGGAGCGCGAGCCGGTCATCGGGTTGGCGGTGAAGAGCACGCCGGACACACTCGCGGGGATCCAGCGCTGGACCACGACTGCCATCGACAGTCCGTCGTCGATGCCGCGCGCGGTGCGGTACGCGACCGCCCGCTGACTGTGGAGGGACTCCCAGCAGGCCGCGGTCGCGGCAAGTACGGCCTCGGCGCCTTCGACTGCGAGGAAAGAATCCTGCAGGCCAGCAAAGCTGTCGGACGGCAGGTCCTCGGCCGAGGCGCTTTCGACCGGACCGCCACCGCACCGCCACCCAGACGGGTGAACGCGTCAAGGATCTCAACCACGGGGCCCGTTCCCGCGAGGTAGGCGCTCGTCGACACGCAGAACCCAGGGGGGAACCCGCTCGTCGGCGCCGATCAACGCCGCCAACCCGGAGCCTTCCCCCGACCGACCCCTGCATGAGCGGCGTGATCTCGCTCAGGTCGACAACCGCCACAATCCGCCTCCGCAAGCTCGCATCGCCGGCAGCAGTGTCGACTTGGCCCCAGAGGCTCTCAG
>CAZWXF010000173.1:0-2758 GCA_964638055.1 uncultured Bifidobacteriaceae bacterium | reverse complement strand
ATGCACAGCACCGAACGCCGCTCGCAACGTCAGTGGATATGGAGACACACCCTAGACTGCGCCTCCGGCGGCCCTAGGAGCCGAGGCGCACGAGGCGGGCCCGAGCAGGAGTAGGGGATGGCTGCGATAGAGCCGGAGCTGGCTGCGGCCCTCGCGGCGGTAGCCCCAGGGACGCCGCTGCGCGAGGGGCTCGAGCGCATCGTCCGCGGCCGGACCGGAGGGCTGATCGTCCTGGGTCACGACGAGCGGGTCGACGCCCTCACGACAGGCGGGTTCCCCCTCGACATCGAGTTCACCGCCACCGGGCTGCGCGAGCTGGCCAAGATGGATGGCGCCGTCGTCATCGATCCCGCCCAGGGGCGGATCGTACGGGCGGCCGCTCAGCTCGTGCCGGATCCCACGATCCAGACCAGCGAGACGGGCACGCGTCACCGGACGGCCGACCGGGTGTCGCGGCAGACGGGCTTCCCCGTCGTCAGCGTCAGCAAGTCGATGAACAGCATCGCCCTGTTCCTGCACGGACGCCGCCACGTGGTCGAGGATCCTTCCGCCGTCATCTCCCGGGCCAACCAGGCACTGGCCACCCTGGAGCGCTACACCAAGCGCCTCGACGAGGTCTCGCGCACGCTCTCAGCCCTCGAGGTCGAGGACATGGTGACCCTGCGAGACGTCTGCACGACCCTGCAGCGCCTCGAGATGGTCCGACACATCGCCAGCGAGATCGGCACCTATCTGCTGGAGCTGGGCACCGAGGGCCGGCTCGTGGCCCTGCAGCTGGCCGAGCTGGTCTCGGGCGTCGACGTCGACCGGGAGATGGTGGTGCGCGACTACCTGCCCACGCGCGCGGGACGCCGGGCTCGCACTGTGTCGGGCTGCCTGGAGGCCCTCGACCTGATCGGTCCCAGCGACCTGCTGGACCCGACCTCGCTGGCCCGTGCACTGGGTCACCCTGCGAGCACCGAGGCTCTCGAAGCGCCGGTGTCACCGCGCGGGCACCGCATGCTCTCGCGGGTCCCACGCATCCCGGATGCCGTGCGCGAGCGACTGATCGAGCATCACGGCGGCCTCCAGCCGCTCCTGGAGGCCGATGTCGACCACCTGCAGCAGGTCGAGGGCGTCGGCGAGCACCGGGCCCGCTACATCAGCGAGGCGCTGTCCCGCCTTGCCGAGGCCTCGATCACCGAGCGCTATGCGTGACCTGCAACGAGGTTGCCCCGCAGCGGTGGGGTCGAGTCAGTCAGCTCCGACGCTGGGGGCGCCCGGAGCCGGCCGTCGTGGCCGCGACAACAGCCTGTACCCGTGGCCTCGGACCGTCTCGATCCGCCCGGGGTCCAGCTTGCGGCGCAGGTAGCCGACGTACACGTCCACGACGTTCGTGCCGGGGTCGTGCCTGATCTCCCACGCCTGCTGCAGCAGATGCTCACGGGTGAGGACGGTGTCGGGATGGGCCAGGAGGGCCTGCAGCAGGTCGAACTCGCGGGTGCTCAGCTCTACCCAGCTGCCCTCGACGTGCGCCCGGCGGGTGCGCATGTCGAGCCCAAGGCCCTCCACCGCCAGCCAGTCCGGACCCTCGGAGGGTGTGGCCCGAGTGAGCGCTCCGGCCACCAGCCGCCGCCGGACCCGGGCCAGCAGCTCAGCGAACGCGAAGGGCTTCGTCACGTAGTCGTCAGCACCGCTCTCAAGCCCGGCCACCGTGCCGGCCACGGTGTCGTTCGCCGTGAGGATCACCACTGGCAGCGGTGAGCCCTCTGAGCGAAGGGTGCGCAGCACGGTCAGTCCGTCCATCCCGGGCAGGCCGATGTCCAGGACGATCAGGTCGCACTCACCGGAGCGGGCCACGTGCAGCGCGGACGGGCCGTTGCCCACCGCGGTGGTGCGATATCCGGCGGCGCTCAGACCCTTCACCAGGAACGACGCGATCCGCTTCTCGTCCTCCACGATCAGGATGTGACTCATGTCGGGTCCTCCGCGCGCTCGGCGCCATGGGCACTCGGACCCGCCCCGACGAGCTGGTCGTCTGCCGATGCGCGGCCCTCGGCCTGCCCGCCCGCGGGACCGGCCGGCAGCACGAGGGCGAACCGCGTGCTGCCCGGCCCCGGATCGAGAAGAATCGCGCGGCCGCCGTGGGCGAGCGCGATCGCCGCGACGATCGAAAGGCCCAGACCGGTGCCCTCACTGCCCTCCTCGCGCGCGAACCGGTCGAACAGCCTGTCGCGCGCCCCGGGGGGCACGCCCGACCCGGTGTCACGCACCCACAGCAGCACCTCTGTGCCGACGCGGGCGCTACCGAGGGCCAGGACGTCGCCGGGCTGGGTATGGTCCACGGCGTTGCTCACGAGTGCCATGAGGGCCTGGACCAACCGGTGGCGGTCCGCCTGAATGACCTCCTCGGCGGTGCCGTCGAGCAGCCAGGTCCGGTCGCCGAGGAACCGGGCACGGCTGAGCACCTCCTCGATGAGGTCTGCGACGTTCACCGGGCCCCGGTCCAGGAACGACGGCTGGGTCGACTTGGTCAGCGTCTGCAGGTCGGCCACCAGGCGGCCCATCCGGGCCAGCTCGTCGTCGACGAGGGCCAGCGTCTCGGCCCGACCGGCCGGGTCGTCGTCGATGAGTTCCAGATGTCCGCGCACCACGGTCAGCGGGGTCCGCAGCTCGTGCCCGGCATCGTCGACGAAGCGACGCTGGGCCTCGAAGGCGGTGCCGAGGCGGTCGAGCATGTCGTTGAACGTGACCGCCAGGTCGTCGAGCTCGTCCCACG
>CAZWXF010000172.1:0-2838 GCA_964638055.1 uncultured Bifidobacteriaceae bacterium | reverse complement strand
GCTCGGTCTCGACTGGCTCGACCGGCGTCGGCTCGACCGGCGTGGGCTCGACGGACGCGCTCATGGAGCCAGCTCCTGCGCCAGCCGATCCAGCCGGGCCGCGGTCGCGTCCAGCCAGCGCAGGTCGGCGTCCAGGTGGAACAGCACGAAGTCCGCGGCGATCGCCGCCTCGGTCCTTCCAGCCTCCCGGCGACGCGCTGTCCACTGGCGCATCAGCATCAGGTGGGACGCCCGCTGCACCTCGAGGACCCGGTCCGCCGGGCGCCCCGACATCAGCGCGAGGAGCACCTTGGCGAACACCACCGACTGCAGGTAGGGCGCCTCCGGCTCGGCTTGATCCAACCAGGAATCGACCTGGATGTGCCCCTGGCTGGTCGCCGCATACACCGTGCGCTCCGGCCCGCCGTCCTGACCGCCCCCCGCGGGAGCGATGAGCGCGTCGCGCTCCAAGCGGCCAAGGGTTGAGTAGAGCTGCCCGACCTTCAACGGCCGCTCGACGCCGAAGTGCGCGTCGTAGACCTTCTTCACCTCGTAGCCGTGCCGGGGGCTGGCATCCACCAGGCCCAGCAGCGTCATCGGGACCGACATGGCCGCCACTCTAGTCTCTCAGTGACTAGTCGCCTTAACCGGGTACTGGGTCGCCCTCCCTTGACGTCTCGGTCCAGTCGGCAGAGGCTGGACCTGAGCCGCGCGACGCCCTGGGAGCTTCGGCGACATCCGGCGGGTCCGACAACACAAGCAGCATCGACCGACCCCTCAGGAGGAACCATGCCGCATGGAGACGTCACCCACCTCGAGATCCCCGTCACGGACATGGCCCGGGCAACGGCCTTCTACGGCGAGCTGTTCGGCTGGCGGATCGCCGAGACCCCCGGCTACGAGGGCTACCCGATGTGGCAGGCGCCCAACGAGATCAGCGGTGGCGCGCTCGCCCGCCGGGAGGAGGACTTCGCCCAGCCGCGCTCGTTCGTGGAGGTCGACTCCATCGACGAGAGCTTGGCCAGGGCCACAGCCAACGGCGGCACCGTGCTCCACGACAAGGAGCAGATCAGCGAGACCAGCTGGTGGGCGCTCGTGTCGGACCCGGACGGCAATCAGATCGGCCTCTACGAGGGGCACACCGAAGCCCCGCAGACCTGAGTCTCGCCCGCCTCCCGAGGCAGCGGGACCAGGGCGCGCAGGTTGGTGGACCGCCGGCGATCGGGGTCACGGCCCTCCCGCTTACGACCCGCCCACTCACGACTCCTCCCACGACCCGCCCACTCGGCCCGGGCCTCTGCCTGCGTCGACTGCCTGTCGCGCGGTCGGCGCCTACGCTGAGCCGATGATCCATGTCGCCCTGCTGCGCGGGATCAACGTGGGCGGGGCCAACAAGGTGCCGATGGCCGACCTGAAGCGCGTCTTCGAGCAGCTCGGGCACCGCGACGTCGCGACCTACATCAACAGCGGCAACGTCCTCTTCGACGCCGAGGGACATGACGAGATCGCGCTGGCGACCCATGCCGAGGACGCCCTGGAGACGGAGTTCGGCTTCCGTCCGCGAGTGCTCGTGCGCACCGGCTCGGACATCCAGGCGATCGCCCAGGCGATCCCCGCCGACTGGGTCAACGACCCGACCATGAGGACCGACGTGGTCTACCTGCTCGACGGGGTGGACGCCAGGGCTGCGAGCGCCCAGCTCGAACCGCGCGAGGGCATCGAGCATGTCCGCCACGCGCCGGGGGCCTTCATCTGGATGGTCAGCCGGCGGGATGCCACCCGCAGCCGTCTGGTGAGGATGGCCGGGACTCCCCTCTACCGACAGGCGACCGTGCGCAATGTCAACACCGCGCGGAGGCTGGCGGCGATGGTGGCCAAGCACCGGACGTGACTCGCCCCCGCACCAGTCGACCCGCCTCAGGCGACGGTCTGCAGATCTCGTCGGCGCAGTCCCCAGAAGCCCCCCGCCAGCAGCAGGGCGGACACGGCCAGCATCCCCAGCACCGGCCACACGGTGAACGACTCGGCCGGCAGCATCGGGACGATGGCCCACGGGGAGATGCCCAGGGCCCATTGCGGCAGTCCGATCAGCCCGCCGATCATCGAGGCGACCATCCCGTAGCCGACCGGCACCCAGACCAGGCCGGTCAGCCTCGGAACGAGCCCGAACAGTGCCACGGCCACCGACACGATGAGGATCAGCGGCACGAGCTGCACCATCGCCGCCGCCAGGACCTGACCGAGGACCGCTGCGTCCCCGAGAGCGGCCGAGCCGGTCAGCCCTATCCCGAGGGCGCCCGCGACGATCACCAGAGCGCCCCCGACGATCGCCACGGTGGTGTGGCCGGCCAGGTAGCGACCGCGCGAGGTCGGCGTGGCCAGGACACTCTCGGCGAGGCCGGACGTCTCCTCCGACCGGGCCCGCAGGATGGCGATGGCCGCGTAGACCGAGGCGAACATCGACATGAGGACGGCGAGCAGGGACAGGAAGGCCTTGATCAGGTTCTCCGACGCCGCCGGACCGAGGACGTCTTCGATCGTCCCACTGAGGTCGTCGGCGAACCCCTCGACCTCGCCCAGCAGCGTCCCGTACAGCAGGCCGAACAGCCCGAGCGACGCTGTCCAGGCGATCACCGCGACCCGCTGGTTGTGGAACGCCAGGGCCATCGAGCTGGCCATCCGGGGCGAGCCCGCTGCCGGTCCGGGGCGCGGCTGGCGCAGGCCGGCGGCGAAGTCGCGCCGCGCGTTGAGGCGCACGGCAAGGACGACGAGCACGGTGGTCAGCGCCAGCGAGAGCAGCAGCGGCCACCACCGGTCATCGACGTAGGCATACGTCTGCTGCGCCCAGGCCACCGGCGA
>CAZWXF010000171.1:0-3022 GCA_964638055.1 uncultured Bifidobacteriaceae bacterium | reverse complement strand
CGCGACGCCCAGGACTCCGACGACACGCAGATCGCCGACATCGACTACTTCATCAACGAGGGCAACTGTGACGCGTTCGTCATCTCGCCGAACTCGACCGCGGCGATGACACCTGCGGTGGAGCGGGCCTGCGCCACCGAGAAGCCGGTCATCGTCTTCGACCGGGGCGTGCAGACCACGTGTCCGACGACGTTCATCCACCCGATCGGTGGCTACGCCTGGGGCATCGACACCGCGAACTTCCTGTCCGAGAACCTCGCTTCGGGCGACAAGGTGGTCGCGCTGCGGATCTTGCCCGGCGTCGACGTGCTCGAGACGCGCTGGGCCGCTGCGAAGAAGATCTTCGACGAGAAGGGCATCCAGGCCAAGGACAACTTCACCGGGGCCGATCCCACGAAGATCAAGCAGATCGTGACCGACGCCATCAACCAGGACGGCGTCAAGGGCGTGTGGATGGATGCCGGTGACGGCGCTGTCGCGGCCATCGAGGCCTTCGAGGACGCTGGCGTCGCGCTGCCGATCATCACCGGCGAGGACGAGATGAGCTTCCTGCGCAAGTGGGAGGCCACGAAGCTGACGGGCCTGGCGCCGGTCTACTCGAACTTCCAGTGGCGGACCCCGCTGCTCGCGGTCCAGAAGATCTTCGCCGGCGAGTCGGTGCCCACGGAGTGGGTGCTCCCGCAGGTTCCGATCACCGAGGCCGAGCGTGCGCAGTACCTCGAGGCCAACGAGGGCATGCCGGACGGGCACTACGCCAAGTTCGGCGGCGAGGACCTCCCCGGCTTCCCCGAGGCCTGGCAGAACCGCTGAGTGAACGCGTGGACGCCGGACGCCGCCGCGTCGAGGTCCGGCGTCCACGCGCCCCCCAAGACACCGGGTGGCGACGTGACGTTCCCGAGCGTCGCCACCCGGCTCCAAGCCGCTTCCCCTGCGCGGAGCCCCCGGTCTGCCGGCTCCCCTCCCGAACGAGGTCACGATGCGTGCAATCGGCGCGAACACCTGGATCTGGGTGTCCCCCCTCACCGACGCAGCAGTCGGTGCGATGCTCGACCGGGTCGCCGGCCTCGGCTTCGACGCGGTCGAGCTCCCCCTGGAGCAGGTCGGAGACCTCACCCCCGATGTGGTCCGCGCCGCACTGGACCGGACCGGGCTGATCCCCTGCGTGGTCGGAGCCATGGCCCCGGGGCGCAACCTCGTGACGACCGATCCCGACGAGGTGGCCGCCACGCAGGACTACCTGCGGGCCTGCGTCGACCTCGCGGCGGAGATCGGCGCGGCTGCGGCCTGCGGCCCGTTCTACGCCGCCACGGGGCGGGTCTGGCGGATGGACCCGGCGCAGCGGGACGCCGCCTACCGCGAGTGGCGCGAGAACCTCGCGCCCGTCGTCGAGCATGCCGCCGAGCGCGGGGTGCGCGTTGGCATCGAGCCGCTGAACCGGTACGAGACCTCGCTGGTCAACACCGTGGAGCAGGCGCTGACCGGGCTGGACGGGCTGCTAGGCCCGGCCCTCGGCCTGGCGCTGGACACTTACCACCTGAACATCGAGCAGCGCTCCAGCGCCGATGCCATCAGGACGGCCGGGGAGCACCTGGTCCATCTGCAGGTGTGCGGCAACGACCGGGGTGCCCCGGGTCACGACCAGACCGACTGGGACGGGATCATCGCCGCGCTCGACGAGGTCGGCTACGTCGGGCCCCTCGTGATCGAGAGCTTCACCGCGGACAACGCCTCCATCGCCACCGCCGCCTCGATCTGGCGGCCGTTGGCGCCCACCCAGGACGACCTCGCGCGCGACGGGCTGGCCTTCCTCCGGTACCTGACGGGGTCTGAGCTCGTGCGCTCGGTGGGGGCCGCGGCGACCAGTGGTCTCCGAGGGGCGGAGACGAGGTGAGCGCCCGGGAGCTCGGCGTCGCCGTCATCGGCTACGCCTTCATGGGCAAGGCCCACTCCAACGCCTGGCGCAACGTCCGCGCCTTCCACCCGGAGGTCCCGTCGGTGGCCCGCCGGGTGATCGTCGGCCGGGATGCCGTCGGGGTCGCCCGCGCGGCCGGGCAGTACGGGTGGGCCGAGTCGGCCACCGACTGGCGCGGGGTCCTGGAGCGCGAGGACATCGACATCATCGACGTGTGCACGCCGGGCCACTTGCATCACGAGATCGCCCTCGCCGCACTGGCCGCGGGCAAGCACGTGCTCGTGGAGAAGCCGCTCACCAATACGCTCGCGCAGTCGGTCGAGCTGGTCGAGGCGGCTGTGCGAGCGCGGGCCGCCGGTGTGCAGTCCATGGTCGGGTTCAACTACCGGTGCATCCCGGCGCTCGCTCTGGCCCGCGAACTGATCGCGGAGGGCCGAATCGGTGCGGTCCGCGAGGTGCGTGCGGCCTACCTGCAGGACTGGCTGGTGGACGCGTCCGCCCCGACGTCGTGGCGGCTGCACAGGGAGCTGGCCGGGTCGGGGGCGCTCGGCGACCTGGGCTCGCACGTGGTCGACCAGCTGCGGTTCCTGCTCGATGACGAGGTCACCTGGGCCACCGGGCACCTGGCCACGTTCGTGCCGGAGCGGCCCGGCCCGGACGGCCCCGAGGCGGTGACCGTCGACGACACGGCGTGGGCGCTGCTCGGCCTGTCCGGCGGCGCGGTGGCCAGCGTCGAGGTCAGCCGGATGGCGTTCGGCCGCAAGAACGCCCTGACCATCGAGGTCTACGGGACCTCGGGGTCGATCGGCTTCGACCTCGAACGGCTCAACGAGCTGTGGGTCGACTCGGGGGAGGGCCGCACCCGGGTGCTGGTGACCGAGTCCGCGCACCCCCACCTGGCCGCGTGGTGGCCGCCGGGGCACGTCCTCGGCTGGGACCACACGTTCACGACCGAGGCGGCGAAGCTGCTCGCTGCGATCGAGGTCGGCACGACGCCGGAACCGTCCTTCGAGGACGGGCTGGCCGTCCAGCAGGTGCTCGACGCGATCCAGCGCAGCGCCGCCTCGGGACACGCCCGGATCGAGGTACCGACATGCTGACCCCCGCCGG
>CAZWXF010000170.1:0-3042 GCA_964638055.1 uncultured Bifidobacteriaceae bacterium | reverse complement strand
CGTCGTCGGTTGCGCGTGTCGAGCGCGCGTCGAGCCTGTCGAGGCGACCGCCGGGCACCCCGCTCGACTGGTCGGTTCCGCCGCGTCCCGCCGAGCTCGACCGTGCGGGGTAGCGTGGACGGGTCCCGACTTATCGTGCCGGAGGTGGGCCGTGCGGATCGCCATGGTCGGCCCGTCGCGGCGTGCCGCCCGGAGGGTTCGGCCCGACGCGACACGACAGGTCCCGGCTCCATCGATCGCCCACGCGGCGTGACCGGAATCCAGCGGTCCCCCATGGGCGTGCAGCGGCGAGGTCGGGCCCGGGTGGAGCGAGTGTCGCCGGCTGACCTGACCCAGCTGGCCACCGACGTCGGACCGGTCGCGATGAACGTCGGCGCGGTCCTGCGACTCGGCTCCCAAGGGTTGGATACGGAGCGGGTCCGAGCCGTGGCGGCGGCGCGGATCGGACGGATTCCGCGGATGCGGCAGCGCCTCATGCCGGTGCCACGGGGACTCGGCCGCCCCGTGTGGGTCGACGACCCCGCCTTCGAGGTGACTCGGCACGTGTCGATGCGGACCTGCCCTGCCCCTGGCGACGCCCGCGCCCTGCTGGACCTGGCCACCTCCGCGGTGACTCAGCCGCTGCCCCGGAGTCGTCCGCTGTGGCGGGCGGTCGTCGTCACCGGCCTGTCCGACGGTGGCGCGGCACTGGTCGTCGTGCTCCACCACGTCCTGGCCGACGGGATCGGCGGGCTCGCCATGCTGGCTGGCATCGCCGATGCCCCTGGCGACGACCGAGACGCCGACGACACCAACACTGCCGACGTCGACTCCGCAGACGTCGACTCCGCGGTTGTCGTCCGCGCAGGAGTCGCCCGCCCTGACGGGTCGCGGTACGTGATGCCCTCGACCGCGGAGCTCGCGGCAGACCGGCTCGCCGAGACCTCCCGGATACTCCGTTCCACCCCTCACGCCCTCGGCCGGCTGGCTTCGGCACGTACCGAGCTCGGCAGGACTCCGCGCGCTCCCCGGACCTCGCTGAACAGCCCCACGGGTCCTCGCCGGAACGTCGCCTCCGTCGACATCGACCTCGCCGCTGTCCGGGACGCCGCACTCCGCAACCGCGCGACAGTCAACGACGTCCTGCTCGTCGCGACCACAGCCGCCCTCGGGACCGTGCTCGCGGGCCGCGGCGAGCACCCACCCGCCCTTGTGGTGTCCGTTCCGGTCTCGGGCCGCACGACCGACCCCGGGACCGAGCTCGGGAACCAGGTCGGCGTCATGCCCGTCACCGTCCCGCTGACCGGCCCCATGTTCGATCGGCTCACGCACGTCTCCCGCACCACCGCCGCCCACAGGAGCCGGGCCCGCGGGGCGTCCGCCGCGCTGATCGGCCCAGCGTTCCGCGCACTGGCTGCGCTGGGTGTGTTCCACTGGTTCGTCGACCGGCAGCGCCTCGTCAACACCTTCCTCACGAACCTGCGTGGACCCACCGCGCCTCTCTCCCTGGCAGGAGCCACGGTCCAGCGCATCACGCCCGTCACCACCACCGCGGGCAATGTCACAGCCGCGTTCGCGGCGCTGTCCTACGACGGCACGCTGACGATCAGCATCGTCACCGATCCGGATCGCCTCCCCGAGCATGCCCAGCTCGCCCACGCGCTCGACCTTCACCTGCACGAGCTGGCGGCTCCGCCCAGCCCTTGACGAACGGGCTCGGGTCAGTGGGGCAGCCGGCAGGCTGCCATCGAGCGTGTGGTGCAGGGATGTCCGTGCTGTGCTGGTCGCGGGGGCGAGACTCGCATCGTGTCAGCTCGCTGGGCTGTGGCCGGTCAGGCGGGTCCAGCGGTCGGCATCGGTTGGGGCAGGCCCCGGGTGGCGCGCCACAGCAGGAATGCGGTCATCCCGGCGACCGGGGTCCAGATCGCCCGCTCCACCGGGGAGCGGGACGCGGCGTTCATCACGGTGCCCACCGCGGAGTACCCGGTCGCGCCGAGCAGGACCCGCCGTCGCACGGTCGGTTCGAGAACGTCGGGCCGCATGGCCAACAACGCCAGCGACCCGAGCGCGAGGGCGCTTGCCGCGCTGGCACCTCGCAGGCGTCGGGGGAGCGTTCCCGGGTGCTGCCCGCCCCACGCCGCAGCACCCCACGGTGCCCCTGCGGCCAGAGCCACCTGGAACATGGCTGTGGTCCCGATCAGGGCGGCTGCGGCCGTCCCCGCAGCGCTTGGAGTTGGCATCGCGCGGACACCGCTCATGGGTACAGCAGACACCCCGCCGGGGGCTGAGCGCAGGCCGCCGTCGCCGCGACCTGCTCGATCAGGTGCTCGAGGAGCCGGTCGCTCGGTTCGATAAGCGCTGCGGCGGCTGGACGAGTGATCCACCTCGACATGGACGACCTGCTCGGTGTCGCGGCCCTGGGACCGCAACCCGCACCGGCATCTGCTGGTACGGCGGGTTCCGCGGAGGGGTGCGCAGCGTTCCATTCAGGCAGGGCCCGCACCTACCATCGCCGCAGTGGCCGGCACCCGGCCGGTCGCAGACGGTGCGCCGCCCGGCGGTTCCGCGGGTCCGTTCGGCGCCGCTCGCGGACAGGAGGGTGTCATGGGACTTCCGCAGGCTGAATACCATTTCATGACCGCGGTCTCCTACGGGTCGGTCTCGATCGATGCCAGCGACGCGCTCCTGCCGCCAGGGGCGTTCCACAAGGCGATGGCCGAGGGCATGCTCGAACTCACCCGCTCCCTGATGCAGATCAGTGACCGGCTGGACGACCTGGCCGGGGGAGCGGGTCCGTCGCGGCCCGGCCATGGCTCGGTCGTCGGATCGAGCAGCGGCGTGCTGGTCGCGGAGCCCGGGGTAGCGCCGGACCCGGCTTCCGGCGGGGCACCCCCGGAACGCCTTCGCCCGACCCCGGAGGACCGGCGCGAGCGCAACGACTGAGTAGCCCCGCCGGTCGAGAGTGGCCCCGCCGGTCGAGCCAGTCGAGACCGAGCCGGTCGAGAGTGGCCCCGCCGGTCGAGAGTAGCCGCGCCGGTCGAGAGTGGCCCCGCCGGTCGAGCC
>CAZWXF010000169.1:0-3100 GCA_964638055.1 uncultured Bifidobacteriaceae bacterium | reverse complement strand
GGTGAGCAGGCCCAGCGCCACCGCGTACTGCGCGGAGTCACGGCCGGTCCACGGCCCGACGAAGAACGCGCACGAGAAGGCCGCGAGCACCGGTAGTGGCGTCGGGGCGTGGAAATGGTCGTGGCTGACCGCGTCACGTCGGAGCACGAGGACGGAGACGTTCACCAGGGTGAAGACGGCGAGCAGCAGCAGGGCCGTCGTGCCCCCGAGCGTCGCGACCGCGGACGCGTCCACGAAGCGGGTCACCGCGACGATGAGGCCGAACGAGATCAGGGTGGTGAAGATGATGCTCACGTAGGGCGTCCGGCGCGTCGGATGCACCCTGCCCAGTGACAGTGGCAGCACGTCCACCTTCGCCATCCCGTACAGCAGGCGGCTTGCCATCATCATGTTGATGAGGGCCGAGTTCGCGACGGCGAACATCGCGATGAATGGGAACAGCGTGTCGATCGGCAGATCGGGCGCACCGATCTGGACGACCCGCAGGAGAGCCGTGCCCTCGGCCTCGGCAAGCTCGCCGACCGGGACCACCGCGACCGCGGAGATCGCGACCAGCACGTAGATGACGCCGGTGATGCCCAGGCCGGTGAGCATCACCTTCGGGAAGATCCGGCTGGGGTGCTTGGTCTCCTCGGCCATGTTCACCGAGTCCTCGAAGCCCACCATCGCGAAGAACGCCAACGTGGTCGCCGCGGTCACGGCCAGGAAGGCGCCCTTGTCCTCTGCCGTGTCGAACATCACGACCCGGCTGAAGTCGGCGTTGCCCTGGAACATCGCCCAGAAGCCGATGAAGATGATGATGAGCAGCCCGGACACCTCGACCAGCGTGAGCACGACGTTGGCCTTGACACTCTCACCGACGCCCCGGAAGTTGACCGCCGCGACGCCTGCCATGAACGCCAGCGCCATGAGCATCACGCCGGTCTCACCCCAGCCCAGATCGAACCCCTCGCTGAAGAAGCTCGCGAACGCCCGGGACGCGGTCGACGCCGACGTGACTCCCGAGCACATCACCGTGAAGGAGACCATGAACGTCACCAGGTGGATCCCGAACGCCTTGTGCACGTACAGCGCCGCGCCCGCTGCCTGCGGGTACTTCGTCACGAGCTCGAGGTAGGAGAACGCGGTCAGCGTCGCCACCACGAACGCGACCACGAACGGCGCCCACACGGCACCGCCGACTTCACCGGCGACCGAGCCGGTGAGGGCATAGACGCCGGTTCCCAGGATGTCCCCGACGATGAACAGCAGCAGCAGCCGCGGTCCCATCACTCGCTTGAGCTCGGGCTGGTCGTGCGAGGTCGGGACGTTCACTTGCGTCATGACTCGGCCCTCACAGTGGCCTCCGGAACACGGCCATGACCACTGATCACAGCCCACCCACCGCGGCGCCGTTGCTCCCGCCGGACGACCAGCGGCTCGTTCGGCCCCCCTCCAGAGCGATGACCAGCGGCTGCCACGTGGTGGCCGGTGACTCTGAGTGTCCCGGGTCGATCCCCCAGATCAGGCGGTCTCCGATGAGGGCGAGCTCCTGCCTGGCGGCCTGATCGGCGACCAGGTCACCACGGTGGATGATGGCGGCGGCACCTGGCCACCACCGTTCCTGGGACCATCCCCGCACGGTGGTATGTCCATGGATCTGGTTCAGGTACGGAGCGTCTGAAGAGCGGTCCCAGGAAGCCAGCAGCTCGGCGCCTGCCTGCGCCCACAGCGGGCCGGCGGCGAGATCCGTGGTCCCCGTGATCATCCTGCCCGGCCGGAGGGTCACGGCGGCAGCGCCGCGGGCGTCGGCGTTGATCGCTTCGGCGGCGGCCACTGCTGTGGCGGGCCGGCCCAGTGCCAGCCACGCCCCGTGGGTCAGTCCGGCGTGGGTGACCAGGATGTCCCCGGCCGGCCGCAGGGAGCGCATCCGCAGGGGAAGCGTGACCTGGTTCCAGTCGGGGGCGATCGCACTGGCGACGTGGGCAAGCCCCTCTGCCCACCACGCCCGCAGCGTGTTCGCGGAGCGCTCGTCGAGCTCCTGACGGATCACGCTGGGCTGGTCGAACAGGTAGGGCTGCTCGTGATTGCCGATCAGCTGGATCCACCGTTCGGCGTGCGGGCCGCGCAGGAACCGGTCGACCAGGGCGACCACCCCAGCCGAGGCCGGACCGCGGTGGACCAGATCGCCGACCTGCACGACGACCAGCCCGTCGGGGATGGCGGCGGTGGCGAGGTCGACCCCGTGGGCGCTGAGCGCCCAGCGCAGGGCGTCCAGGTGACCGCCGACATCACCGATCAGCAGCGTCCTTTCCCGCACCGCCTGCGTCGAACGGTCGCCGGGCTGCCGGTTGTGCCATCTCATCAGCCAGCGCCTGCTCGACGTCGTTCCGCGGGTGGGGCTGGATGCTCGCGTCCGTTGCAGGCCATGGACGCTAGGACAGCCGGGTGGGGTTGGCGTGGCCCCGCAGCCAGCGGCTGAAGCGCTTCCCGGTCTGCCGCCTACGCACCGATGTCCGCAGGTCCTTCTCGCCCTGCTCGACGCTGGGGGCGGGGCGGGTGATCTCCTCCAGGATTGCGACGAGGGGCCGCAGGTCGCCACCTTGGCTGGCAGCGCGGCTCGCCTCGTCGTTGGCCGCCGTGGACATGCCGACGAAGTCGACGTACCAACCGGCATTCAGGGCCACCTGTCCCCAGAACAATCGCTGGGTCCGTCCGTTGCCCTCCCGGAATGGATGGATCTGGTTCAGACGCGCGTAGTAGTACGCCAGGCGACCGATGAACTCCTCGCGCGGCAGGTCTCGTAGCAGGTTCTCCCCGGAGAGCTCCGCGAACAGCCGTTCGAGCGCATCCTCGACCTCCGCGGCGGGGACGAAATCCGTGCCCTGCTTGTCGATGTCGGTCGTGCGGAACTGCCCTGACCACTCGAAGATCCCGTCGAACAGGACACGATGGAGAGCCTGCAGGTGCGCCCGGTCCCCTGTGCAGGGGATCGGTGCGTCTGCCAGGGCCTCCAGCCGTCCCGACAGCAGTCCGGCCGAGGCGAGATCGATCTCCTCCTGGCTGCTGGCTGACACCTCGTTGCGCAGGAAATCGGTGCCGGTGTCCTTGTAGGGCGAGG
>CAZWXF010000168.1:0-3177 GCA_964638055.1 uncultured Bifidobacteriaceae bacterium | reverse complement strand
CACGCTGCCCGGGGTGGAGGGATGGGTGACGGCGACCGTCCTGGTGATCCTGCAGCTGGTCGTGGTGCTCGTGCTGGTCGCCTCCTTCTACCACTGGTCGGTCCCGCACCGCACCCCCTGGATCGCCGACATGCCGGGCACCGTGATCGCGATGGGCCTGTGGGTCGTCTTCTCCTTCTATCTGCGCCTCTACTTCCAGTGGCTCTTCAGAGAGGGATCGGTGTACGGCGTCATCTCGGCTCCGATCGCGGTGATGCTCTGGGTCTACTTCACGTGCATGGCCCTGCTGCTCGGAGCTGCCTTCAACAGCGCTCTGGCGGTTCGTCGAGGCTGGTTCCGTCGCCCGGACTCCCCGGACCCGGACTCCCCGGACCCGGCCCCCGCAGCGCCGCACGCACTGTGAGGGGGCGCCCCCCGCCCGGCGTCGGCGCCCAGGTGGCGTTCCCTCGCCTGCCCGCATGGTCCTGGACCTACCCTGATCGGCATGGGCAAAGGGAAGGCCGGCAGGAAACGGGGAAAGCGCGTGCAGCACGGCAGGCCACTGTCCCGTCCGGGCATGAAGCCCAAGCGCAAGTGCTGCGTGAGCCGCCCCCGATGCCGGCGCTGCCCCCTTCGCATGCTGCTGGAGGGCACCCTTCCGCCGGGTTACGGGGTCCGGCACCGGCGCCTGGTGAGGCTCTCCGACTGATGTCGTGACGCGGCGGGCCCGATGTGGCAGCCTTCCGGACATGGACAGGCAAGCGCGATGACCAAGCCGACCACGGGAAGGGTCGCCCCGCGACACGAGCGCGTCCCCCCCGCTCCACGGCGACGGGAGCGTGCCTCCTCCCAGCCTCCTCCCCAGCCTGCGCAGGTTGTCGGGTCCGAGCGCAGGCCGCCGACGCAGGAGGAGACCGTGCGGATGGCCGGTGACGCACTGGCCACCTCGATGTACTCGGGCGTCTTCCTGATCGTCGCCACCATCCTCTTCGGCCTCGTCGGCGGGACGCTGCTCCAGCTGGGCGGGCAGATGGGCCAGGCGCGAGGGGCGAGGATCGGGCTGGCCGTCGGCCTCGGGGTGACGGTGCTGATCGTCACCCTGCTGTTGCGCCGGTACTCCGCGCGGATCATCCTGCGCAGCATCAACCTGTATCGAGGCATGTGGATCGGGATGTGGATCTCGCTGGCCGTCATCATCCTGATGGCCTACCTGCCGCACATCGTCCTGCCGATGTACTGCCCGCCCGGGGCGCCCTGCGAGTTCCAGAACGTGCCGCCGCCCGTCTCGGGCTGACCTGCCGCAGCGCAGGCTCAGGTGAGCCGGACAGCTCCTGAGGGTCCGAAGCCCGGGCGCTGCGAGGCCCACCTCCCCCAGCGAAGGTTCGCGACCAGCCGAGCCGGCTGGGTGGCGCCGGACAGCCTGGCCAGGCTCGCCGGGATCTCCTCGAAGTCGACGACCTCGATCTCGGGCGGGACCAGGTGACCCTCGCAGACCAGGTGCATGAGCCGCTCCAGGCCCCACCGGAGCCACCGCATCCCGGAGGTCCCACCGCTCTCGTGGACCGCGCCAAGGGAGACCTCGGAGATGGTGGGCAGCAGCGAGAGGTCGCTGGCCACGGACAGATCGGGCCGGCCGGCCAGTGCCACGAGGTGCCCGCCCAGCCTCAGCTGGGCCAGGCCGGCGGTCGCACTGCCGGCGGAGACCGTGTCGATCACGTTGTCCACGCCGCCGGGGCTCAGCGCCGCGAGCGCGGAGTCCGTGCCCGGCTCATCCGGGTGCATGACATGCATCGCCCCGGATCCCCGCACGACCGGCTCGTGGCCGGGCTCGGCCATCGCGATGACCGTTGCCCCGAACAGCCGGGCCAGCTGCACCGACCAGAGGCCCACGGGCGTGTCGGCACCCGTGACGAGCACGTTGTTCCCGGCCACCTGGCGGAGGCGCCGCTCGACGGCTTCCAGCGCGGTCAGTCCCGGCGTGACCATGCTCGCTGCGGCTATGGCGTCCAGCTCGATCGGCACCGGGGCGACCAGCTCGATCGGCACGGCGACCTGCTGGGCGAACCCGCCCCCGCGCCGAGGGGGAAGGTGGCATGCCACCCGTGCGCCGGGCCTCGGGGCGCTCTCCGGGAGGTCGTCGCCGGGGGCTGCCCGCACGGTGACGACACGTCCGGCCACGTCCACGCCCGGGACATGGGCTCCGCGGTGATCGCGGTTGGGCAGCGCATCGGCAGCGTCCAGGGCGACGGCCTCGACCCGCACCACGACTTCGGGGCCGGGCATGCCGCCGCCGGTCGCGCGACGCGGTCCGGGCAGGTCCACGAGTCTGAGCGATCCAGGTCCGCCCGGGGGGTCGACCAGCCAGGCGCGCATGGCCCGAGCATCCCACCCCGGGGCGGTCCGTAGGCGACTGGTGGCGCGACCCTCACGCCAGCGCGTACCCGATCACCGCGAACAGGACCGTGTACACCATCATCGGGATCACCGTGACCCGGATGACAGGTCCCTCCCGGCCCAGCAGCCCGCACACGGCTGCAACCGCGACGACGTTGGACACGCACACCATGTTGCCGGCGTTGGCCCCGCCCACCTGTTGAGCCAGCACGACCACCGGATCCGCCCCCACGGAGCTGGCGACCGACTCCTGCAAAGAGGCGAACATGAGGTGGCTGAAGGTGGCGGATCCGGACACGAACGAGCCCAGCGCCCCGACCCAGGGGGCGGCCAGCGGCCACGAGTCGCCGACGATTCGACTGGCCTCGCCGGCCAGCGCCAGGGGCATCGAGGGGAGCTGGTTGACGTTGACCCCGGAGTTGAGGAAGACGCGAACCATCGGGACGGCGGCGGCCAGCACGATGGCGGACCCCAGGACGGCTCGGCCCGTCTCCTTGGCCGCGACGCGGAGCTTGCGTGGCGGGACTCCGTGGATGACGGCGGTCACGGCTGCGACCCCCAGGAAGATCACGCCCGGGGAGTACATCGGCTCGAAGCCTGCGGAGATGCCCGTGCCAAGGATGTCCTCCAGCCGGATCGTCCAGTCGTTGAGCAGGGCCTTGAGCGGGTCGATCATGCGGGTGGCCAACAGCATGATCGTCAGCAGGATGTACGGCGTCCACACCAGCGTCGGCGAGAGGTGGGCATCGCGGGCCTCATCCCGCGTGGCCAGCACCATCTCCTTGAGGTCGGCCGCGTCGATGT
>CAZWXF010000167.1:0-3191 GCA_964638055.1 uncultured Bifidobacteriaceae bacterium | reverse complement strand
CGCGTGGTTCGATCAGGCGAGTGAGACCGTGGCGCTGATCAGGCCGCCCATCGCTGCCACCGCACCGATCGTGAGGTAGGTGTTGGTCCGCAGGGTCGAGTGCATCTCGGCGGAGAGGTTCGCGATCGCGACCGTCAGGCGAGCCTCCACGCCGTCGATCTTGGCGTCGAGGCGGGACTCCACGCCGTCGATCTTGGCGTCGAGGCGCAGGTCAACGCCGTCGATCCTGGAGCCGAGACGTGCTTCGAGCTGGTGCAGGTCGTCCTTGGTGGCGACGTCTGCCCAGCCGACCGGTGGGAGGTGTGTCATCAGGGTGTTCGCCTGTTCGGGCCCGAGGATCTCCTCGAGGCGGAGGTACAGCTCGTGTCGGGACTTCTCGGTGATGGCCATGGTTGGCTCCATGCTCGACGGATCGCAGAGGAGCGAAAGCTCCGAGAGCCGGATGCCACGGCGATGTCGCCAGGCTACTCGGGGCTGCTGACAGCGGACCGCTTGGGAGCTGTTCGCGAGCGTTGTGCCGCGAGTGGCCGAGGCCGCTCCCAGATCATGGACTCGAACTGGATCGTTGTCGCTCAGGAGCCGCTCCCAGGGACCCCGATTCGCGAAGGCGAGGCGAACCTCTTCGTCCTCAAGCTCGACGAGCCGCACGGCTGCTGAGACCGCGATTGGCGGGAACCTCCCAGGGACGCGGGGCGCGCGTCACGCCCGGCGGAGGGGCGGGTCGAGTGGGACGACCGATCGGGCTCGGTAGCGGGCGGCGGGGCGTCCGCCGTCGGGGCCGGGTGCGGCCGTCTCGCCCACGGGTTCGAGGAACCCGGCGGCGAGCATCTTGCGACGGAAGTTGGCCGGGTCGAGCTCGACCCCCCACACGACCTCGTACACCGCGCGCAGCTCGGCCAGAGTGAACTCGTCGGGGCAGAAGCGCGTGGCGATGCTCGTGTACTCGAGCCGGCCGCGGATCCGCTCCAGCGCGTCGCGCAGGATCCGGCGGTGGTCGAAGGCCAGGTCGAGCTCGAGCGCTCGGTCGACGGGGACGAGCTCGGCGTGCGCGGCGTCGGTCCCGGCCTGCGGCTCGGCGAGGTCGGCCAGCAGCGCCACGTACGCGACGCTCACGACCCGCATGCGGGGGTCGCGCCCGGGGGCGCCGTAGGTGGCGAGCTGCTCGAGCGCCGCCTCGCCCGCAGCGTCGACGCCGATGCCGGTCTCTTCGGCCAGCTCTCGCCGCGCCGCGACGTCGAGGTCCTCGTCGATCTGCACGAACCCGCCCGGCAGGGCGAACCGGCCGGCGAAGGGCTCGCCGCCGCGCTCGACCAGCAGCACGTCGAGCGAGCCGGACCGTACGGTGGCGATCACGATGTCGACGGTGACCGCGAACGGGGGATAGGCCGACGGGTCGTAGCTCTCCACGCGCTGCTCCAGAGGTAAAGGTCAGTCTGACTTGTACCGACGACAAGATCAGGTCATACTGACCCTAACAAGGCCAGACCCACGAACGGAGCCGACGGTGACCACCGCCGAAGCGAACCTCACCACGATCGACCAGCCGACACCCGTGTGGGGCGTGCGCGCCGACCACGTCGACGCGGTCCGCGCGCTCGTCGGCTCGGCGCTGGTGTGCGCGGCCTACGTCCTGGTCGCGTCCGCGGTGTTCGACGTGGCGACCACGTGGCTGGAGATCGTCGGCACGACCACGTCGCTCGCGTGCGTGTGGCTCATCCGCCGCCAGAACGTGCTGTCGATGCCGCTCGGGCTGGTCAGCGTCGTGGCGATGGGGGCGTTCTTCTTCCGCATCGACCTGGTCGGCCAGGGCTGGCTGCACCTCGGCTACTACGTGCCGATCCAGATCCTCGGGTGGCGGGTGTGGATCCGAGGTGGCGCGGCCGACGGCGAGAAGCCGGTGGCGTGGATGAGCTGGCCGGGGCGAGCGGCGGTCGTGGTCGCGCTCGTCGCCGGCACGCTGGCGCTGGCGGCGGTGTTCGAGGCCCTGCACGGCCCGAGCGACACGCTGCTGTGGGACACCTCGATCGTGGCGGCGTCGGTCGCCGCGCAGGCGCTGCTGACCGTGAAGCGCATCGAGTCCTGGTGGCTGTGGCTGATCCCGGTCGACGTGTCCGCCGTGCTGCTCTACGCCCGCACCGAGGCGTACGCGTTCGCCGCGCTCTACGTGCTGTACCTGTTCATCGCCTCGATGGGGCTGCGTGAGTGGGTGCAGGCGTGGCGGCGCCAGCAGGAGGGGCTGACCCCACGCCAGGCCCGGCTCGCCCGATGACCGGCCAGGCGGCTCGGGGCCGGGCGCTCGTCGTCGGCAAGTTCCTCCCGCCCCACGCCGGGCACCACGCGCTCGTGCGGTTCGCCGAGGAGCGGTTCGACGAGGTGGACGTGGTGGTGTGCGACCTCGACGGCCAGCGCCCTGGTGCCGCCGAGCGGGCGCGGTGGATGGCGCAGGTCCATCCCGGCGTGCACGTCGAGGTCGTGGCCGACATCTGCGGGTGGCACTCGCCCGAGCCGTGCCCGCCGGCGTGCTCGGCGAAGTGGGCCCGCCACCTGGAGGCGATGGGCCTCGGCCCGTGGGACGCGGTGGTGAGCTCGGAGTCCTACGGCCCCGCCTTCGCGGCCGAGCTCGACGCCGAGCACGTGGCGTTCGACCCCGACCGGTCCGCGGTGCCGATCTCGGGGACGGCCGTGCGGGACGACCTGGCCGGGTCGTGGCCCTGGTTGGACCCGGTCGTGCGGGCGGGGCTGGCTCGACGGCTCGTCGTGGTCGGCGCCGAGTCGACCGGGACCTCCACCCTGGCGCGGGACCTGGCCGTGCAGCTGGGGGCGCCGCACGTGACCGAGTACGGACGCGACCACAGCGCGCTGCTGGCCGAGCGCGCGGGATCGATCGCCGACGTGGTGTGGACCGAGCGGGACTTCGAGCTGATCGCCGACGGCCAGGAGGCGCGGGCGGCGGACGCGCTGGCGTCGTGGGCAGAGGACTCGGAGGCGACGTTCGGGGAGAAGGGGCCGTGGGTCGTGTGCGACACCGACCTGCTGGCGACCGCCGTCTGGCACGAGCGCTACCTGGGCGAGCCGGCGCCATGGTTGGTGGAGCGGGCGCTGCGCGACGAGGTGCGACCGGACCTGTACGTGCTGACGTCGCCGGCGGGCGTGCCGTTCGAGCAGGACGGCCTGCGCGACGGCGAGCACCT
>CAZWXF010000166.1:0-3259 GCA_964638055.1 uncultured Bifidobacteriaceae bacterium | reverse complement strand
TCCTGGCCAGCAAGCTGCCGATGATGCGCAGCGTGTTCGAGGGTCCCTCGCAGGAGGCTCCGGCGCTGCTGTCCGGGGCCGCGATCATCGTCGCGCTCGGCCTGGCGGACGACCGCTGGGAGCTCGACGCCCCCACGAAGATGGCTGGCCAGGTCCTGGCCGCCGGCGTCATGTCGCTGCAGGGCATCACCCTGCTGTGGCTGCCGATCGACGGCGTCCTCGTGCTCGACCCGACGACCTCGGTCCTGCTGACCGTGATCATCGTCCTGGTTAGCGTGAACGCGATCAACTTCATCGACGGACTGGACGGCCTGGCCGCGGGCATCACCGGAGTGTCCGCAGCTGCCTTCTTCGTCTACGCCTATCTGCTCAGCGTCCAGCACGGCGTGGAGCGCGCCACCCTCTCGGCGCTCGTCTCGGCGCTGCTGCTCGGCATGTGCCTGGGCTTCATCCCGCACAACTGGTTCCCGGCGCGGATCTTCATGGGTGACACTGGCTCGATGCTGATCGGCTACCTGATGGCCGCCAGTGTCATCACGCTCACTGGCAAGGTGGATCCGAACGCCCTGGCCGGCACGACCCTGCTGCCCGCGCTGCTGCCGATCCTGGTGCCGCTGGCAGTCCTGGCGGTCCCACTCATCGACCTGGCACTCGCCGTCATCCGGCGGACGCGAGCGGGTCGTTCCCCCTTCGCACCCGACAAGCAGCACCTGCACCACCGCCTCCTGGAGATGGGGCACTCGCAGCGGCGCGCTGTGCTGCTGCTCACGGGGTGGGCCGCCCTCATCGGATTCTCGACCGTCCTGCTGGCGTTCGTCCCGATCGGGTGGGCGCTGCTGGCCAGCGTGATCGGGGCCGCCCTGCTGGCTGTGGGCGTGCTCGCCCCTGGCATCGCCCAACGCACCAAGACCCGCTCGACAGGAGCCGCCTCATGACCACGACCGCACCGCATCGCCCCCAGGCGCTGCTCATGCCGATCCACCGCGTGCTGCGAATAGGGGGGCTCAGCGCCCTGGTCGCACTGCCGGTGGCGGCCCTGCTGGGATTCCTCGTCGCGGGGGCCCCCGGGGCCTGGGGGGCGTTGATCGGCATGGGCCTGGCTGTGGCCTTCTTCGGCGTGACGGTGCTGGTCGCCCTGTTCACCTCGGGCATGGGTCCGACGAGGCTCGGCGTCTGGGTCATGGGCTCGTGGCTGGTGAAGATCCTGATCCTGATCTCCGTGCTGGGCGTCCTCGACGAGCAGGACTTCTACAGCCGCGTCGTGCTGTTCGTGTCGCTGCTGGTGGGCATCGTCGGCTGCCTGGTGCTGGAGGCGCTGCTCGTCACGCGCACCCGCGTGCCGTACGTGGAGCCCTTGCCGCGATGAGCGACCTGAGACCCCAGGGGGAGGCCATCGCCTGGTCTGCGCTGGGCTCCCTGCTGTCCGGTCCGATCCTCTGGGGAGGGGTCGGGATGCTGCTCGACCACTGGCTCGGAACAGGCCGGATCTTCACTGCCATAGGCCTCGTGGTCGGCTGCCTGACGGCATTCCTCATCGTGTATGTTCGCTTCGGACGCGACGAGGCACCCCCCGGCGAGAGCTCGGACGTCCATCCAGGAAAGAACTCCAGTTCGTCCGGAAGGGGCCCGAAGTGAGTCACCTCGCAGCTGCTGTCGGCGCTGTGCTGCCGGGCGCCCAGGACGAGGGGGGCGGCTTCCATCCCCCCAGCATCGAGGAGTTCTTCCCCGCCCAGCTCTTCGGCGAGGGCACCATCTGGGGGATGACGCGCATCAACCTGATCGCCATGATCATGACTGCGGCGCTCCTCGTCTTCTTCATCGCAGCGTTCCGCAAGCCCCAGTTGATCCCGGGCAAGCTGCAGAGCATCGGGGAGATGGCGGTCGACTTCGTCTACGTCAACGTCATCGACGAGGTCATCGGCAAGAAGGGCCGGCGCTTCGCCCCCGTGCTCGTCACGATGTTCTGGATGATCCTGTTCCTCAACGTGGCCGGCGTGATCCCGCTCCTCCAGATCGCCCCGACCTCCGTCATCGGCGTGCCGCTGGTGCTGGCGATCGTCAGCTACGCCGTCTTCAACTGGACGGGCATCAAGCACTCCGGCTTCGGCCCCTACATGAAGATGAACCTGATCCCGCCGGGCATCCCCAAGCCGCTGCTGCTGCTCGTCGTGCCGATCGAGTTCCTCTCGACCTTCGTCCTGAGGCCGGTCACGCTCAGCATCCGTCTCATGGCCAACATGATGGCCGGCCACATGCTGCTGGTCCTCTTCTTCAGCGCGACGTCGTTCTTCCTGTTCGAGGCCGACGGGATCATGAAGGCCCTCGGCATCGTCTCGTACGGCGCAGGCTTCATCTTCACCCTGTTCGAGCTGCTGGTGATCGTTCTGCAGGCCTACATCTTTACCCTGCTGACGGCTGTCTACATCGAAGGCGCCCTCAGCTCGGAGCACTGACCCAACGATCGGGAAACAGCAACACCGACCTGAAAGGACAGGACGTGGACGGACTGCTCGCAGAGCTCAACGGCAACGTCAACAGCATGGGCTACGGCTTGGCGGCCATCGGCCCGGGCATCGGCATCGGCATCGTCGTGGGCAAGACGATCGAGGGCATCGCCAGGCAGCCAGAGGCCACCGGCGTGCTGCGCGTGAACATGTTCCTCGGCATCGCGTTCACCGAGGCACTCGCGCTCATCGGCCTGGTCGCCGGCTACATGTTCACCTGATCGGTCGCGAGGATTGACGACCGGACCCTGAGGCGATCGGAAGGGCCATGATTCTTACGTTGATTCCCGCCGCCGAAGAGGAGACGCACAACCCCATCCTCCCGGCGAGCTACGACATCCTCTGGGGAACCGTCTCGTTCGTCATCATCCTGTGGCTGTTCGGCAAGTACGTCCTGCCGGTCTTCAACAGGATCCTGACCGAGCGGGCCGAGAAGATCGAGGGTGGCATAGAGAACGCTCGCGCGATGCAGGCCGAGGCGGCCCGCAGCCGCGACGCATACGCCGACAAGCTCGCCGATGCCGCGGTCGCGGCATCCGCGATCCGCAACACGGCGCACGAGGATGGCCAGCAGATCGTCGCCGAGGCGCGCGAGGCCGCGGCGGAGCAGGCTGCCGCCCTGACGGCGCGGGCCGACGCCCAGATCACGGCGGAGCGCCAAGCCGCGATCGGCGCCCTGCAGCGAGACGTCGGTGAGCTTGCCCTCACGCTCGCCAGCAAGATCGTGGGGGAGACCCTCACCGACGACGAGCGTG
>CAZWXF010000165.1:0-3283 GCA_964638055.1 uncultured Bifidobacteriaceae bacterium | reverse complement strand
TCAACGCCACTCCGAGCGAAGCGCGCAGGCGGCGTCCAGCGGGCTGAGCCCCTGCACCGCCGCCAGCACCCCCGCCCCGTCGGGGTTGCGCGTGAACAGCATCCGGCCGCGGGAGACGTGCGTGGTCCACGCGGCCTCGAACACGGTCGCTCGCGCCTTGTTGCGGCCGAGCCGCTCGGGCACCGCATGCCACTGCTCGGCGCGCTGCCGGGGGAGTCGACGCGAGATGAGGTACCGCGGGTTGTCGACCGGCCCCAGTGCCTGCTCCATCGCTTCGGCGAACTGCTGGGCCAGCCCCGCGTCACCGGTGTCCAGGCCCACCCGCCAGATCCCTTCGCCGTCCGGGGTCACGACCACCGGCCGGCTCGAGCCCATGCCTTCGACCACGGCCGCCCCGATGGCGCCCAGCAGGTCGTCGGGACTCGTGCGCAGGGAGCGGCGCCACCGGGTCATGGCCCACGATCCGCCGGTCAGGGTCGCCGCACCCGCGGCGAACAGGGCGACCGGCAGCGCGCCGGCACCGGCGGCGGCCCCGAGGGCGCCGCCGGCCGTGGTCGCCACCAGCACCGTGCCGGCCAGCATCGGCAGTGGCGGGCGACGCTCCGCGACCTCGGGGGCGTCGAAGTCCACAGGTTCTCCGGGCGGCGCCGCGGCGACGATCCGCACGACCCGGACCAGGACGTCGTCGTAGGGCTGCCCGACCCCCCAGAGCTCGGGGACCAGCGCTGCCTGGTTCACCAGCGCCGTCGTGGTCGTGTTCACGGACGCCCTGACGTGAGCGTCGGGCACCGACCCCGCATCCAGCAGGGGTGAGGCATGGCCGACCCCCGCAGTGATCCGGCCCGAGTCATCGGGCGCCAGGAAGCCCTCGTGCTTGGCCACGAACCGTCGATAGTCGCTGTCGCCCAGCGGGTGCCCGTCGGCGACGGCCACCAGGCTGTAGATGTGCGCGACCTTGTCCGGACGCACCGGGTCGCGACGCAGCGCCCGTCCACGCACCTGCACGACCGCGGTGGGCGTGGTGGCCGCGGTCGCGTCGATCAGCACGTTGAGCGCTGCGGCGTCCCACCCCTCCCCCAGCAGACCGCGAGTGCCCACCAGCAGGCGGCACTCACCGGCCTGGAAGGCCGCCGTCGCGGCCGCGACCCAGCGCCTCGGACTCCAGCCCGGCCCGGACAGCGCGAAGATGCCGGACGCGCCGGGCACCTCGGTGCGGATCAGACCGCCGGCCAGGCCCGGCTGCTCGGCGGCGACCCGCGCGACGAGCCGATCCAGGGCGCTCGCGGTTCCCGCGCACGAGCGTCCGGTGACCAGCAACGGCTCCGCCTGCGCCAGGCGGGGATCGTCGGCGACCACCCCGAGCACCTGCCAGGCCGAGCCCGGCGGGGCGGCCTCCGGTGCCAGTCTGGCCGAGGCCGTGGCCGCGACCTGCTCGAAGTCCGTGATCACCAGCGCCCGCAGGTCCGCGCCCCGCTCGGCCAGCTCGGCGGCCGCGATCTCCGCCACCGCCTGCGCCTTCGCGGCGCTGTGCGTCAGCACCCTGTCAGCCGGGGACCGCCCCGGTCGGGCGCCGCGCCGGGTCAGCGTCCAGCCCACCGCCGGCAGGGCGCCGCGGATGGCTCGATAGGCCCGGTGGTCCTGGTCCGGCGCCCCCGGACGCAGCAGGACGCGCACCGCGTACTCCTCGATCAGCGCCACCCAGTCGGCCACCGCCATGGGCTCGCGCGCCTCGGCCGTCAGCCTGGCCCCGTCCGGCAGGTCGATGAGTCCGCGGTGGTGGTGCAGGCGCAGCAGGGCCAGGGCCAGCTCCGGTTCCTGCTTGACGATCCGGTGCCACGGGACCTGCGGCTCCGCGCCGCGGTGGACGAACGTCCGATCCAGGTGCTCCAGGAAGCCGACGCTGGCCAGGTGCGGGTCGAGCAGGTCGGTGACCAGCTCCTCCCACTGCAGTGCGTTGTCGGCCAGATGGGACAGCTCGCCGTCGGTCGGCTCCACGAACCAGGCCAGCTCCCGGAACGGGGCGAGGACTCCCGAGCGCACCAGCGCCGGGGTGGAGACCTCGTGGAGCACCGGCCCGAAGACGCGCTCGGACAGGGAGGCCTGTTCGGGAGTCAGCCGGGTCTGGGGGGTTGCGGTGAGCGCGACGACGGCCGGATCACCAGCAGCTCCACCGCGCGCCATCGCCAGGATCTCGTCCAGCAGCCGTCCCCAGGTGTGCAGCAGATGATGCGCCTCGTCCAGCACCAGCGTGAACCGATCGCCGTCCCGCAGCGCGTGCAGCACGCGGACCGCATTCGGGTGCAGCTGCTGGACCAGGGGCGCATCGTCGTCAGCGTCCGGATCGAACGTCGCCAACGCCTGGTAGGTCAGCACCGTGACATCGGCCGTCAGGTCCCGCTCGTCGGACACCTGGGCGTCCGATGGCAGGGTTGTCCGCCACAGGTCGATCCACTGCTGCTGGATCGCGGTGTTGGGCACCAGGACCAGGGTCCTGCGACCCTCGTGCAACGCGATCGCGACCCCCACCGCGGTCTTGCCCGCTCCGGGCGGCAGGACCAGGTGGCTGCGCCCGGTCCCGACCCGCAGGTGCGCCTCCACGCTGGCGCGCTGATGCGGCCGCAGCTCGAACGGCAGTGCGGCACCCGAGAATCCCATCGGATCACCCATGCGCCTGACGGCTGCGCAGGTCGGCCGGGAGGGTCATGCCGCGAGGTTATGTGTTCCCCGCCGCGGTTCGGGTCGCGGAATCCGGGGCCACGGCCGGGTCATGACAGCCCTGCTGACCGGTCACCTGTTCTGGCGGCGAGCAGTGCGCGGGGTCTGACCGTGGTCAGGGTCGTGGGGTCGCTTCGGCGGCGACGAGCACGCCGATCTTGTCGATCCGGTGTTCCGGGTTGCCGAACCGGTCGGACCAGTAGTTGCCCTCTGCGCGGTCCTCGGGCGTGCGGCACGTCGACAGCGTGATCATGGCCTCGATGGGCCGAGCGTTCGGATGGCCGGGGACTGCGGCCGACTGCTGCCTCAGCGACTTGGCGGAACGGAAGGACGTCAGCCGCGTCTCGACGATCCGGTAGGTGTAGCGATGATCCTCCGTGTCCACATGCACCTTGGCTCCGTTGCGGAGACTGGGCAGGCTGACGAAGGGCTTCGTGGAGGACGTGCGATGCCCCGTGATCAGGTAGTTCCCGACGCCACCCGGGCCGACGAGGCCGCCGGTGCCGAACGGGCTCGCCGCGATACCGCCGTCCTGGATGCGTGTGCCGCGCGCGTCGTCCGGCGTGCC
>CAZWXF010000164.1:0-3321 GCA_964638055.1 uncultured Bifidobacteriaceae bacterium | reverse complement strand
CGGTCTCGCTGCTCGCGATGTTGACCATCCAGGCGATGCCGAACTTGTCGACGCACTGGCCGAACGTGGCGCCCCACATCTGCGGCTCGAGCGGCACCCCCACGGTCCCCTCGGAGCTCAGTGCCTCCCAGTAGCCGCGCAGCTCGGCCTCGTCGTCGCCGCTGAGGCTCACTGTGATGCTGCTGCCCTCGGTCCGCTCCATCCCGGGAGGAGTATCGGAGGCCATGATCGTGTAGCCGGCGGGCGTCTCCAGCTGCCCATGCATGACGAGGTTCTCGAACGGGGTTCCCGCCTGGCCGAACTCGCCGAACGTGTTCAGGACGAGCTCACCGCCGAACACGCCCTGGTAGAAGGTGAGCGCCTCCCGGGCGTTGTCCACGAAGCTGAGGTAGGGGTTGAGCTTGCTTGTCATGGGCTCTCCTGAGGTTTGAGCGACATGCGGATCAGATCCCCCCGGGTCAGGCCCGACCCTAGGCCCGGCCCCGGGTCGGCGTCCAGATGCCGTCACGTGCGCAGGTCGTCGCCGGGACAGGGAGGAACATGCCACGGACAGCCCGGTGTCAGGGGGCCGAAGCGCATCCCTTCCGACTGGTCGCGACACGGGGGGCCGACAACCCTGCAGGGCGACAGGGCGCACCTAGACTCCGGGCACGTGGCGGGGGTTGTCGCGCCCAGGATGGGGAGGTCGGAGAACGTGGAGCCGGTGGCTCGGAGCGCACCAGCCAGTCCGTCAGGCGAGGCCGGCCCAGTCCCGCCCGGCAGCTCGCTGACGGAGCGGGACATGCAGATCCTCGAGTTCGAGCGTCAGTGGTGGCGCTACACGGGGGCCAAGGAGCAGGCCATCCGCGAGCTCTTCGACTGCTCGGCGACCCGCTACTACCAGCTGCTCAACGTCCTCATCGACAACCCCGATGCCCTCGCGGTGGACCCGATGCTGGTCAAGCGGCTGCGCCGGCTGCGATCGCAGCGCCAGCGCGCGCGGTCGGCCCGCAGACTCGGCATCGACCTGTAGCCCTGACCGGCCCGTGGCCACCTGGGAGCCAGGGCCGTCCCCGCGGGGTCAGCCCCCGGCGACCGCAGGGATGATCGAGATCTGCGCCCCTGCGGGAGTGGCGGTCGCCAGTCCCGCCTCGAAGCGGACGTCCTCGTCGTTGACGTAGACGTTCACGAAGCGGCGCAGGGCTCCCTCCTTGTCCAGGACGCGGGCCGAGAGTCCGGGGTATGCGGCCTCAAGCGCCGTGATCGTGCCGGACAGGGTGGGCTCGGCCGGATCGACCGAGACCTCGGCGATGCCGCCGGTGTACGTGCGCAGGATGGTGGGGATGCGGACTGCGACTGCCATTTCTCTCTCCTGACGTGGACGACGATCTGATGCCCGTGGTGTGGGGTGGATCACTGCGCGGCGCCGAGGGCTGCGCGGAACTTCTCGATGCTGGGAGGGATGATCGCCGTGGGCCCGACCAGTGGGGCGACGGCGTCGAGGGTCTTGAGCCCGTCGCCGGTGTTGAAGACGATGGTCTCGGCGTCGGGGTCCAGCTCACCGGAGGCCAGGAGCGCCTGGAGCGTCGCGACCGTCACCCCGCCCGCCGTCTCGGCGAAGATCCCCTCGGTCCGCGCCAGCAGCCGGATGCCGGCCACGATGTCCTCGTCGGAGACGGCGGCGATCGCGCCCTCGGTGCGCCGGGCGACATCCAGGGCGTAGGGCCCGTCAGCGGGGTTGCCGATGGCCAGCGACTTGGCGATGGTGTTCGGCTTCACCGGCCGGATCACGTCGATCCCGGCCCGATAGGCCTGGGCGACCGGGGAGCAGCCCGTCGCCTGGGCGCCGAACACCCGGCACTCGGTGGGTTCCACCAGGCCGAGCCTGCCGAGCTCGCCGAACGCCTTGTCGATCTTGGTCAGCAGCGAACCGGACGCCACGGGGACGACGACCTGCCGCGGCAGGCGCCAGCCCAGCTGCTCGGCGACCTCGTAGCCCAGCGACTTGGATCCCTCGGCGTAGTACGGGCGAAGGTTCACGTTCACGAAGCCCCACGTCGTCGTGAGCGGGTCGTCGATGAGCTCCGAGCACAGGCGGTTGACGTCGTCGTAGTTGCCTTCGACCGCGATCAGGGTGCCGTCGTAGACGGCAGTCGTGATGACCTTGCCGGCCTCCAGGTCGGCGGGGATGACGACGACGTGACCCATCCCGGCGCGGCTGGCCGCCGCAGCGACCGCGTTGGCGAGGTTGCCGGTCGAGGCGCACGACAAAGTGGTGAGGCCGAGCTGTCGGGCTGCCGAGAGGGCCACGGCTACGACGCGGTCCTTGAACGAGTGGGTCGGGTTGCCGGTGTCGTCCTTGACCCACAGCCGACGCATCCCCAGCTCCTTGGCGAGGTTGTCGGCCCGGACCAGCTTGGTGAAGCCGGGGTTCAGGCCGGGCTGGTCTGCGATGCCGTCCGGGACGGGGAGGAGGGCCCGGTAGCGCCACATGCTCGTGGGGCCGGCCATGATCTGCTCGCGGGTGACGGTGCCCAGGTCGTAGCCGACCTCGAGGGGACCGAAGCACTCCATGCACGCGTAGGCCGCCCCGAGCGGGTACTCCTCGCCGCAGGCGCGGCACTTCAGCTGCGTGGCTGGACCGAAGTCCAGGGACGCCACAGGGCTCACTGCCAGCTCCTTCGCTGTTCCGGGGGGCCTGTCGGGGCGCGGATGCGCCCTCGGCGAGCTCCCGGCGGTCAGATCGACGGATAGTCGGGTCATCCTAGCGGGACGCCGAGGGCGGCCGATCTCGCTCGCGAACAGCGACGAGGGCGGCCCCCTCTGCAGGGGACCGCCCTCGCGGCTTGCGACTACGTGATCAGCGAGCCGATCAGAAGTCCATGTCCCCGCCGCCCGGCATCGCCGGCGCGGCGCTCTTGGGCTCGGGCTTGTCGGCGATGACAGCCTCGGTGGTCAGGAACAGGGCCGCGATCGAGGCCGCGTTCTGCAGCGCCGAACGGGTCACCTTGGCCGGGTCGATGATGCCGGCCTTGACCAGGTCGACGTACTCGCCGGTCGCGGCGTTGAGGCCCCAGCCCGGCTCGAGGTGGCGGACCTTCTCCACGACGACGCCGCCCTCGAGGCCGGCGTTGATCGCGATCTGCTTGAGCGGGGCCTCGACGGCGATGCGCACGATGTTCGCACCGGTCGCCTCGTCACCCTCGAGCTCCAGCTTCTCGAACGCCCGGTCGGTCGCGTGGATCAGGGCGACCCCGCCACCGGCGATGATCCCCTCCTCGACGGCGGCCTTCGCGTTGCGAACGGCATCCTCGATGCGGTGCTTGCGCTCCTTGAGCTCGA
>CAZWXF010000163.1:0-3343 GCA_964638055.1 uncultured Bifidobacteriaceae bacterium | reverse complement strand
CCGACTCCCAATGCCACGTACGCGTGGCGCGCGTGACCCCCGGACTCAGGCCAGGTGGATGCCCATGTCAGGGGGCTCGGCGCGGTCCTCGTCGACGTGGTGCTTCTCCAGCCGAGCCAGCTGGACCGCGTGGCGGACATCCAGCGCTATCCGCTGCGCCACGTGCTTGGTGCTCATCCCGGCCAGCTGGCAGGCGTGCTTCGCGGCAAGGAGCGCGTGCTCCTTCGCGTCCTTGCTCCCATGCTTGGCCTTTCGGCCGAGCGACTCCGACGAGGACGCCTGGTGCCCTGCGGCGTGGCGGGCAGCCAGCGCTGCCTGCTCCTGTTCGTGCCGCTCATAAAGCCTCTGACGGTCGGCGAGATGGTCGCGCGAGACCCTCGCGTGCTCCGACACGTGCTGGTTCTCGAGCTCGGAGTGCTCGGCGGCATGGCGCTGGCCGGCTGTCTGGCCCGATGAGCTGGGGATCGTCACCTGTTCGGTCATCCTGACCTCCCGGACGGCTGCCTTACGGTCACGGTCACGCTACTCCGATCGGCCGACGTCGGCGATCCCCAGAACGGACCAGGTGGCTCCACGCGGGCACCTGTGGCTGGCCGTGCCTTCGCCCGCCGACCGCGCCAGCCCGCGCGAGTCCGTCAGCTGGCTGACAGCAGCCGATCACCGCCAACGCCGTCGGCCATCCGACGAGCGGCGGGCAGGCAGCGAGGCGAGCACGCGTTGCGTACGGTCGTCGTGTGGACTCCTCCTCGCCCCACCCGATCACCGGGGCGCCGTTCGAATCCCCGGTACCCCCCGGGACGGGATGGCCCGGGGACCCGGCCGTCGCGGATACCCCGGTCGCGCGGAGCGCGCTCGATGTCGGGAACCTGGCGGCAACGTCGACCACCCTGGGCGAGCTTCAGGCTCGCGTCTCGGTCTGCCGCGCGTGCCCGCGCCTGGTGGCCTGGCGCGAGTCGGTCGCCCGCGAGGGTCGGCGAGCCGCCTTCGCCGAACAGCCCTACTGGGGTCGACCGGGCCCGTCGTTCGGCGACCCCCTGGCCGAGGTGCTGCTGGTCGGCCTGGCCCCGGCGGCCCATGGGGCGAACCGGACCGGCCGGATGTTCACCGGAGATCCCTCTGGGGACTTCCTGTTCGCGGCACTTCACCGCACCGGGTTCGCGTCGCAGCCGACCGCGGTCGCCGCTGGCGACGGGCTCGAGCTCACGGGTCTGCGGATCGTCCCCGCTGTCCGATGTGCCCCACCGCAGAACAGACCGACCCCGACCGAGCGCTCGACCTGCTCGGCGTGGCTGCGTCGCGACATCGAGATGGCGATGCCCCACCTGCACACGATCCTGTGCCTGGGCGCGATCGGCTGGGATGCCGCGCTGGGCGCCGTGCGAGCCCTGGGTTGGGACGTGCCAGCGCCGAAGCCGCGATTCGGCCACGCCGTCGAGGTGACGCTGGCCACGCCCGAGTCCCGGCCGGTCCGACTCGTCGGCAGCTATCACGTCAGTCCGCGCAACACCCAGACCAGGCGCCTGACCGCCGCGATGTTCGACGCGGTGCTCAGGTCCCTGCGGCACTCGGGCGCGGATTGACGGCGTTGCCTGAGAGATCGGGCAAGCTGGGAAGCCAAGCACCTGAAGCCCTCTCGCTTCACCGGCGCCCTTCTGTGCGACCTCTATGCCGGCGCATCTGGCGATGGCCGCTCCGGTGGCTCCTCGGGCGCTCGTTCGCCCGGGGGGAGCTCGCCCACGGCACCCGGCCAGATCGGCCCCCCCGGAGACTGCATGAGCCGAACCCTGGCGATGACCTGCTGGGCGCTCGTGCTGCGCTCCGACCTGTTGCGCCCCACGAAGGAGACGGACCAGTGCAGCAATGTCGTCAGCCGATGCTTGAACCCGACCAGGTACATGAGATGGACGACCAGCCAGAGCACCCATGCGATGAAGCCGGCCGTCTGGAGCCGACCCACGCTGGTCACGGCACTGAACCGCGTGATCGTCGCCATGCTGCCCTTGTCGTGGTAGCGAAACGGCCCCGGTTCGGGCTTGCCCGCCAGTCGGGCACGGATCGTCAGGGCTGCGTGGCGGCCACCCTGGATCGCGACCTGGGCGACGCCCGGCAGGTTGTCCAGCGCCATCAGGTCCCCGACCACGAAGACCTCCGGATGTCCCGGAAGGGTCAGATCGGAGTTCACCTGGACTCGACCGGCACGATCGATCCTCGCCTCGGACCTCTCGGCCAGCATCCGCCCGAGCGGGGAGGCGGACACGCCAGCGGCCCAGACCTTGCAGGCAGCCGGGATGACGACGCGTGCACCCTCCGACGTCTCGTAGGTCACGCCGTGGGCGTCGAGGCCCACGACCTTGGCGTTCAGGAGCACTTCGACGCCAGAGTCGCGCAGGATCTCCGCCGCGGCCGCGGAGAGCTTGGGGCCGAACGGACCGAGCACTGCTGGAGCGGCATCGAGCAGGACGATGCGTGACCGCGTGGTGTCGATGCGCCGGAAGTCGCCCTTGAGCGCCCGATGGCACAGCTCGGCGATCTGGCCGGCCATCTCCACGCCCGTCGGCCCGGCGCCGATGACCACGAAGGTGAGGAAGCGCCGGACCTCCTCGGCATCCGTGGCACGTTCGGCGAGTTCGAACGATCCGAAGATGCGTCCGCGCAGCTCGAGGGCATCATCGATCGACTTCATGCCCGGCGCGAACTGGGCGAACTCGTCGTTGCCGAAGTACGACTGGCCAGCGCCGGCAGCGACGACGAGGCTGTCGTACGGGGTCACGAGCGGTCCCGGGGCGGCCTGCGAGGTGACCGTGCGTTCCTCGAGGTCGATGTCGATGACCTCGCCCAGGATCACTGTGGCATTGGGCTGACCCCGCAGGATCTCCCGAGTGGCAGGCGCTATCTCACCGCTGGACAGGATGCCCGTGGCCACCTGATAGAGCAGGGGCTGGAACAGGTGTGTGGTCGTGCGTGAGACGAGGGTGACCTCACATGGGGCGCGCTTGAGGGCCTGGGTCGCGAACAACCCACCGAAGCCGGAGCCGATCACGACGACGCGGTGCCCGGCGCCTGCGCTCGTGTCCATCGCGACAGGCTAGCGGGCACGAACGCGGGGGAGTACGTCGTGAGCCGAGCAGCACAGCAGAGGGCCCGACCCACTCAACGTGGCGTCGGGCCCTCCGTGCTGCGCCTGCCTCAGGCGACCATGCCGTTCCTGCGTGTCATGGGCCTGCTTGGCCTGCTACTTCTTGGCGTAGACCTTCCTGACGTCCTTCTTGACGTCCTTCTTGCCGTGGTCGTCCTTCTTGACGTCCTTCTTGACGTCCTTCTTGACGTCCTTCTTGACGTCCTT
>CAZWXF010000162.1:0-3495 GCA_964638055.1 uncultured Bifidobacteriaceae bacterium | reverse complement strand
TCGCGGCCACGAGCCCGACCACGGGGGACCACCGGCCGGACTCGACCAGCAGGTAGGTGAGCAGCGCGGTCGCCCCGACCGAGAACATCGTGTGCAGGAACAGCACGACGTTGATGTAGCGGGCCCGCTCGTCGATGATCGCCCGCAGGCGCTCGGTCGAGCGTCCCGGCCTTTCCCGCGCCAGCTCCTCCACCTGGGGGCGCGAGACCCGCCCGATCGCGGTCTCGACGGCAACGAGCACCCCAGCGATGGCGACGAACAGGATCGCCAGGACCAGCATCACGACCTGGTTCTCGCTCACGGTCTCGCCTCGTGCCAGGCGGCCAGGAGCTCGGCCTGCAACCCGTACATCACCGCGCGCTCCTCCGGCTCGGCATGGTCGTGGCCGAGCAGGTGCAGCACGCCATGGGTGAGGAGCAGCTCGAGCTCCTCGGAGGTGCTGTGTCCCGCGGCCAGGGCCTGATCCGCGGCGACCTGCGGGCAGAGGACCACGTCGCCGAGCACCCCGACGCGGGCGAAGGCGCCGGGCGCCGGAACACGCAGCTCGTCCATCGGGAAGCTCAGGACGTCCGTGGGCCCGGGCTCGTCCATCCACTGCTCGTGCAGCCGCGACATCTCGTCGGGGTCAACCAGCGAGATCGACAGCTCGGTCCGCGGATGCAGCCGCAGCCGAGCCAGCAGGAACCGCGCCTGTGCCACGAGGTCAGCCTCGGAGACGGCCACGGATGCCCGGTTCCGCACGGTGACCGACGTCATCAGCGTCCGCCCGGGTGCTCGCGCCCGCCCGGGTGCTCCCGCCCGCCCGAGCGCTCCCGCCCGCCCCGCGTCCGTTGGGCCTCGTCGAAGCGTCCGTACGCCTGCACGATGTCGATCACGAGGTTGTGACGCACGACATCGTGGGCGTTGAGGTGGCAGAACTGCACGTCCTTGACGTCACGGAGGATCCGCTGGACCACCCGGAGCCCGGACTCCGTCCCGCCGGGCAGGTCCACCTGCGTCACGTCACCGGTGACGACCATGGTCGAGCCGAACCCCAGCCGGGTCAGGAACATCTTCATCTGGTCCCCGGACGTGTTCTGTGCCTCGTCGAGGATGACGAACGCGTCGTTGAGCGTGCGGCCGCGCATGTACGCCAGAGGGGCGACCTCGATCGTCTGCGACGTGAGCAGCCGCGGGATCGAGTCGGGGTCCAGCATGTCGCGCAGGGCGTCGTAGAGCGGGCGCAGGTACGGGTCGATCTTCTCCGAGAGGGTGCCGGGCAGGTAGCCGAGCCGCTCGCCCGCCTCGACCGCAGGCCGGGTCAGCACGATCCGATTCACGCGCTTGGCCTGCAGGGCCTGGACCGCCTTGGCGACGGCGAGGTAGGTCTTTCCGGTGCCTGCCGGGCCGATCCCGAACGTGATGGTGTTCGCGTCGATCGCATCGACGTAGCGCTTCTGGTTCAGCGTCTTGGGCCGGATGGTGCGCCCCCGGCTGCTCAGGATGTTCGTGGTCAGGACCTCGACCGGGCGCTGGTCGGACTGCGTGCGCAGGATCGCCAGGGCGCGGCGCACGGCGTCGGGGCTCATCCCCTGACCCGTGCGCACGATCGCCACGGCCTCGTCCAGGAGCTGCTCGACGAGGTGGAGGTCCGGCGACGCACCGCTGAGGCTGACCTGGTTGCCACGGACATGGATGTCGACGTCGGGGAACTCCGCCTCCAGGGCGCGCAGGACCTCGTCGCCGACACCGACGACGCTGACCATGTCGAGGCTCGCCGGCACGACAACCGTGTGCTGGATGCGCTCTGGGCGCACGGAGGGCTCAGTCATGACCGCTCAAGAGTAGGGCCCACCGCGTGGCCGGGCGCATTCGTACGGGTCGCTCCTGGGCCGATCCGACCGCGAGGGGACCCCTGCGAATTCGCGGAGGCGGACGACCTCCCATTCCAGCAGCGGCCCTCCGCCCGGGATCAGGCCACGGCCGAGCGGGCGCCCCGTGCAGGTGTGCCGGGGGCGCACGGCAGGATGACGCCATGGACGGCTGCCTGTTCTGCGCCATCGTCGCCGGGGAGATCCCGGCCACCATCGTCGACCGGACGGAGACCACTCTGGCCTTCCGGGACATCGCCCCGGTCGCCCCGACCCACGTGCTCGTGATCCCGACCCGCCACGTCGCCGACCTCCGGGACGCGTTGGCCGTGGACCCCTCGATCGTGACCGACGTGCTCGCGCATGTCGCGGCCGTCGCGGGGCGGGAGGGCCTCGAGGGCGGCTACCGAGTCGTGATCAACACCGGGCCGGATGCGGGCCAGACGGTCCACCACCTCCACGCCCACGTGCTGGGCGGCCGCGCCCACTCCTGGCCCCCCGGCTGAGCGACTCCACGCCCAGGTGATGCACGACGGGGAGCCGCGGACATATCAGGGCGTGACCGACACTGACGAGCTCGACTGACAGCGGGCGCGCGAAGGCAACGGTGAGGCCTTCGGCCTGCTGTTCGACCGGCACCGCAACCGGATCCTTCTGGCATGCGCTGCGCCTGGCCCCGGCCGACCACGAGGCGGAGGACATCGTGGCGATCACCTTCCTGGAGCTGTGGCGGCGCCGGCGCGAGACTCGGCTCACCGACGGTTCCCTGCTGCCCTGGCTGCTGGTGACCGCCACCAACGTGTCGTTGAACCAGCGCCGCGCCGCCCGGCGCCACCGGCAGTTCCTCGGTCGGCTGCCCCATCCAGCCATGACCCGAACCCTCGACCCCCATGTCGCCGCCGCCCTGCGCACCGAGCTGGTCGCGCACGTGAGCCGCCCCCCGAGGCGACTGCGCCGCCGCGTCGCGATCGGTGGCGTCGCCGTGACGACCGCGGCCGTGCTGTTCGGCAGCGTCACCGCCCCACCCGCCGGAGACGTCGCCGACCCGCCCCTCAGCCCGCCCATGGTGCTCAACGGTGTCGGGTCCACCAACGTCACGCCGCCCCAGGCTCCACAGGGGCGCGACCTACCTGCGAGTGGAGCTGGCCTGCTACGACAGCATGCTGTGCGCGACTCCGGGCGGGTCCATCGAAGCGCCCGCGCCCACGACGCAGCTCCAGCGCGACGCGATCCCGCTCTCCGACGCCTTCGACGCCCAGAACCCGCAGCGCCTCGATCCGCTGGACCCCGCCGTCGGCCTGCCGATCAGGGTCGACGACGGCGCCCGCTGGCGCCTCTACGCCACTACGTCGACCGGCTCAACCCCCGGTCGATCCGCCTTGCCGACGGCCGAGGGATCGGGATCCCCGCGAACGTGACGATTCAGTTGCCCTCCCTGGTCCCGAATCGACACCCCCCGCCAGGCACGCCGGTCGAGCCCGTCGAGACAGAGTGCCACCGGGCGCCACGCGCGGACGCACGCCGGTCGAGCCCGTCGAGACCAGAGTGCCACCGGGCGCCACGCGCGGACGGAGTCCCAGCCCACGGCTGATCACGCCCAGCGAGAAGTGCGCGACAGGATCACGCCCGCCGCGACAGCCCCCGC
>CAZWXF010000161.1:0-3646 GCA_964638055.1 uncultured Bifidobacteriaceae bacterium | reverse complement strand
CGATCCCATGCCTCGGCGGTGGCGGGGTCGTGGCGGGCGTGGAAGAGGGCGACGATCTCTGCCAGTGTTCCGACCCGACCAGCGGGTCCGTGCGTCTCGGCCACGCCGGGAGGCTACGTCAGACACTGCGGCGATGCGGGTACGCCTCGGAGAACGTCCTGAGTGGGAGTGGGAGAAGGTCCCCCTGAGGCTCGCGAGGACACCTGCCTCACCATCGCGGCCACGCGGCGGCGGGACGTCACGCGTGCGTGAGGGAGCCTTGCTCCAGCCGCTCGGCCTCATCCCGGCACCACAGGGCGATCAGGCCCCGGAAGTGCGCGATGAACTGGTCGTGCTCGTGCGGCGGGAAGGTCGCTCGGACGGTGTCGACGATGACAGCGTCCATCCCGGGACCGGAGAACCACTCGAGGGCGATCTCGTCGAACCTGCGCAGTCGCGCGTCACACCAGTCCTGGTACCTGTCCGTCTCGAAGTACTCGTCGGAGAGCTTGCGGTAGCCCGCGAGCTTCTCCGAATAGGAGAGGTCGTCGCGGTCGGCGATGGTGTTGTACTTCGCGGTCTGCATGTCCACGGTCGTCGGGCGCTCGGTGACCAGGCAGTAGGCGCTCCACTTCACGAGGGCCTTCATCGCCCACGGGAAGTAGTAGTGCAGCGAGGTGATCGCAACGTCCGGGCACGCGTTGGCGTAGTCGATCGGGAAGACCTCGTCGGGCGCTCCGTCGACGCCCTGCCTGATCAGCATCTCGCAGGAGTTGAACTCCCACTTGAAGAAGGCGTTGACCGTCCGGTTGATCGTGATGCACTCGTCGCCGGCCTGCTCCGACAGGAAGCTGTGGTCCACGGCGTACCGGGCGTGCATCGGCTCATCGGGAAGGAAGTGCATGACCATCGTCTCCGGCCCGATGGACAGCGAGCGGGCGAAGACGTCATAGGACTCGGCCGCCTGCAGGTGCATCAGCATCTTCCCCGAGTCGTCGTACGCGCGGAACAGGTCGGCCTGGTTGTCGATGCGAGACACCCCGCGCCACCCCCCGCCGTCGAAGGGCTTCATGTACATCGGGTAGCCGACCTGCCTGGCCAGCTCCGCCAGGTCGAAGGGCAGGTTGTAGTGCTGTGCGGTGTAGGCGTACTTGGCATGGTCCAGCGGGTTCTTGTACGGCACCAGGACGGTCTGCGGGATCTTCATCCCGAGGCGGATCATCGCGCAGTAGGCCGAGTGCTTCTCCATCGACTGGAACGTGAACGGGTTGTTGAGCAGGTACACGTCGTCCATGAGGGCGACCTTCTTCAACCACTCACGCGGCACGTAGTACCAGTAGGCCAGCCGGTCGATCACCAGATCCTGGCGCGGCTTGTCGCGCAGGTTGAACGGCTCGATGGCCGTGCGCTCGGTGGTGATCATGTGGGAGACGCCGCGAGCGTCCGGGATCGGGCCGAGTGCCCGCACCAGGGACTCGAAGGCCACGGGCCAGTCGTTCTCGGTCCCCAGCAGCAGTCCCACGAGGTGGGTGCGTGTGATGCCGTCCATGCCTGTCCTCCGGATGTCTGTCAGCTGAACGAGGCGGGACTCGGGTCGTGGTTGTCGGACATGCCGACGGTGCCAGGGAGCAGGTCCGCGCAGCGACGTTCACCGCATGGAACCCTCCCATGCCCGCCCCCGCGGGCTCGTTGGGCAGCACCATCGGCAGTGGCCACTCGTCGCGCCGCATGGACTCAGTCTGGCGCGTCACGTGGGTGCGTTCGCCGTGCGGTCCAGGCCGCCTGCAACAGTCGGCGCAGACCGGGATCGAGGCAGTCGCGCCACCCCGTGTAGTTGTGCCCGTCTGGATGCTCGATGAGCTGGACGGGTACTCCCACCTGGGCGAGCCGTCGGGCCACCGACCGGTTGTTGGCCAGGTTCTCCTCGCCGGTGCCGCAGGTCAGCGTCACGCGGAGGTCGGCCAGGCGCCCTGGATCGACATCGAGATCCTCGACGTATCGCGCGATCCGGCCGTAGTGCGCGAAGCCGCGCTCCATCCCGTCGGTCCGCGGCTGGAAGAAGGAGCCGGACTGGCTGAACACCGCCGAGAACGTGCCCGGGTAGCTGGTGGCCGCGTGCATCATGGCCAGGCCGCCCAGGCTGGCGCCCATCCCCACGGGCCGTCCGGACGTGGACACGGCCTCGGTCACGCGGGGCAGCATCCCGGTGACCAGGGCATGGGCGTACGCCGGTGAGGCCGAGTAGCTGCGGTCGCGCTCGATCGGGTCCAGGAGGAGCAGGCGGCACCGCAGTCCCGGGTCGGTACGCACCAGGGTGGTCACGTAGCGCAGCAGCTGAGCGAGGTCCGCGTACTCGGGCCCGTCGTGCACGACCAGCAGCGGCAACGACTCGGTCGGCGTCGAGTCGGCGGGGACATGCAGCTGGCCTGTAACCGCGACGGCCGCGTCCGCGTCCACGACCTCGGGGGTCAGCCGGTCCGCCACCAGCGCCCCCACCGGATGGCTCCCCCTCGCGGGGGCGCGCCGGCTCCGGTCGTCGCCGTCCGTGCCGCCACAGGCGCCACAGGTGCCCACGTCGTATCGGGAACCGATGCCCCCTGATGCCACGAGCTCCTCGAACGTCTGCGTCGGGGCCGCGCCCTCGGCGAGGGTCGAGGGGGTGGGCACCGACACAGACCCAGACACGCCCGCTCGATCGGGGGCCGGACCACGAGGGCTCCTCCGGCCATTCCCGGGGGCACGACGCTCGACGGCGGTTCGCTCCTCGTCGTCTCGAGGGGCCTGGGCGTCGACCGCGTCGGCGACGGCGAGCCACCGCGGACGTGCGTATCCGGGGAACTCGATGAACGACTTGTCGCCGAACACCGTGCGGACCCGCCGCGGGTTGGCCGGGTCGGTGACCATCGACTCGGTGCCATCAGGCCCCTCGACGACGAGCAGGTACTCCATACGCGCAACGGGGGGCCGCGGGATGCGCGCCACCCACTGGGCACCCTCCCGACGGAACGTCGGATCGGCACCGTGGTGCCTGAGGTGGAACCAGACCCGCCTGGGAACGCCGCCGTCAGCAGCCGCGCGGAAGGTCACCTCGTCGGTCACCGGGTCCAGCGAGGGCCCCGGAGGAGGCTCCGCGCTCCCGGTGGGATCCATCCGCAGATGCTACCGACGCAGCGGCCCGGGTTGCCCCGGTCGAGCTCCCCAGCCGAGGGGCCGGGGGGCCGTCGGTACGGTGACTTGTTCCCGAGCTTGCTCGGTACGCGGCAAGGTCTACGCGTTCTCGGGCGCGTCCGAGGAGGGAGTTCCCTGGTCAGGCGATCGAGCGTCCCTGTCAGCCGTGCCGTCCTACTTCGCCGTGCACTCGTTGCCGAGGGAGAAGCGCGTGCCCGCGGGCGTCGTCGAGGAATCGCGGCGGGGATGCGACCCCGCCCGTGGCCACGACATCCCGCAGCGTCGCATCCACGGTCCCCTCAGCGGGCACCTGCGTCGGCAACGCCGTCACGGTCCTGCCCTCGAACTCGCCCGCACCCCAGACCTTCTGGTCGTAGGGCACGACGCCGTTTCCGCCGATGGGCGCCCAGGTGGCCGGGTTGACCTCGTCCCCCGAGCACTCCGCGGGCAGCAGCACCACCCCCATCACGTAGCGGTGACCGACCTCCAGCCGGGAGGT
>CAZWXF010000160.1:0-3649 GCA_964638055.1 uncultured Bifidobacteriaceae bacterium | reverse complement strand
GGCTCACGGTGGTTGATGGGGCGCTCGGCGTTGTAGAGGTGCGTCGAGACGGTGGCCCCGGCCTCGATGGCCTCCCTCGTGCGATCGTACGTGGCGTTGGTGTGGCCCACAGCGGCCACGGCACCGGCGTCGACGACCGCGCGCACGGCGTCGACGCCGTGGGGCCACTCAGGGGCGAGCGTGACCATGCGGATCGTCCCGCGACCCAGCCTGATCAGGTGTTCGACCTCGGTCGGGTCGGGATCGCGCAGGGATGTGGGATCGTGTGCGCCCTGGTACTCCGGGGCGATCCACGGCCCTTCCAGGTGGCTGCCAGCGACGATGCCCATCTCGGTGAGGTCGGCAAGCCCGGTGACGTAGTCAGCGAGGGCCTGGGGGTGGGCGGAGACCAGGCTGGCGATGATCGAGGTCGTGCCGTGCGCGAGGTGAGCCCCGGCGAACCGGCGAAGCGTGGCCTCCCCGGCCCCGACGACGGTCTCCCCGCCGCCGCCGTGCGTGTGTATGTCGACGAACCCGGGGCTGAGGTAGCCCCCACCCAGGTCCACATCGGCGGGACGCGGCGGGGTGCCCGATCCGACGCCGAGAATCCGGTCGCCATCGATCTCGACCCATCCCGCAGGCAGGATCTCGGACGGCGTGACGATCGCGGCACCGGCAAGGATCTGTGACATGCGCCGATCGTGCCCTGATCGGCGGGCGGACGCGCGACGATCCAGCCGGCTGCGACGACGAGACGGCACGGCACGCCTCCACTGCGCTCGGGGGCTGGCGTCAGGTGTCCCCCGTTGTCGCTACGGTTCGACACATGTCCGATTCCAGCGACGGTCCCAACCAGGCGACCGGCACCGAGAAGGCTCCCGCCCCCCGACGGCGCCGGCCGCTCTGGATGGCCGCGCTGGCCGCCCTCATCACGTTCCTGGGGGTCTACGGGGCGTACAGTCGCCAGCAGAACAACTCGCGGTCCTCGGACACTCCGGAGTCTCCCAGCGGCCTGTTCATCGAGTCGCAGGCGGCGGGGACATCCCTGACGGCGGTCGGGCGGATCCGGGGGGGCGACGTCGACTGCACGGCGTGGCTCGTCGACCCGGGCACCGCCACCGGGGCTTCCCCGACGCCCGCCCCCGACGGGGCCCAAGCCGCCTACGCCGTGACCGCCGGGCGCTGCGTGGGCATCACCGACTCCCGGACGATCATCACCAACCGGGCGGTGAGCAACGTGACCGTCGAGTTCAACGCCTTCGCGCCCCTGACCAGTGCGGTCCTGGCGAACGTGGTCCCCGCGCCCGTTTCGAGCATCGTGTGGGCTTCGATGCGCTGGACCGACCTGGCCGTCCTGCAGCTGGGGACCACGTACGGGGAGCTGGCCGGCCGGGGTGTGCGACCCATCCGACCCGTGGCCGTCCCAGCGGTGGGTGAGCAGATCCTCGTCGCCGGCGTGCCGACCGCTGGCATTCCCGACGAGCAGAAGTACCTGCGGGGCCGTCGCTGCAACATCCGTGGCACCGCCGAGGTCGTCGAGTTCCGCTGGGTCTGGCCGGACCTCACGAGCACCGACTGTGAGGGCATCAGGGGCGGCTCCGAGGGTTCCGTGGCCTTCAACGTCGCGGGCGAGGCCGTCGCAATGGTGACCACCACCACGCTGGGCAGCGACAGCGGCGAGGCGTGCTACCTGCACTCGCCCTGCGAGGCCACCGGCGCCGGGAACGTCCAGTTCGCGCGGAACACGACCTACGTCACCTCGGTCGAGGAGCTGTCGACGTGCTTCCGCGAGGGAGTGTTCCGCCTCGGTGGGGACTGTCCCCTCGAATCGGCGCAGGGGGTGGTCCCCGCGGTGACCGAGGCGCGAGCCGGTCGACCGGGCTCAGTCGTACCGGTGCACCTGGAGGGAGAGGTGCCGGAGGGGACGACTGTGGCGAGCATCCAGGGCCCTCTGGGTGACGTGGACTGCCGGGCGAGCAGGCCCTCCGGTGACGCTGCCCCGTCGTGGAGCAGGCCGGTGGCCAGCGCGGACTGGAGCCTTTCGGTGCGCCTGCCCAGCCATGAGGGCTGGACTCTCGCCTGCGCCGGATCTCCCGAGCACGCCACCGCGATCGTCCTGCACGCCGACAGCACGCCCCCCGACGCCGGGACCATCACGCTCACGCAGACGCCGGTGCAGGGAGGGGTGCAGGTCGAGCCTGTCTTCGACCCCCCGAACCTCAGCGCCTTCCGCTGGGTGAGCGGCCCGCGCGGGGCGATGGACTGCGCCCACGCCGACGGCTTCACCGACTACACGCGCGTGCCCGCGACCATCCAGGCCGACGACCTGCCCGCCACTGTGTGCGTGATCGGCATCGACGACGCGGGCAACGAGTCATCCCCGGCGGCCATCGACGTCAGATGACAGGATCCCTGTCATGACCGGCCCCGCGCAGTCAATACCGCCCCAGGATGGTCGCACCGGGGAGCGGTCCGACCTGTTGCGGGCGGCAGCCGCGTCGGTGCTGCCGGGAGTGATGGCCGACCTCGCGGACCTCGTGCGGATCCCCAGCGTGAGCAGGGAGGGCGCGGACTCCCCGGAGGTCGCCCGCAGCGCCGAGACCGTGGCCGCCCTGCTCGTGGGGGCGGGCCTGCCCGACGTCCGGATACTCGAGGCCGAGGGCGGGGCGCCCGCCGTGGTCGCCCGCCGACCGGCCGCGCCGGGCCAGCCCACCGTCCTGCTCTACGCGCACCACGACGTCCAGCCCGCCGGGAACCTGGCCGACTGGACCAGCGCGCCCTTCGAGCCGGAGGTGCGCGCCGGACGGATGCACGGCCGGGGGGCCGCCGACGACAAGGGCGGGATCATGGGGCACATCGGGGCCCTGCGCGCCCTTCAGGCGGCCGGCAGCGAGCTCCCGGTGGGTGTCACGGTCTTCGTCGAGGGCGAGGAGGAGATCGGCTCGCCGACCTTCGAGACGTTCCTCGACGAGAACATGGACCTGCTCGCCGCCGATGTCGTCATGATCGGGGACTCCTCGATGTGGTCGCAGGACATCCCGTCGTTCACGACCTCACTGCGCGGCCTGGTCGAGGTGTTCGTGGAGGTGCGCACCCACGCCGGCGAGCAGCACTCGGGCGTCTTCGGCGGCATCTTCCCTGATGCGCTGACCTCCCTGTGCCGGCTCCTGGCCACCGTGCTGGACGATCGGGGCGACGTGGCCGTCCCGGGGCTGGTGCGGGCGCCCGCCCCCGAGGTCGAGATCGACGAGGAGGCGCTGCGGACCGAGGCCGGCGTGCTGCCCGGGGTGGCCTCGATCGGCACGGGCTCGGCGTCGGCCCGGCTCTGGGCAAGGCCGGCCATCACCGTCCTGGGCATCGATGCGCCCTCGACCGCCGCGGCCGCCAACGTCCTGCTACCCGTTGCCCGGGCCAAGGTCAGCCTGCGCATCGCTCCCGGCCAGGACCCGGCCGCCGCGCAGGCCGCCCTCGCCGAGCACCTCGTCGCCCAGGCTCCCTGGGGGGTCTCGGTGACGTGCACCCCCGGCTCGGCCGGCAACGCGGTCTCGATCACCCCGCAGGGACCGGTGGCGGAGCTCGCCCGCCGGGCGTTCGCGGCGGCGTGGGACGGCACCGAGCCGGTGCACATGGGGATCGGCGGGTCCATCCCCTTCATCGCCGACATCGCCGC
>CAZWXF010000159.1:0-3694 GCA_964638055.1 uncultured Bifidobacteriaceae bacterium | reverse complement strand
CCCTGTAAGCGTTCGCTGGGAAGACGCTGGGAGCAGGCTCGGAGGATCCCGCCAGCGCCGCGATCGCCCACGTCGGTCTGACCGCCGGGTGCTGGGCAGGGAGGCGAGCGATCACGCACAGGTCATCGAGACCGTCATGTCCCGTCCAACGAGGTCGCGGTGCCGACGGCCACGTCGCGAGTCAGCCGCGCCACCGTCTGGTGGCCCGGTCCAGGGCGTCGAGCTCGGCAGGGTCGAGGCTGAAGGTGAGCGCCCCGGCGTTGGCCATCGCCTGACGACGGTTCTTGGCCCCGGGGATCGGCAGGACGAGGGGGTTCTCGATGAGCCAGCGGATCGCGACCTGCGCCGGTGTCGCACCGTGTGCGGCTCCGATCTCGCGAAGGAGCGCGATGACCGGGTCGATCGTCTGGAGGGCACGGCGGCGGAAGGGGGGCGAGAGCCGGCGCAGCCCGCGGGGTCGGCGTCCGGTCTGGTACTTGCCGGTCAGGGCACCGCTGGCCAGGGGCTGGTAGGCGATCAGGGTGATCCCCAGGTCGCGGCACACGTCGAGCATCCCGTCGGTCTCGGGCTGGCGGTGCATCAGGGAGTACTGCACCTGCACCGAGGCCAGGGGCAGGCCGCGGTCGGCCAGCGCCGCGTGAGCAACGCGCACCTGCTGGGCGGAGTAGTTGCTCACCCCGATCGCGCGGACCCGGCCGGCTGCCACCTCGTCGGCCATGAGGTTCATGAGCCGGACGGTGTCGACCCGCCGCGATGGGAAGTGGTGCTGGTACAGGTCGAGGGTCCCGCGGCGCAGCCGTGCCAGGCTCCCGTCCAGGGCCTGCGGCAGGTCCTTCTCGGTGGCGCGGATCCGCGGTGGGAACTTCGTCGCGATCAGGGCTTCGGTGCCCGGGGCAAGCTCCCCGAGGCGTCGTTCCGAGGCGCCCCCGGCGTACATGGCTGCGGTGTCGAACAGCGTGACCCCGGCGGAGAGGCTCGCCTCGAACGCGCCCTCCTCCTCGGCAGCGCCCTCTGCGCCCCCATAGGCGGTCTTGGCCGGTTGCAGCCGGGCCAGACCTGAGGCCTGACCCCACGTCATCGCGCCTAGGCCGAGCCTGGGAACCACGAGGGGGGATCGCCCCAGCGGCAGGTGGTCCATCGGAACCTCCCGAACAGCGGACGCCGGATCTCCGATCCCGCACGCGAGCATGGGGCCCGTGGAGCGAGCACCGACGTCCGGAGAAGGCCAGGATCGATCAGCGCCACCAACGCTAGCGTGACTGCGTGAGCCGCATCGAGGAGCACCGGGCAGCACTGCGAGCGCTGCCCGGATCGGACTGGGCCGCCTACCTGACCGACCACTCGGGCCTGCCCGGCCCCCGGGGGAACATCGAGTTGGGGCTGGCCGTGGCCGAGGAGGCCTCCCCGGACCAGATCGATGCCCTGATCGCCAGTGGGGACGAGTACCTGACGTTCTGCGGGGTCATCGGCCTCGGACGCCTGCTGGCCGAGGGTGCTCCGACGGAGGGCCGGCTGCACGCCCATGCGTCGGACGATCGCTGGCGGGTGCGGGAGGCCGTCGCAATGGCCCTCCAACGCCTCGGCGATGCCGACCTTCCCCGGCTCCTCGCCCTGGCGACCACCTGGGCCGGCGACGCCGATCCCCTCGTGCAGCGGGCGGCCCTGGCCGGGGTGTGCGAGCCCAGGCTCCTGCGGACGGCCGAGGCCGCGGCCACCGCTGTGGAGCTGTGTGACCTCGTCACGGCATCGCTGGCAGCCAGACCCTCGGAGGAACGCCGCCGCCCGGGCGTCCGGACGCTGCGACAGGGCCTCGGCTACTGCTGGAGCGTTGCGGTGGCCGCAGACCCGGTTCGGGGGCTTCCCCGCTTCGAGGCACTCGGCACGCCGGCCGACCACGATGTCGCCTGGATCGTCGCGGAGAACCGGAAGAGGAAGCGGCTGGCACAGCTCCTGGAGCGCTGAGAGGCGATGGGCTGAGCCGGTTCCGACCCGCAACGGGCGGGCAGGTGCTCAGCGGGCGAGGATGCTGCTGGCGTTCAGGAGGAGCAGCGTGGCGTTGACCAGTGCCAGTGCCATCACCATCGCGAACAGCCGGCGGCCCGAACCGCGCGCTGCTGCTGCGGCGATCAGGGCGAATCCGGCCAGGAGGGCCACGGACAGCGCCACGGGCAGGTCGAGGTGCACGAGGAGCAGGGCGGTGCCGACCAGCAGGGCAGCCGTCGCCATGATGGCCGAGAACCTGCCACCGAGGCGCGCGACGACGCCCTCGGAGCTCACGGCCCGATCGCCTTCGATGTCCGGGATCCCGTTGGCCAGGTGCGCCCCCAGACCCAGCAGGGACAGCGTGGCGACTGCCCAGGGGGCGGGCGGTCGTGGGGGGGTCAACCCGTACGTCAGGAACGGCGCGAGAAGGCCGAACGAGAGGACGAAGGGCAAGAAGGACCACGGCGTCGGCTTCAGCCACAGGTCGTAGGCCCAGGCGGACGCGACCGCGAGGATGTGCGCTGCGCCGCCGATGGGCCCTGCGGCGAGCAGCGACAGGGGGACGCACGCCGCCGCCGCCACCCCGGCTGCCGCCCAGAGGTCGCGACGGGTGACCCATCCGCGGACCACCGGCTTCTCCTCGCGGCGGGCCAGCAGATCATCGGCGGCGTCGTGGGCGTCGTTGGCCCATCCGGTGGAGAGCTGCCCGGTGAGCACCGCGAGCAGCACCCAGAGGCACCCGACCAGTCCCTGGCCCAGCGCCGCGGCCACGGCGGTGATCCCGACGGTGACGACGAGGGTGGGGCCGGGATGGCAGGCCGCGATCAGACCGCGCGCCAGGTTCCTGCGTGTCATGACGGCCAGGGCCTGTCCGATGGGGCCGCGCAGCCCAGCAGTTGACCCATGATCCGCTAGCCCGCGATCATTTCGACGAGGCGCGTGAAGGCGCCCGGCATGGCCCTCGCCGCGGGCACGATCATCGGGCGCAGGGTGCGCCTCCCGCCCACCTGCAGCAGGGTATTGGTGACCGTCCGATAGGAGCGGGTGATGCGCCGCCAGTCGGCCTCGTAGGTTCGGGGCTCGTCCCTGACCACAGCGTCGACAGCTGCCTGGGCCTGGGCGAAGCCGATCCGGAGCCCCTCGCCCGTGAGGGCGTCGACATAGCCGGCCGCGTCGCCGACCAGGAGGCACCGACCGGCGACCCGGGCGCGAGTCGACTGCCGAAGCGGTCCAGCGCCCCGGGGTGAGCTGGCGGGAGCTGCCCCGGCCAGGTGCCGGGCCACGCGCGGCAGGCAGGCGACCGCGGAGGCGAGGTCCAGCGGGCGAGGTCCCAGGACGGCCACCCCCAGCTCGTCGTCGCTGATAGGAGTCACGTAGACCTCGTGGCGGGGGAGCCAGTGGACCTCGACCATGCTCGTCCACGGCTGCACCCGGAAGTGCTGGCGCAGGCCGAAGCGCGGCGCCCGGCTTTCGGGCGCCGGGAGGTGCAGCCCCAGGGCCCGTCGCACCGATGAGTGCAGGCCGTCCGCGCCGACCAGGTAGCCGCAGCGCACCCCAGCTGCCCGCACGACGGAGCTGTCCTGCTCCACCTCCGTGACCTTCCCCTGCCGGATGACGACCCCGAGGTCGAGTGCGCGGTCGTGCATCGCCTCGTGGAGGACTGTCCGTCGCACGCCCCGGCCCGGGCCGGCACGGAACCGGGCTTCGGCGA
>CAZWXF010000158.1:0-3716 GCA_964638055.1 uncultured Bifidobacteriaceae bacterium | reverse complement strand
CGGTCTGTGAGTCCACGAGGACCTGGGACATCCGACGTGCCTTCCTTGAGAAGCTTTGAAGGGCCGCGAGGCGGGGGGGGCTGTCTGGCCCCCTCAGCCAAACGGCCCTTCGGTCTGATCAGTGATCAGGCGACAGCAGATGCGACGCTGGAGAACTTGCTGCTCAGGCGGGTGCCGAGCATGGTCACGGCGAGGATGATCACCACGGCGATCAGGGCGACGAGCAGGCCGTACTCGACCGCGGAGGCACCCTCCTGGCGCTTGGCGATCTTGGTGCCGAACTCACGAACGCGGACCTCGAGGTCGGTGAACTTCTGAAGCATGATGCTTTCCTTTCCTAGCAGCAGGTGTTTCGAACAGGTGAGACAAACGTAGGCGATTCCCAGCACCCCTTCCCCGAATATCCCGGGAATTGTCCCCGCCGGTGTCCCCCGGGGACACCAGCTCCCCCGCATCTGCCCTGCGCATGGCACGAGGCCCTTGCCAGGTTCGCGGTCACGCCGACGTGGGGCGGGTCTGCAGGGAGCGGATGCGCGTGCCTGGGCCGCACCGGGACCCGCTGCCAGGTGCCCCCACGTGTGGGGCACTGCGCACGCTGTCCTGCCCGCCCGTTGTGCTGCACCCGTTGTGCTGCGTCCTTGTGCTGCGTCCCAGTACCGCGTTGACCCCTTTCAGAGCAGCGTCAAGGACTACAGAGCAGCGTCAAGGACGTGGGCCCGCCTCTCCACCGGCTTCGAGAACGGGCTGTGCCCACCCGCAGCAGGCCACCGACGGTCGCACCGGACGGGCGCTCTGTGCCCGGGGAGCGCCCGGTGACGAGGGGCAGGGAAGGGTGGCCCTGACGGTCGACGAGGGGCCGGGGGAGGGCGCCTCCGACCGAGAGGGGGGCGCCGAGCGGCGCGAGCGGGCCATGGACCGGTCAGCCCGCCTGACAAGGCTGCCGCGACCACCCTGCGCAGGCATTCGGCCCCCGCCATGGCCGGAATCGCCCCGATTCCCACCCCCGTCCGTGCTGGGGACGACGGCGTCTGGGCTGTTGACCTCGATGGCCTGCGAGGCCCACCCCCGCCCGTGCTGGGGACGACGGCCCATCCACGACTCGCAGAGCGTGGGCACGCCGACAGGAGGGGCCGGGGCACGCCGGCAGACGCCGGCAGGAGGAAGCCTGGGCGTGCCGGCAGGACCTACGCCGACGCACGACCTACGCCGACACACCACGCACGCCGACCGGACCTGTGCGCCCGCCCCCGCAGCCGCATGGTCAGGGTCAGCCACCCCCCGGTCGAGTCACCCCCCGGCCCCCGTGCCGGTGGATCCGGGATCTACAGCTGCGTGGCCATGCTCGAGAAGGTGTCGTTCAAGTTGCTGCCGAGCACCGTCACAGCGGCGATGATGACAAGCGCGATCAGAGCGACCAGCAGGCCGTACTCGACGGCTGAGGCCCCCTCCTGGCGTGCTGCGATCCGGGCGAGGAACCGCGCCGCACGGGATGCTCCCGCGCTGGGGCTCTCAGTGTTCATAGTTCCTCCAACAGGCTTCGGGATCCCTCGCGCATCCTTTGGCCGCGCGCAGCCATCCTGGGCGAGAATGCTAGGGGTGGGAGTGGATAGCGGGGGTCGGGCATATTCCAGGTGTCCCCCGGAATGTCCCCATAATTCCTTCGATGGCATCCATGACGCTGGGGTTCCCTGGCCGGAGCCGGCCAGGGAACCATCACATCAGGTTCTGGTAGATGCTCACGGCCGCGGGGCCGAGGATCACGATGAAGAGTGCTGGCATGATGCCCAGGAGCAGCGGGAAGATGATCTTCACAGGCAGCTTCATGGCCTGCTCCTCGATGCGCTGCGAGCGCTTCACGCGCATCTCGGAGGATTGCACTCGCAGCACGTCGGCGATCGGCACACCCAGCTTCTCCGCCTGGGTCATCGAGTGCAGGAAGATCCGCAGATCCTCCACATCAGTCCGCTCCGCCAGTGCGTGCAGGGCGTCAGCCCTGCTGCTGCCGATCTGGATCTCCCTGAGGACACGATTGAACTCCTCGGCAAGTGGTCCATCGGTGTTCTGCGCGACCTGAGCCAGGGCTGCGTCGAAGGCGAGGCCCGACTCCACGGAGATGGTCAGCAGGTCGATGCTGTCGGGCAGCTTCCTCCGGATGTCCGAGGAGCGGTGCTGCGCCTTGTTCAGCAGCAGCAGGTCGGGCAGGTAGAACCCGAGGACCGCGGCAGCGGCACCCCACACCAGCGCGCTCAGCGGCTTGCCGGCCAACAGGAACAGTGCGCCGATGGTGCTGGCCAGCCCCAGGCCGGCCAGAGCTTTCCAGGCGAGGATGCGCTCTGGGTCCCAGCCCACCGGGTTCCCTGCGCGGTCGAGTCGTCTGATGGCGTTGCGCGACCAGTTCCCTCCGGAGAGGGTGCGGGCGGCTTCGGTCAGCCAGGCGAGTGTGGGCTGCGTGACCCGGTCGTTGAAGGGCTTGTCGTACTCACCACGCATGTCGGCCGGGATGGGCCCGCTGATCGCCTCGATCGCCGCCAGCGAGGCCGTGATCTGGCTTCGCTCCCGGCCGATCGAGCCGGCGAGGACGATGAAGGTCACGACTCCGATGAAGATCGTGGCCAGGCCCAGGAGCAGGATCCACGTAGGCATACTCAGACCTCCATGTTCACGAGGTTGCGCATCCAGAGGATGCCGATGAGGTACAGGAAGAGGCCGACAGCGAGCATCGCCCAGCCGACGGGTGTGGTGAACAGCGGTAGGAGGTACCCGGGTCGAGTGATCATCACGAAGGCTGCGATGCCGACCGGCAGCAGGCCGAGGACCCACGCGGAGAGCACGCCCTCGGCGGACAGCGCCTTGACCTGCCGGCGCAGGCGCTCGCGCTCGCGCAGGGTCGCACCCACGTTGGTCAGGACCTCGGCCAGGTTGCCGCCGATCCTGCGGTTGATCCGCAGGGCCATGACGACCCAGTGGAAGTCCTGGCTGCGCATGCGCTGCGCGGAGGCTTCCAGAGCCTCGTCCAGAGGCAGGCCCAGCCGGCTCTCCAGGAGGGCACGGTTGACCTCCTCACCGAGGGGCCCTGAGTTCTCGCGGGCCACGTTGTCGACCGCCTGCGGCAGGGAGTAGCCCGCCTGGAGGCTGCCGGCGAGCATCTGGAGCGCATCTGGCAGGCTCGCGTAGAACTTCGACCGACGGCCGGCTGCCCGACGCTCCAGGTAGGCCCACGGCAGGGCGAGGCCCGCGGCGAAGGCGATGACGGCCGCCATCAGGTTGAAGCTGCTCAGCAGGGTCGTGACCAGACCCGCCAGGATGGCGATCAAGCCATGGACGACGACCCACTCACCAGGGCGCAGGCTGATGTTCGCCTCTTCGAGCTTCGTCGCGATCACCGTCGTGCGCCGGCTCTCCGCGACCCTGTCGGCGAACGAGACAGCCTTGCGAACGGCGAGGGAGCCGCCCAGGACGGTCTCGGGGACCACCACCTCCGTGTGCGTCGGGCCGAGCACCGTGGCGCCCTCGAGGCGCTGGGCGATGCGACCGGAACGGCGTCCCTGGGGGTTGACGGCGCCCAGGGCGATCGAGGTGATCGTTACCAGGGCGGCGAAGAGGACCAGGATGGTGATCATCAGCACCCAGGACTTGGCCAGGAAGCCGGGGTCGGGGTCGACGACGGCAATGGGGCCATGGGCGACGGTCGGTGCAGCCACAGGAGCCGGCTGGAG
>CAZWXF010000157.1:0-3724 GCA_964638055.1 uncultured Bifidobacteriaceae bacterium | reverse complement strand
CTCCAGCCGGCTCCTGTGGCTGCACCGACCGTCGCCCATGGCCCCATTGCCGTCGCCGACCCCGACCCCGGCTTCCTGGCCAAGTCCTGGGTGCTGATCATCACCATCCTGGTCCTCTTCGCCGCCCTGCTGACGATCACCTCGATCGCCGTGGGCGCCGTCGACCCCCAGAACCGTCGTGCTGGTCGAATCACCAGGCGCCTCGAGGGCGCCACGGTGCTCGGCCCGACGCACGAGGAGGTGGTGGTCCCCGAGACAGTCCTGGGGGGCTCCGTCGCGGTCCGCAAGGCTGTCTCGTTCGCCGACAGGGTCGCGGAGAGCCGGCGCACGACGGTGATTGCGACGAAGCTCGAAGAGGCGAACGTCAGCCTCCGGCCCGGCGAGTGGGTCGTCGTTCATGGCCTGATCGCCATCCTGGCGGGTCTGATCACGACCCTGCTGAGCGGATTCAGCGTCGTGGCGTCGGTGCTCGCGTTCGGCGCGGGACTCGCCCTGCCGTGGGTTTACCTGGAACGTCGGGCAGCCGGCCGTCGGTCGAAGTTCTACGCGGACCTGCCCGATGCGCTGCAGATGCTCGCGGGCAGCCTCAAAGCGGGCTACTCCCTGCCGCAGGCGGTCGACACCGTGGCCCGCGAGAATGCCGGAGCCCTCGGCGAGGAGGTCAACCGCGCTCTCCTGGAGAGCCGGCTTGGCCTGCCTCTGGAGGATGCCCTTGAAGCCTCCGCGCAGCGGATGCGCAGCCAGGACTTCCACTGGGTCGTCATGGCCCTGCGGATCAACCGCCGGATCGGCGGCAACCTGGCCGAAGTCCTGACCAACGTGGGTGCGACCCTCCGGGAGCGCGAGCGCCTGCGTCGGCAGGTCAAGGCGCTGTCCGCCGAGGGCGTGCTCTCCGCGTGGGTCCTCGGCCTGCTGCCGGTCGGCATCGCAGCCTTCGTGATGATCACTCGACCCGGGTACCTCCTACCGCTGTTCACCACACCCGTCGGCTGGGCGATGCTCGCTGTCGGCCTCTTCCTGTACCTCATCGGCATCCTCTGGATGCGCAACCTCGTGAACATGGAGGTCTGAGGATGCCTACGTGGATCCTGCTCCTGGGCCTGGCCACGATCTTCATAGGAGTCGTGACCTTCATCGTCGTCGCCGGATCGATCGGCCGCGAGCGAAGCCAGATCACGGCCTCGCTCGCCGCGATCGAGGCGATCAGCGGGCCGGTCCCGGCCGACATGCGTGGTGAGTACGACAAGCCCTTCAGCGACCGGGTCACGCAACCCACACTCGCCTGGCTGACCGAAGCAGCCCGCACCCTCGCCGGAGGGAACTGGTCGCGCAACGCCATCAGACGACTCGACCGCGCAGGGAACCCGGTGGGCTGGGACCCGGAGCGCATCCTCGCCTGGAAGGCTCTGGGCGGCCTGGGGCTGGCCAGCACCATCGGCGCACTGTTCCTGCTCGCGGGCAGACCGCTGGACGCCCTGCTGTGGGGCGCCGCAGCCGCGGTCTTCGGGTTCTACCTGCCCGACCTGCTGCTGCTGAACAGGGCGCAGCACCGCTCGGCGGACATCCGGAGGAAGCTGCCGGACAGCATCGACCTGCTCACCATCTCCGTGGAGTCGGGCCTGGCGTTCGACGCGGCGGTGGCTCAGGTCTCGCAGAACACCGATGGACCGCTCGCCGAAGAGCTCAACCGTGTCCTCAGGGAGATCCAGATCGGCAGCAGCCGGGCGGACGCCCTGCACGCCTTGGCGGAGCGGACCGATGTGGAGGATCTGCGGATCTTCCTGAACTCGATGGTCCAGGCGGAGAAGCTGGGAGTGCCGATCGCCGATGTGCTGCGGGTGCAAGCCTCCGAGATCCGGGTGAAGCGCTCGCAGCGTATCGAGGAGCAGGCCATGAAGCTGCCTGTGAAGATCATCTTTCCGCTGCTCCTGGGCATCATGCCAGCGCTCTTCATCGTGATCCTCGGCCCCGCCGCCGTGAGCATCTACCAGAACCTGCTGTGATGGCTACCGCGTCGGCTGGCCCAAGGCACCGGCGGGATGCCATCGAAGGAATTCTGGGGACATTCCAGGGGACACCTGGAATATGCCCGACCCCCGCAATCCACTCCCACCCCTAGCATTCTCGCCCAGAGATGGCTGCGCGCGGCCAAAGGATGCGCGAGGGATCCCCGATGCCTGTTGGAGGAATCATGAACACTGAGAACCCCAGTGCCGGAGCATCCCGTGCGGCGCGGCTCCTCGCCCGGATCGCAGCACGCCAGGAGGGGGCCTCAGCCGTCGAGTACGGCCTGCTGGTCGCTCTGATCGCGCTTGTCATCATCGCCGCTGTGACGGTGCTCGGCAGCAACTTGAACGACACCTTCTCGAGCATGGCCACGCAGCTGTAGATCCCGGATCCACCGGCACGGGGGCCGGGGGGTGACTCGACCGGGGGGTGGCTGACCCTGACCATGCGGCTGCGGGGGCGGGCGCACAGGTCCGGTCGGCGTGCGTGGTGTGTCGGCGTAGGTCGTGCGTCGGCGTAGGTCCTGCCGGCACGCCCAGGCTTCCTCCTGCCGGCGTCTGCCGGCGTGCCCCGGCCCCTCCTGTCGGCGTGCCCACGCTCTGCGAGTCGTGGATGGGCCGTCGTCCCCAGCACGGGCGGGGGTGGGCCTCGCAGGCCATCGAGGTCAACAGCCCAGACGCCGTCGTCCCCAGCACGGACGGGGGTGGGAATCGGGGCGATTCCGGCCATGGCGGGGGCCGAATGCCTGCGCAGGGTGGTCGCGGCAGCCTTGTCAGGCGGGCTGACCGGTCCATGGCCCGCTCGCGCCGCTCGGCGCCCCCCTCTCGGTCGGAGGCGCCCTCCCCCGGCCCCTCGTCGACCGTCAGGGCCACCCTTCCCTGCCCCTCGTCACCGGGCGCTCCCCGGGCACAGAGCGCCCGTCCGGTGCGACCGTCGGTGGCCTGCTGCGGGTGGGCACAGCCCGTTCTCGAAGCCGGTGGAGAGGCGGGCCCACGTCCTTGACGCTGCTCTGTAGTCCTTGACGCTGCTCTGAAAGGGGTCAACGCGGTACTGGGACGCAGCACAAGGACGCAGCACAACGGGTGCAGCACAACGGGCGGGCAGGACAGCGTGCGCAGTGCCCCACACGTGGGGGCACCTGGCAGCGGGTCCCGGTGCGGCCCAGGCACGCGCATCCGCTCCCTGCAGACCCGCCCCACGTCGGCGTGACCGCGAACCTGGCAAGGGCCTCGTGCCATGCGCAGGGCAGATGCGGGGGAGCTGGTGTCCCCGGGGGACACCGGCGGGGACAATTCCCGGGATATTCGGGGAAGGGGTGCTGGGAATCGCCTACGTTTGTCTCACCTGTTCGAAACACCTGCTGCTAGGAAAGGAAAGCATCATGCTTCAGAAGTTCACCGACCTCGAGGTCCGCGTTCGTGAGTTCGGCACCAAGATCGCCAAGCGCCAGGAGGGTGCCTCCGCAGTCGAGTACGGCCTGCTCGTCGCCCTGATCGCCGTCGCGATCATCCTCGCCGTCACGCTGGTCGGCACCAGCCTGAACAGCAGGTTCAGCCAGGTCGGCTCGGCAATCGGCCCGGTGCCCGCCTCCTGATCCCTCTGATCAGACCGAAGGGCCGTTGGGCTTGGGGGCCAACAGCCCCCCGCCTGGCGGCCCTTCAGAGCTTCTCAAGGAAGGCACGTCGGATGTCCCAGGTCCTCGTGGACTCACAGACCG
>CAZWXF010000156.1:0-3761 GCA_964638055.1 uncultured Bifidobacteriaceae bacterium | reverse complement strand
GCCGCAAGCGCATGGCGAAGAAGAAGCATCGCAAGCTGCTCAAGCGCACTCGGGTCCAGCGCCGCAACGCGAAGTAGCGTCATGGCCAGAGTCGTCCTGGTGACGGGGGTATCGCGTCCCCTCGGCGGCCGCATGGCCCGGATACTCACCGACGACCCCTCCGTGGAGCGGGTGATCGGTGTGGACGTGGTCGCGCCGTCCGGGGACATCGGCGGGGCGGACTTCGTGCGCGCTGACATCCGCAACCCGATCATCGGCAAGGTCATCGCCACTGCGCGCGTGGACACGGTCGTGCACATGGGCGTCATCGCGACACCGCGGCAGGCAGGTGGCCGGGCGCCGATGAAGGAGATCAACGTCATCGGCACGATGCAGCTGCTGGCCGCGTGCCAGAAGGCGACCTCGGTCACCAAGCTCGTGGTGAAGTCCTCTGCCTCTGTGTACGGGTCCGGCCCAGGTGACCCCGCCCTCTTCACCGAGGACATGGAGCCGCGCCACCCACCGACCTCGGGCTGGCCCAAGGACTGCCTCGAGGTGGAGTCCTATGTGCGAGGACTGGCCCGCAGGCGCCCGGACCTCACCGTGACCACGCTGAGGTTCGCCAGCTTCCTGGGTCCCAGCGCCAGCACACCCATGGCCCTGTACTTCTCGCTGCCGATCGTCCCCACTGTCATGGGATACGACGCCCGCCTGCAGTTCGTGCATGAGGACGACGGGCTGGAGGTCGTCCGGTTGGCCACCACGGCGGACCATCCCGGCACGTTCAACGTCGCCGGGGACGGGATCCTGACCCTGTCCCAGGCGATCCGGCGCGCCGGCCGGGTCCGGATGCCGGTTCTCTCGCCGTTCGTCGGCGCGGCGGGGCGCTGGGTGCGCCGTGGCGGGTTCGCCGACTTCAGCCCCGAGCAGATCCGCCTGCTGACCCACGGGCGGGCCATCGACACGACCCGGCTCAAGCGAGGCTTCGGCTACGTGCCGGCGCACACGACCCTGGAGACCTTCGACGAGTTCGTCGCATCACGCCGGCTCAACAACGTGATCTCCCCCGAGCTGGTCTCGGGCGCCGAGATCGTCGCAGGCCGCATCCTCTCCGGGTGGTCGGCATGACCGACGCCCAGATCCTGCACATGCCAGGAGCCGTCGAGATGCTCGGTCCTGACCTGCCGCCGGTGGTTCCGGGCACCACATGGGCGGATCGGGTCGCCAGGATGCTCGACCTGCTCAGCAGGCGCATCCTCGGCGACTACCCGATCGACCAGTTCGGGTTCGACCCTGAGCTCACAGACACGGTGGTGACGACTGCCCTTCGCCCGCTCTACCGCCACTGGCTGCGCGTCGAGGTCCGGGGCATCGAGAACATCCCCGCCACCGGCGGAGCGCTCATCGTGGGAAACCACGCCGGGACGATCGGCCTGGACGGCCTCATGGTCGCGATGGCCATCCACGAGGAGCATGACGCCGAGCGACACCTGCGGCCCCTGAGCGCCGAGTTCGTGTTCGGCGTGCCGTTCATGGGCTCCCTGGCCCGCAAGGTGGGCGCGACGCTCGCGTGCACCGCGGACGCCGAGCGGCTGCTGCTGGCCGGCGAGCTCGTGGGCGTGTGGCCGGAGGGGTTCAAAGGGACCGGCAAGCCGTTCTCCGAGCGGTACCGCCTGCAGCGGTTCGGTCGGGGCGGCTTCGTCGCGGCCGCCCTGCGCACGGGCGCCCCGATCGTCCCGTGCTCTGTCGTGGGGTCCGAGGAGATCTATCCCATGCTGGGCAACGTCAAGCCACTGGCCCGCCTGCTGGGCCTGCCCTACTTCCCGGTGACCCCGACCTTCCCCTGGCTCGGCCCGCTGGGCTTGGTGCCGCTGCCCTCCAAGTGGATCATCGAGTTCGGCGAGCCCATCACCACGGCCACGTACGGCGCCGGTGGCGCCGACGACTCGATGCTGGTGTTCGAGCTCACCGACCAGGTCCGCGAGACCATCCAGCACAACCTCTACCGCATGCTGGTTCGCCGTCGGGGCGTCTTCCGCTGAGCCACCGGTTCGTGTGGGTAGGGCGCGTCCGCCGCGTGCGAAGCCGCCAGCTCACTCGTGCGCCCCGGTCCGGGCGGGCCGCACCCGGTCGTGCCAGACGGGGCCCGACGGGTAATGGCCCCCACCAGCGGGGCTGATGGGGGCCATTACCACGGGGACTGCTACCGGCGGTGGCGATCAGGCTGGAAGAGCCGGGCCTGCTCGATGGTCACCAGCTTGCCGTTCGGCGCGCCGGTCTCCGGCGGCAGGACGTCGATCGTGGCGTAGAGCTTCCCACGTGCCCATTCGATCGCCCCAGGCGTGTTCACGTTGACGACCGTCACACCACGGCTGCCGACGACCCGGGAGATCTTGTTGCCGAACATCTCGGCGACGTAGATCGTTCGACCATCCAGCGCGATGTCGACCGCTCCGGAGAACCCGGTCGCGACGCGTTGGACAGTTCCTCGGTTCGGGTGGACCTTGAACACGGCACCGCGGGCACCGAGAACGGCACCCTCCATGCCCTCCGGACCGCCGGGCAGGCTGCTCACGTACAGCCAGCCGTCACTCCCCACCTCGACGTCGGTCGGGACCGGCTCGAAGTTGAAGATCTTGCCCAAGGTGCACAGAGGCAGGTTGAAAGCGGCGCGGACCGCAGGAGTGACACGGGAGGGGATGGGGGGCAGGACAGCCACGAGAGACACGCGGCCGTTCCTGACCTGGAGGATGTCGTTGCCGCCGGCGTCGGCGACGACGTAGTTGTTGCGGCCGAGCTCGGCGACCTTGTAGGCGTGCGAGTCGAGGATGCCGCGGTAGCTGCGCATGTCCGCGGGCACCTGGAGCGAGCAGGCGCGGCTGAGGTTCTGGAACCCGTACGAGTTCACCCGGTCCGGGTTGACCAGCCGCTCGAACCTCCAGATGTCACCCACCGGTGTGGAAAGGCCCGCTCGGCGGAGCAGGCGCAGCTGCGAGGCGTTGGTGGTGGCCTGGTCCGGCTTGTCCGAGGACGTGAAGACGACCCCGTTGCGGCTGGAGCTGACGCCGGTGATGCCAGGGGCGTTCGCAACGACGCGGGAGCGGTCGCGACCGGTGACCTCGGTGAGACGGCCCGCGAAGGTCTCGGCAACGTACGCGTCGCCGTTGGCCTGGACGGCGAGGCCGAGAGGACCGACCAAGCCTGAGACGATCGGGGCGGAGACGCGCCACGAGTCCCGGCTCGGAGCGTCGTGATGGCGGCCGCCCGCTTGGGCCGGAGAGCCCAGGGTCGGAACGGCGAGCGCGGCGACGGCTACCGCGGCCAGCGCTGTTCGTAGTCTCGACATGCGAGGGATACCTCCCTGATTGAAAGGACGTGGCTCAAGCAACGTAGCGGTTCTGTGATCAGGGCCACAAGCGGGACGTCCGGTCGAAGGCGGCCAGTTGTTGCCACTGCGACGGCCGTCCGCGATGGGCATCGCAGCGTGTGCAGGCGGTCGCTCATCGCGTGCGCGCCGGAGGGAGCCCAAGCCAGGAGGTCGCGCGCCTTGGGGCGCCGGTGGAGCGAGCGGGCTCCGGGTGCTGGGCCGGCAAGTGAGGAGGAGGGAGGCGCACTGGTGGTGCGTCGACCGACGAGTACGCAGTCGGACGGTGCATGGCGGCGTGAGTCAGGCAACTCCTCCCGGGTGAGGTCTCTGGGCTGTTGAGCTCTCCATGCTGTTGAGCTCTCTAGGGTGTGTCTCCATATCCACTGACGTTGCGAGCGGCGTTCGGTGCTGTGCA
>CAZWXF010000155.1:0-3868 GCA_964638055.1 uncultured Bifidobacteriaceae bacterium | reverse complement strand
CCATCACGTCAACGACGCGACCGCCCCGCGAGCCCGGCTAACTTCGATGAGCCGCGTTGGGCGGGTACTGCTGCCAGTCGCTCCGCCGCTGGTAGAAGAGCAGCGCGTTAGTGCCCAGCGCGAGCCCCTGCTCGGCCAAGTCGGCATCCGCATCGTCCTGCTCGAAGTACCAGGACGGCTCCACCAGAACGATGTAGCCCCGCTCGTAGGTATGGTCCTGGGTCGGTCGGCACTGCCCCCAGTGAGAGTGGCGGATGAGGACCGTGCTGGTCCGGGCCACCCGGTTTTGGAAGATGTCGTCGTCGTCAGCTCCCCGCGTCTGTCCCGTCTTGTACATCTTGCGGTCCAGGAAACGCGGAAGAGCGGGGACGCGAGAGCGTGGAGGCATCTAGAGAGTTTGGTCTAGGTGAGCCACCTTTCCCAAACCAGCCTCGGAGTCAGGTTGGCCTCGGGCTCCTGGCAACCCCGCACTGCTGCCACGTCGCGCGCAGTTGACACTCGGCAAACGCTCTGCTTATTGCTGTCATGAGACAACTGTCACACCAATCACGCGGAAATCTCCCCTCCCTGCCGGTAGTAGTGCTCATGCCCCATCCCAAGGCGCGACCGTGAGCGCGAAGCGGCGCAGCACCTTCGGAAACGTCAGGCCCAGCGGGAGTAGCGGCATGTTCCAGGCCCGCTACCGCGGTCCAGACGGCCGCACGTACTACCGCAGCGGCTTCCCGACCGAGGCGGCAGCGAACGCCTTCCTGGTCCAGGTCCAGGCTGACATTCTCCGGGGGGTCTGGCGCAGCCCCAAGGCGCCGCCGCCGCCGAGCGAGCAGACCCTCCGCGAGTACGCGCAGGAGTGGATGCGGACCAAGCAGCCCGAGCACAAGCCGTCCACCCAGGCGTTGTACCACGACCTTCTCAGGCGGCTCGTTCTTCCGACCCTCGGAGACCTCACTCTTGACCAGATCACGCCAGCCGTCGTCCGCACGTGGCACCACAAGCTGCGGGAGGCGACCGGCGGTCCCACGCCCGTCAGGCAGTCCTACGTCGTGCTCCGCGCAATCCTGAACAGCGCCGTCCGCGATGAGGTCCTCTCCAAGAACCCCTGTCAGATTCCAGGCGCCGGTCAGTCTCGGAGCGCCGCTCGCCCGTTCATGTCCCGCGAGACCGCCGAGGCAATCGCAGCCGCTATGCCTCGGGAGGACCTGCGCGTCCTGATCCTCACGAAGTACTGGGCGTGCCTCCGGCTGAGCGAGGTCCTGGCCCTACGCCGCGGCGACGTCGTGACCAGGACAACCCGTGACGGCCGATCCGTGCTCGTCGTGCGGGTCAGCAAGGGCCTGGTCCGCGTCCGCTCGCGAATGGTCGAGGGTTCGCCCAAGAACGACGAGAGCGTCCGTGAGGTGCCGCTTCCGACCCAGGCAGCCGGGCCGCTGGTCGAGTACCTCGCCGCCGACCGCTCGGCCCTGCCAAGCGCCTACCTGTTCCACGCCCCGAGCGGTCGCCACCTCAAGCCCCACGAGGTCCGAAACCCGTTCCATCGCGCTCAGGAGTCCCTCGGCCTCTCGGGCTTCCACCTCCACGACCTCCGCCACGGCGGCCTGACTCATGCCGCGCTCCACGGCGCGACCCTCGGTCAGTTGAAGTCGCGAGCGGGTCACAGCAGCGCGCGCATGGTCGCGCATTATCAACGAACGGCAGCGGAGCTGGACGACCGCCTTGCCGAGGCGATGAGCGACCCCGACCCCCAGACCGGCACCCAGGGCCACGCCCCGGGCTCGTAGTGGCTACCTGGTGGCTACGGCCATCCGGGCCGCGCCCCCGTCCTCGACTCGACAGCTCTCCTCCAGGCGCGTTTGGGCGGGTGAGAGGGGCTTTTCGGGGACGGATCTCGCGCGACCGCAGAGACAGCGTGGTCAGTTTGGAAGGCTGGGGCTCTGCCATTGAGCTACACCCGCATGCTGCCTCGTGACCGTCGGGATCCCGAGCCAGTGGCCAAGGCTACCGCGCCCGTGGGACTAGACTGTCCCGGCAGTCACGGGGCGTAGCGTAGTGGCTAGCGCGCCTGCTTTGGGGGCAGGAGATCGGGAGTTCGAGTCTCCCCGCCCCGACCCGCACCGAGCGGGCCGCGATCGTGCGGCACCACTCGGAGAAGCCACCGACCCAAACCGCCAACCTGCCCGAGCCAACAGGCCGTCACCTAGGAGAGCGCCGCTGTGAAGAGCGACGTCGAGACCCTTTCGCCCACCCGCGTCAAGCTGACGGTCGACCTGTCGTTCGACGAGCTCCAGCCGCACCTTTCCGCGGCATACAAGCGGATCGCCTCGCAGGTGAACGTGCCGGGCTTCCGGCGCGGGAAGGTGCCGCCACGCATCATCGACCAGCGGTTCGGTCGCGGCACCGTCCTGGAAGAGGCCGTCAATGAGGCGCTTCCGACCTTCTTGGACGAGGCGGTCAAGGAGAACGAGCTCAGGCCGGTCGGCACCCCTGACTTCGACGTGAAGGAGATCAACGACGGGCAGAACCTGACCTTCACCGTCGAGGTCGACGTGCGCCCCGAGTTCGACCTTCCTGATCTCGACGGGTTCAGCATCGAGGTCGACTCCGCCGAGCCGACCGATGCCGAGGTCGACGAGCAGCTCGACGCGCTGCGCAAGCGCTTCGGCACACTGACCGATGTCGAGCGCCCGGCGCAGGACGGCGATGTCGTCCTGGTGGACCTGCGGGGTTCCAGCGATGGCGAGGAGGTCGAGGACCTCTCGGCCAACGCCCTGAGCTTTGCCGTCGGCGAGGACGAGCCGCTGCCCGGGTTCGACGACGCCGTGCGCGGCGCGGTCCCCGGCGACGTCCGCTCGTTCAGCTTCCCGGCCGAGGCCGGACAGTTCGAGGGCCAGGACATCGACGTCACCGTCACCGTCGACAAGGTGCGCGAGCGCACGCTGCCGGCCGCCGACGACGAGTTCGCGATGCTGGCCAGCGAGTTCGACACGATCGACGAGCTGCGGGCCGACCTGCGCCAGAAGCTCGGGCGGCAGAAGCGGGTCGAGCAGGGGATCTCTGCGCGCACCAGGCTGCACGACGCGCTGGTCGACTCGGTCGACTTCCCGCTGCCTGAGTCGCTGCTCGCCCGCGAGATCGAGGAGCACTTCCACGACGGGCATGGCGACGACGAGCACCACGAGGAGTTCGAGACCCAGGCGCGGGCCCGGATCAAGTCCGCGATCCTGCTGGACCGCATCGCCGAGGAACGCGAGCTCGAGGTCGCCCAGGAGGAGCTCTCCGCGTGGCTGATGCAGCAGGCGCCCCGCTACGGCATGACACCGGACCAGTTCGCCAACCAGCTCGTCGCCCAGGGGCAGGTCCAGATGGCGGTGACCGAGGTGCGCCGCGCCAAGGCCCTCGCCCACGTCCTGGAGAAGGCCCGCGTCGTGGACACCGAGGGTGTCGAGATCGACCTGGAGGCGCTCAACGCCGACCTCGCTGCTGCGATGGTCGCCGAGCAGCTGGCGGGACTCGGCGGCTGAGCCACGCGATCGTCGCCGCCGAGGATCCCGCTGGTCGACCCCGTCGAGGCCGATGGGCCCGATCACGCGGACGGCCTCCAGCGGGGCTTGGTCTCGACGAGCTCGACCGGCGCACTTGGTCTCATGGGCCCGATCACGCGGACGGCCTCCAGCGGGGCTTGGTCTCGACGAGCTCGACCGGCGGGGCTTGGTCTCGACGAGCTCGACCGGCGGGGCTTGGTCTCGACGAGCTCGACCGGCTGGGCAGGCCCCGCGGTCCCGGCCAGCGCCGACGCCCTGAGCGAACACCCCGCCAGCCGGGAATCCGATGTCAGGGGCCCGGGTTAGTGTCATCGCAGACGTGATCGAACAGG
>CAZWXF010000154.1:0-3889 GCA_964638055.1 uncultured Bifidobacteriaceae bacterium | reverse complement strand
ACGAGTGGTTGCAGGAGCATCGGGTCCTCGCAGGGGGTACGGAGGCTCCCGCGGACGAGGGGGCCATATATCGAGGATTGTAGGGAGGGGCCGCAACCGCCCTCGTCGCGTGAGGCCGGAGCATCGCCGGGTGTTCAGCGTTTCCCTGGAAGCAGTCCGCGACGTGGTCGAAGGAGTGATTCGCACGGAAGCAGGTGAGGGCCTGCACGGGTGGCACCGCGCAGGCCCTCACCTATGGCGCGCCGAGGCGCCAACTCACTTCACGAGTCTGACGGGGTCTCCGTCGAGGCTGGCCGACCACGTCGTCGTGTCCTGCGCCGTGACCCCGGCGGGGTAGGTGAACTTCAGCCGGTACCAGCAGGCCGTCGGATCTGCGTCGACACACGTGTACGTACTGGGGATGGGCACTTGCACCCGTTGGATCTTCCCGTCGTACCCGTTGCCGCTGTAGACCTTGGACAGCGTGCAGGTGGTGGCGTTGAAGTCGCTGTGCGGTGAGGTCCGCACGTCGCCAGTGGCCAAGCACCCGTCCGGAGCTGCTCCTGAGGGATCCTTGATGGCGATCACAGCCTCGCCCGAGGCGTCCCCGGTGTCGAAGAACGAGACGGTCAGCAGCGCACCGGCATTGGCCGACGCCACCCGCGCCAGGTAGAAGTCCGTCGTCCCGGACTGCAGGTTGGCATAGATGGGCATCCGCTCGAGCGCGGAGACCGCGACCGTGCCCGCGCCGTGAGGCGTCACCCGAAGCCCGTACCGGTTGTGCCCGTTCCCGCCGGTGCTGGCGACCTCTGCGGGGTTGAGCAGGACGGAGTCGCTCGCGGTGGTGGGCGGGCTGGCGGGAACGTTCGTGCGGACCAGCAGGTAGTAGTCCTTGCCCGCCTGGGGGGTGTTGATCGTGCAGAGCGTGACCCACTGCCTGAAGTTGCTCGCCAGGGTGTCGTCGTAGGCCCCGTTGGTCCGGGTCAGCGCGTTCACGAGGTTGCCCGAGAAGCCTCCATAGCTCCGCTTGCAGTTGGGGACCACCGTCGACGACATCGGATCCAGCGTGTCAGTCGGGTTGAGCACCGCGAACGTCGTGTTCAGCTTGCTGGCGTTGGTCATGGCCGCTGTGGCGTTCGCACCCCGGTCGAACAGGTAGTCACCGGTGCAGAACGTCCCACTGGCACCGGTGGAGGCGTCACCACCGGCATACCGGGTGCCAGCGTCGCTGACATACGGGTTGGGGCTTGCGCCCCCGGGCCAGCTCGTGGGGAGCTTGGCCGTCGTCTCGCAGTGGTCACCCACGTCGACGAACATCGGGTCGAAGAGCTGGACATCCATCGAGGTGACGCCCGCCTTCGGCGTGATCTTGTACACGTAGTAGGGCTGGCCCCCGACGCCCGCTCCCCCGGCGTAGTCGAGGTTCGTGGTCCCAGAACAGTTCGAGTTGCCCGCAGCGCACCTGCGTGTTGCGAACCTGTCGCCCTTGGCCTTGTCAGCCTCCGGGCCGGCGATGTTCTGCCAGAAGTTCGGGGTCGACGGGCAGGCCGCGGCCGCGACGGAGGCTTCACTGGCACCGAGCGGCTCGTTGCCCATCACGTTGCACGGACTGCCCATGGCGGCCGCGGCCGCGAAGTCGGCCGTCGCGGCGCGGACGACCTGCTTGGAGTCGATGCCCAGGACCTGGCCGAAAGTCGACTGCACGTTCGAGCGCAGCGTCACCTGCAGCTGGGATGGGCGGTTCGCGACGCCGACGATGTCTGAGTCGGGAACCGCCGCACCGTCGTAGCCGTTGCGGCTGACGAGGTTCCGGGCCTGGGTGCGGGCCTCGGCCAGATCGTTGGGCATGTAGGGCACGCCTGCCAGCGCGGCGGCGTCCGCGGCACGCTGCAGCTTCTGGCCCTCGACATACCAGGAGGCCACATCGATGGCCAACGCGGCCATACCGAACAGCACGACCGAGAGCAGGGCGGTGACAACTGCGATCGCACCGCGATCATCGCTCTCGGCGGCAGGCGTCACGCAACCTTGAGATGACGCATGCTCGTCAAGACACGCCCGGCCGGGCGTGCGGGTCGGGCGCAAACCCAGGGTACTCATGGGGTTCCTTCGCACTGGTTGTTCTGCAGGGGCTCGAAGCGGAGCACCGAACGGTCCTGGATGGTCCGGGAGCCCCCGAAGAGGCCCGTCACGAATCGATGGGTGGCCTGCACGTAGACCCCGACAGAGTCAGGAGGTCCCTTGGGTGGAGTCGCGCAGGCATTGACGTTGAGCGCGTTCCACGTCGTGCCCGCAGTGGGCACGAAGGCCGCACCGTCCCACGTGAACTTGTCGCACGTCGTCTCCGCGCCCGAGCAGCTCATGGTCGTGCTGCCGTCGATGCCGGGGTAACCGCGGTCGTTGGCCTTGTAGACCAGTACGAAGTCGATGCTCGACTTGGGCAACGCGGAGCCCGCCCTGCCGATGGCGTCTACTGTGGCCTGGGTCAAGCCGGTCATGTGGGGCATCGCCGAGGCGGTCCGGGCTCCGACACGAGACGAGTCCGTCACAGCCGTGGAGTCCCGGACGACGAGGGCCCACTCAAAGATGCCCATGATGAGCAGGATGAAGATCGGCAGCAGCAGGGCGGCCTCGACGGCAACGGCGCCGCGGTCGTGCCGGGCACGGCGACGGGACAGGAATCTGGTCATGGCTTGCACCGCCCCGGCCGCTGCGGCTCGAACTGCATCACCGTCGCGCTCGAAAGCGTCTTGGTGCTTCCGAAGAGTCCGGTCAGCATCTTGTGCGTCGCCTGCACGTACACCCCCACAGACATGATGCCGACATCGCCCTGGCACGAGTTGATCGTCGAGCCCGTCCACGTGGTGCCCGCTGTCGGCAGGAACGCGCCGGAAGCGTCGTTCCAGGTGTAGCGGTCGCACGTCGCCTCCGCTCCAGCGCAGGAGTAGCTTCCCGAGAGCGGCAGGCCGTTTGCCCCGGCCTGGTACACGAGGATGAAGTCGATCGCGTTGCGCGGCATCGCCGTCGCCGCCGACTCCACGGATCGCATGACCGTCTGGGTCATCGGCTCGCCCGGCGGGACGTAGGGCCGCTGCTGGGGGGCCAGGGAGGATGCGGTTCGAGCCCCGGAGCGGGCGACGCTGACAACCTCCACCTGCTCGCGAAGGACGAGGCCCCATTCGATGATGCCGAACAGCAGGATGATCACGACGGGGAACACCAGGGCGGCCTCGACCGCCAGTGCGCCGGACTCACCACCACCACCGCGGCGGCGCCGACGGCGCGTTGCGATCCGGCCGGACGAGCCCATGGTGCAACTCATCCTGCCCGGTCGCTCGGAGACGACCCCCATACGAACCTCCCCAGTGGGTCATTGTTCCCCACCATGATCTTCACCCCGGAGCTCGGCCACCGACGGCCGGCCCTCACGTCCGCAACATGCTCGGCCGGGTTCGTCGCCCCATAACATCTGCGTGCCCGGCGGACCCGGACGGGCCAAGGGTAAGCGATTCTTCACGGGAAAAAAAACAGGGGACAATTCGGGGGACGCCAGGGCCGACGCATTCTTCGCCGCAGCCGGGCGGGTCCCACCCGCCGTCCCGTCACCCGAGAACGGTCCACAGGATCGGTCCACCGACCCTAGCAGACCGCGATCTGGACCAGTCTGAGCACGGGAGGGCTCGGGGCTCGCGGGACAAGGCCCCCCCCCGAGAGTCCCGCCTACAGGGCGTCGAAACGCGACGGTGAGTAACCGACCCGCCACGGGCTGCGAGCAAATCCCGGAACTGCTCCCGCCAAAGTCGGAAGGGGTGCTCCGGAACGGCCCTTATCCTTTCGGCAATCACTAGCAGAGCACCGGACCATCCTGGGCACCGGCAGCAGTTGTCAGTCTGAGGGGAATCATCAATGG
>CAZWXF010000153.1:0-4278 GCA_964638055.1 uncultured Bifidobacteriaceae bacterium | reverse complement strand
GCGCTACCGGCGGAGTGGGCATCTGGTGGGCGAGGGGTCGTGCGGACGACCAGCGTCTGCGCCATCAGGTCCCCCAGCCGCTGGCGGCGCGGTGTCGCGAGCATCGAGATCAGGCCCACGAGGCCGAAGAGCATCGCGTCGGCGAGCAGGAGGAGCCAGCGAAGGCCCAGGTGAGATCTCGAGACGGGACCGAGATCGAGCCTGACGACGCGCAGTCGCAGCAGCAGCATCCCCGGCGTGCGACCGCCCCACCTCATCGGGAGCCACACCCAATAGGCGACGTTGAGCAACAGCCCGAGGGCGAGTGCCAGGACGAGGACGGCCGAGCCGAGGATCACGCTCGCGATCTCGCCCTCGGGGTTCGTGGGCAGCAGGTACATCGCAGCCAGGGGCAGGCACGTCAGGACGGTGCCCAGGGCGAAGTCGAGCCAGAACTGGACGCCGCGTAGGGCCACGATGGCCAGACCCCCACTGGTGTGCCCCTCCTTGGCCATGCCCTCCTTGGCCATGCCCCTCCTGGCCGGACGCTCCTTGGCCGGGCCGTCCTTGGCAACGCCTTCCCGAACCGGACCCTCGCCGGCCAGCCCCTGCTCGACCTGCTCCTCCCCGGGGTCGGCGACGTCTGGCACGACCGGAGTGTAGGCGCGGGACGCCGGCTCGCTGGGGAGATGCGCGGAACGCTCGCCCTGCTCGGCGGGGGTGCCCCTCACTTGATCACGGCCACGGTCTGGGTGTTCCAGCTGAGCAGCAGGCCGTCGGCGGTCCAGAGCTCGCGCGTCTCCACGGTGAAGCCCTCGCGGGCCGCGATGAGCGTGCTGCGGTGCAGGATCGGCTCCAATCGACCATCGCGGCCCACGATCAGCCACCGCGGGTCTCCGGGCAGGTCGAGGCTGTACGTGAGAGTGCCGACCGGCCGGGGCCGGCTCAGCCGCGGCATGACGGTGACCCACCACGTGTCGGCGAGTGCCGCCACAAGTGCCGCGTCGACCCGGGTGATCGCCCCTCGGGGACTCAGCCAGCCCACGACATCCGTGCCGGTGTCCCCGCTGAACGGAGGTGCGCCCAGGGGCCGGATCTCGACCTGCGAGATGAACTCCGGGGCCATCGGCGGTCCGACGGGCGCGACCGGCACCGCGTGCGGGCCGGCAGCCAGCGCAGCCGGGGGCGTCACGCTCAGCCACTCCGGGCCGTCCGGCAGGTCGGCGCCCGGGCGCCGGGTGCCGAGCACAACCACGCCGTGGGCCTGGACCTCGCTGTGCTCGTCGACGAGCCGGACGCTGACGGTGAGCGTTCCCCTGCCACGCCTGAGCGTCTCGACGGTCATGGACTTGCGGCCCGGCAGGATCGCCCCGATGAGCTGGGCGGTCACGTTGCGGACGTCGAGGGCGGGGTCGTCGGCCGTCTGGATCGCAGCCGATGTGATCGCGCCGGCCGCCACGCCGCCCCAGGCGCCCTTCCCCTGCGAGACGCCCGCGGGGACGTCGAGGACGAAGCGCCCGGGCTCCCCGGTCGGCTGGGGCCTGATGAGCTCGGAGATGTCGACGAAGGTCACGCAGTCACCTCGGATCTGGGTCGTGGACGGTGATACGGGCGGCCAGCACCTGTTCGGGGACCGCGAGCAGGGTCGTGCGCGTGGGGGTGCCGACGCCCAGGTGGGCCGCGACGGGGACGCCCGCCAGCTCCCCGGCGAGCCGGTCGCGCGCGGCGGAAACGAGGAGCCGGTCGCCACCGGTCACGAGGAAGGACGCTCCGTCGGGCAGGGCGTCCGCAGCTGCGGCAGCCGCTCCCGCGATCTCGGTCGCCTGGTTCTCGCGCCGCCTGGCGTACCGCTGCTGGGACCAGCCGCCCGCAGCGGTCCGGCCGTGGATGTGCCGACTGCTGGCGCGGCCGGCCAGCAGCTGTGGGCCGCGGAACCGCCCCACGGCGTACCCGGCCCGGCGCACCATGAGGACGGCGAACTCCGGGGCGGCGGCGCCGAGGTCCGCCAGTCCCACGCCCTCGAGCAGCCAATCCGGCACTTCGACCGAGGCCTCGGCACCGTCGGAGGCCGACAGCAGCCACGACCGGCCAGCGACCTCGGCACGCACCCGGCCGTGACGCGCCTCGAACCGCTCGAGCCATCCCTCCAGCCGGGCCAGGGGCACCTGGGCCGCCGCAGCGGCCGGGGGTCGGTCAGGCACCGGAAGCCCCCCCGATGGCCCGCGCCCGCTCAAGATCAGCCAGCAGGCCGCCGACGAGGTGCTCGACCGCGCTGGGGCGGGGCACGCCGGATGCGGGGGCGGCGAGCGCCACCTCCTCCAGGGCACCGAGCCAGCCGCGCACGGCCAGGAGGGTCATCGCGTCCCGATCCGGCCACTCCGCGGCCTCCAGCCACTTGAGGACCAGCCCCTCTCGGATCTCGTCGAGGAGGTTCAGGACGCGGGGATCGCCGCCCGAGGCACCCCGGACCAGGCTGACGTACGCCGAACGGCTGCGGGCGACGAGCTTGAGGAACCCCGCGACCATGGCGCGCAGCCTCGCGTCCGTGTCCGGCTCACCCCGTCCCACGTCGTTGACCAGCAGCCGCTCCCCCGCCGAGGCCACGACCGCCGAGTAGAAGTCGGCCTTGGACGGGAAGTAGTGGAAGACGAGGGTCCGCGATACGCCGGCTGCCGCGGCGACCTCGTCGAGAGCGAGCTCGTGGATCGGCCGGGTCTCCAGCAGCTCCCAGCCGATGTCGAGCAGCTGGCGCCGGCGCTGGGCCGCGGACATCCGCGCCTGCGCTCCCGTCCGCTCGACCGAGGATGGCCGCTCCACGACAGACGGTGGCCCCGATCCCTCCCGAAGCTGGGAGGTCCCGGGGCCACCGATCTGACTCATGGCTCATTCCTTCACTCGTCGCCGCCTCGGCTGACCCGGCCCCGCTCTAGCCTGCCCTGAGCCTGCTCAGGCGCCGGGCAACCGGAGAAGGGGCCGTTCGCGGCGGGGCTTCAGCTCATTGGTACTGGCCACCCGCCTCGGCCAGGGCGACGACGGACGCCGGCGGGGTGAAGCGATCACCGTACCGGTCGGCCAGCTCGCGCGCGCGGGCCACGAACCCGGCCGGGCCGCCCTCGAAGCCGTTGACGTACTGCAGCACGCCTCCGCTCCACGCGGGGAACCCGATGCCGAATATCGAGCCGATGTTGGCGTCGGGGACCGAGCGCAGCACGCCCTCGTCCAGGCACTTGATGCTCTCGATCACCTCGATGATGAGCATGCGCTCGGCCACGTCCTGGAACGGGACGTCGAGGTTCCTGCCGCCGAACAGGTCGGCCAGTCCCGGCCACAGGCCGACGCGGGCGCCGTCCTCGTAGTCGTAGAACCCGGCCCCGGCAGCCCGCCCGCCACGGTCGTTGTCCACGACGAGGGCGTCGATGACCGCGTAGGACGGATGCTCCGGGAACGGCTGGCCCGCCTGCTCGGCCGCCGCACGGGCCGCCTCGCGGATCCGCCGGGCCAGGGTCAGGCTCACCTCGTCGGTCAGCGCCAGTGGCCCCGTCGGGTAGCCCGACTGCAGCGCGGCCTGCTCGATCGTGTTCGCCGGGACGCCCTCGGACAGCAGCGCCGCCGCCTCGCCGAGCACCGTTCCGATGACCCTGCTGGTGAAGAACCCCCGGCTGTCGTTGACCACGATCGGGGTCTTGCGGATCTGCAGCGCGACGTCGATCGCCCGGGCGATGGAGGCGTCCGAGGTCTTCTTCCCGACGACGATCTCCAGCAGCGGCATCTTGTCGACGGGCGAGAAGAAGTGCATGCCGATGAAGTCCTCGGGACGGTCCACGCCCTTGGCCAGCCCGGTGATGGGCAGGGTGGACGTGTTCGACCCGAGCAGGGCGCCCTCGGCGAGCAGGGGCACGACCTCGGCGTACACCTTGGCCTTGAGCGAGGGATCCTCGAACACCGCCTCGATGAGCAGGTCCGCGCCCTTGGCCTCCTCGACGTTCTCGGTCGGGGTGATCCGGGCCAGGATCTGCTCGCGCGCCTCCGCGGTCATCTTGCCCCGGCTCACCGCCTTGTCGAGCAGGCCCTGGGAGTAGGCCTTGCCCTTCTCTGCGGCGGCCAGGGTGGTGTCGCGCAGGACGACCTCCATGCCGGCGCGGGCGCACGAGTACGCGATCCCCGCCCCCATCATCCCGGCGCCGAGCACGACGACCTTCTGGGCCTTGTACTTCGGGTAGCCGCTGGGACGTGATCCGCCCTTCGTGATGTGCTGCAGGTCGAAGAAGAACGCCTTGATCATGTTCTTGCTGACCTGGC
>CAZWXF010000152.1:0-4296 GCA_964638055.1 uncultured Bifidobacteriaceae bacterium | reverse complement strand
CCGGACCATCCTGGGCACCGGCAGCAGTTGTCAGTCTGAGGGGAATCATCAATGGGACGCCGAACGATCCTACTTATCGCCGCGATCCTCGTAGCGGCCCTGGGCACCGGCCTGGTGTGGCTCTACGCCGACCGCGCCGACGACGCCGCGATGGCTGACCAGGCACCTGTCGAGGTCCTGGTCGCCAAGGTCGACATCGCCGCGGGCACGAAGGGCTCCGAGATCGCCAGCAACGGTGCCGTCGAGCTGCGCACCCTGCCGGCCGCCTCGGTCCCGTCAGGCGCCCTGAGCGACCTGTCGCCGGTCACCAGCCAGGTGACGCTCGGGCCCCTGTTCAAGGGTCAGGTCCTGCTGCAGCAGTCCTTCGGATCCACCCAGGAGGCGGCCGGCGGCCTCAGCCTTCCCTCGGGAAGCATGGCCATCTCCGTCCAGCTGGGCGACCCTGAGCGCGTTGCTGGATTCGTGAAGCCGGGATCAGAGGTTGCGCTGTTCACCACGGGCACCGACATCGGTGGCAACAGCAAGCAGCAGACCGCTGTGCTGCTGTCCCGCGTCACCGTCGCCGCAGTCGGCCCCACGGTCCAGTCCCCGGCCGAGGCCGGGTCGTCGAACACCGAGGCGATCCCGACGGCGATCCTCACCCTGGCGGTCAACCAGGAGGACGCGCAGAAGGTCATCCTGGCCAGCCAGACGACCACGCTGACCATGGCACTGCTCGACGACAAGTCCAAGGTCAGCGCGACCGCACCGGGCACGACGTCCAGCAACCTGCTCAGCTGATTCCGGGAGGAGCGATCCGTGATGGCCGTAATCCTGGAACCGGACGTCCTGGCACGCGATTCGATCCGCGACGCGATCGGTGACTCCGTCGTCACCGTCACCTCGTTCGACGAGCTCACCGGCCTCGTGCGCGCGACGCCGACCCTCGACACCATCGTCCTGGGCCCCAGCGTCGACAACGAGATGGCCCTGGGGTTCGCAGAGCAGATGCGAGAGTCGCATCCCACCATGGGTGTGCTCGTCGTGCGCCGGCGCATCGATGCTGCGCTGCTCAGCCAGGGCAGCCGATCCGGCGTCCGGGAGATGATCCCGGAGCGCGACCTGCCCGGACTCGTCGAAGCCGTCTCACGCAGCAGCCGACTGACCTTCGCGCTTCGCAATCCCGGCGAGCACCTCGTCGCCGGCGAGGGCGAGGCGATGGGGCGCCTGATCGCCGTCTTCTCGCCCAAGGGGGGCGCCGGCAAGACGACCTTCGCGGTGAACGCCGGCGTGGCCCTGGCCATGCGCGGGCACTCCACCCTGGTGCTGGACCTCGATCTCGCGTTCGGCGACGTGCCGATCTCTCTGGGCCTGCGCCCGGAGCACGACTTCTCCGAAGTGGTGCAGATGGGGGATCGCCTCGACGCAGGTGCGCTCAAGCGGCTGGTCACCGTTCATCCGTCAGGCCTGCACGTGCTGGCTCCTCCGCCGGATCCGGGCGTGAGCGAGCAGGTCACGGTGGCGATGATCCGCAAGATCATCTCCGTTGCGCTCAGCGAGTACCAGTACGTCGTCGCCGACATGGCGCCATCGCTGGACGAGCGCGCGATCACCGTGATGGAAGCCTCCGAGACGATCTTCATGCTCACCACGCTGGACATCCCCTCGCTGAAGAACGTGAAGATCGCGCTGGAGACCTTCCGACTCGTGAACTTCCCGATGGACCGCCTGCGCGTGATCATGAACCGGGCCGACTCCAACGTCGGCCTGGATGCTGCCGAGGTCGAGAAGACGCTGGGAGTCCCGGTCGTCGGTCTCCTGCCCAGCTCCCGCGCCATCCCGGCGTCGACCAACCGCGGTGTGGCCCTCGTGGCCGACCAACCCAATCACCCAGTCTCAGTTGCCTTCAACCGACTGGTCAGCCAAGAGATCACCAAGGAAGCCAACCACGCTGAGAAGCGGGGCTTCCGATTGCTGCGGAGGAAATAGATGAGCCTTTCCGATCGGTTGGCTCAGGCTCGCAAGGGTCGCGAGCTTGACATCGCCACGCCCCAGGCCGAGGAGGGCAACAAGCGGCCACGGCGCCGGACGGCCGACCCACACGCCGAGATCAAGAAGTCGGTCCACGCCGCCCTGGTGGACTCCCTCGGGCCCGCGCTGTACCAGGTGCAGCTCAGCGAGTCCGACCTCAACCAGCGGGTCCGCGTCGTGCTGCACGACGTGCTCTCGCGTGACCAGACCCCGCTGCCCTCAGCCGAGCGCGCCGCGCTCGCCCAGCAGATCGCGGACGAGATCCTCGGCTACGGGCCGCTGGAGCCCTACCTGCGCGATGTGGACGTCACTGAGGTCATGGTGAACGGCTTCGACACGATCTACATCGAGCGGTTCGGCAGGATCGAGCGGGTCGGGGCCTCGTTCACCGACGACTCCCATCTGCGACGCACGATCGACAAGATCGTCGGCCGGGTCGGTCGCCGGGTCGACGAGTCCTCGCCGATGGTGGATGCCCGCCTCCCCGACGGCTCCCGCGTCAACGCCATCGTCCCGCCCCTGGCGGTCGACGGCTCCGCGCTGACGATCCGCAAGTTCGCCGCGGACCCGTTCGAGATCGAGGACCTGATCGCCTTCGGCACCGTGAGCCCCGAGGTCGCACAGTTCCTCGAGGCCTGTGTCCAGGGCAAGGCCAACATCCTTGTCGCAGGTGGCACGGGCGCGGGCAAGACGACGACCCTGAACGTGCTGTCCAGCTTCATCCCGGAAGAGGAGCGGATCGTCACGATCGAGGATGCCGCCGAGCTCCAGCTCAACCAGGAGCACGTGATCAGGCTGGAGTCGCGACCCGCGAACATCGAGGGTCGCGGTGAGATCACGATCCGCGACCTGGTCCGCAACTCGCTGCGCATGCGCCCGGATCGCATCGTCGTCGGTGAGGTGCGTGACGCCGCGGCGCTGGACATGCTCCAGGCGATGAACACCGGCCACGACGGGTCCATCTGCACGGTCCACGCCAACACTCCCCGCGACACGCTCTCGCGCGTCGAGACGATGGTCCTGATGGCCGGAGTGGACCTTCCGGTCCGGGCCATCCGCGAGCAGGTCTCCAGCGCCATCGACGTGATCGTCCAGCAGGCCCGGCTTCGCGACGGCTCCCGCCACGTCACCCACGTGACCGAGGTCGTCGGCATGGAGGGGGACATCATCACGATCCAGGACATCTTCGTGTACGACTACAGCGCGGGCTTCGACAGGGACGGCAGGCCCCTCGGCCAGCTCATCAGCACCGGACTGAGGCCCAAGTTCCTCACGAAGCTGGCCCACAACGGCGTGCACGTCGACACCTCGGTCTTCACCTTCGAGCGGCGGCTTCCCTCATGATCCGCACCCCCAGAAGGTCCGTGACGGCGGCATCGCTGCTCGCCGCGGCCAGCTTCGCGCTGGCGCCAGCGGTCGCATGGGCCGCGCCCGACGGCCGCATCCAGCAGGTGGAGACCACGCCCGGCAGCGTGTCGTTCGTACTCTCGGCCAAGGGCCTGGCCGAGGGCCAGAGCATCGACCCGACCAGCGTGACGGTCAGGATCGCCGGCGCTGAGGTCCCCACCACCGCGACGGGTGCGTCGGACGCAGCCCAGACGACCAGCCGCACGGTGATGCTGGCGCTTGACTCCAGCGGGTCGATGGCTCAGTCCGGGAAGCTCCAGAAGGCCAAGGATGCCGCGACGTCCTACCTGGCTGGCCTGCCCGACGACGTCAGCGTCGGCCTGATCTCCTTCGCCGACAAGGCCGAGGTCAGGGTCTCCCCGACCCTCGACCACGCGGCGGTGCAGAAGTCGATCGCCGGGCTGAAGGCCGGCGGCGCCACGGCACTCAACGATGCGGTCGTCCTCACGGTCGACAAGCTCGGGAAGGAGGGCAGCCGCAACGCTGTCCTGCTCTCCGACGGCGAGGACGAGGGCAGCAAGTCATCCGCCGAAGCAGCCCAGAAGAAGCTCGCCGAATCTGGGGTCGTGCTGGATGCGGTATCGCTGGGCACGGGAGCGCAGCAGAAGCAGCTGGCAGCGTTCACCAAGGCCGGTGACGGCACCCTCGTGACGGCGACCGACGCCGCGGGGCTGACCGCCGCCTTCCAGCAGGCGGCGCGGACGCTGGGCACGCAGCTCGCGGTCGTCGCGACGGTTCCGGGCAGCGTGCCGGAGGGGACCAACTCCCTGGATGTGACGGCAACCGCCGGCGGCGCCCAGATCCACGACAGTGCCGTGACCGTGCTCCAGCCGGCTCCTGTGGCTGCACCGACCGTCGCCCATGGCCCCATTGCCGTCG
>CAZWXF010000151.1:0-4471 GCA_964638055.1 uncultured Bifidobacteriaceae bacterium | reverse complement strand
ACGCCGGTCGAGCCTGTCGAGACCATCGCTGCTCTCGTCGCGAGCGTGGCCTGTCGGCGGTTCCCCCGTCGGCCCTGTTGGCCTAGGGTCTCCGATTGCGTGCGTGCCGGTGGCTCAGACGGTGCTCGGGGGGACCGGGGTCTCGGGCTCGTCCCCTTCCCCGACCACCGCGAGGACAGCGGCCTGGGCCTTCAGCGCCAGGTCGAGCCGGGTCTGGGCGGCGCTGAGCTCGGCGCGCAGCCGATCGGCCTCGGCCTGCAGCTTCGCGGCCTCGACACCCATGTCGTCGCGCATGCCCTGGGTCAGGGAGCCGACCAGCGCGACTCCCTTCACGGAGTCCAGCAGCTCACCAGCCGCGCCAGCGCCCTCGTGCGCGGTGTCCACCTTCGCCAGCTCCGCCTTGATCTCGATGACCTCGGCCTCAGCCTTCGAGACCGCCGCCCTCGCCTTCGCCCGAGCCGTGTCCGTGATGCCCATGGCGGTGACCCTACGTCAGCGCGCCACGCCATCGATGGCTCGGAACGCCCCCATGTGAGGATTGGCGGCCATGCGCGCGAGTGAGGTCTTCCGCCCCGGACTGCTGGCCGACCAGGTGATCCTCGTGACCGGAGGCGGCTCCGGGATCGGGCTGGAGATCGCCACCGAGTGCGCGGCCCTCGGGGCGTCGGTCGCCATCGGTGGTCGCAAGCTCGATCGCCTCGAGCAGGCCGCGGCCGAGCTCCGGGAGCAGGGCGGCGACGTCCTCGCCGGAGCCCTGGACATCCGGGATGTCGAGTCCGTGGGCCAGTGGCTGGCCGCCGTGCGGGCGCACTACGGGCGCGTCGACGTGCTCGTGAACAACGCGGGTGGGCAGTTCCCGTCGGCAGCGATCGACATCTCGCCCAAGGGCTGGCGGGCGGTCATCGACACCAACCTCAACGGAACCTGGAACGTCACCCAGGCGTTCGCCCAGCAGCTCATCGACGACGACCGGCCCGGGCGGATCATCAGCGTCGTCGTGAACATGTGGCGCGGGTTCCCCGGGATGGCACACACCGCGGCCGCCCGCGCGGGGGTCGTGAACCTCACCAAGACGCTCTCCCTGGAGTGGGCCAGCAAGGGCATCCTGGTCAACGCCGTCGCCCCGGGCATCATCCGGTCCAGTGGCCTGGACACGTATCCGGACGTGATCAAGGAGCTGATCACCGAGACGGTGCCCCAGCAGATCCCACTGCGCCGGTTGGGGACCGTCGAGGATGTCGCCTGGGCGGTGGCCTACCTGGCGGGACCGGGTGGGCGGTACGTGACGGGGGAGACCTTCTGCGTCGACGGCGGGCAGGCGCACTGGGGCACCGTCTTCCCCGTGTAGCTCGCGCTGCGAGGTGGCCCGGAGTCACAGCTGCCGTGAGTGCCCTGCAGGGGTTGTCACGCGTGGGCACCCCGACTCCAGGGCCAGCCTCAGCGCGTGGCGAGCCGCGGCGTATCGACTCCGGGCGGTGGACGGGTTGATCCCGAGGACTCCGGCGGCCTGCGCAAGGGTCAGACCGTCCCAGTGCACCAGCCTCACGAGCTCGCCCTGTTCGCCGGGCAGCCGTGCGACGGCGTCGCGCACGGCGACCTGCTCGGCGAGGTCGGCCCGCGGCTCGGCCAGCACCGAGGAGAGATGCTCGCGGAGACGGTCGGTGAGGGCCGCGCGGCGGCGTCCGGATCGGTTCTGGTTGCTCAGCACGTTCGCCGCGATCGTGTACAGCCACATACGGGCTTGCGTGGGGTCCTCCGGGAGCTGGTCGGCGCGGCGCCAGGCCTGCAGCAGGGTCTCGGCCAGTGCGTCGGCGGCGTCCTCGCTGCTGGGCAGCCGCCACGCGAAGTAGTCCAGGAGGTCTGGTGCCTGCTTCTGCACCGCCGCGCGGAACCCCGCTGTGCGTCCGCCTTCGCCCTCGTGTGCACTGCCCCCGGTCACGGCTGCTCCGGGCACTCGAAATCGGCCCCCACGCTGACGGCGTCGGGGTTGTACCCCTGCTGGGTGAGGGACGCGCGCACCTGGGTGCTGGCCTCCTGCATCATGGCGAACAGGTCCAGGTCGGTGGGGAGAAGGTCCTCCCACTCATCGGCAGAGGTGCGTTCCTCGGCCTCCGCGGAAAGGGACTTGATGCTCTGCGCGGCGGGACCCAGATCGATCGGTCCGGCGTTGAACGTGGACAGGAACCGCTGCGCGGCGAGGGTCGCGGCGCTCCGCTCAGCCTCCGTGAGCTCCTGGGCGAGGCCAGGAACTGCCGGGCCCTCGACCCAGAAGGCAACCTGGCAGCTCCTGCCGCTCGGGAACGGGTGCTCCTCCCACGGCGTCCAGGACTCGGGGAGCATGCCGCCTGCGGCCGCGGTCCCGGCGATCGCCAGCGTGCCTGCCAGCGCGAGCCCGGCCACGGCCGTCCGACGCAGACGCCGCCGGGGGTGTGCCAGCGGCTCCGTTCGGGCAGCCATCTCAGCGAGCACGTCGTGCAGCTCGACGCTGCGAGGCACAGGTTCCGGGCGTGACGCTGCCAGCAGGTCATCCAATGCGGTGTCATCCATGGTCGCTCCCTCGCTCACGTGGTTCCTTCACCCCCTACATGTCCGGACGAGGCGCATGTGTCCACACGGAATGGACCGAATCGGGAGAACCGCCCGTGGTGAGCCGCGCCGGCCGTCCAACACAGACCTCGAGCCGTGGCAGGGCCACGTGAGGTGGCGGGGGGGCTGGGCAACCAGGGGGACGAGCACGCCATCAACACTGCGGCGTCCTCGGGATGTCCATGATCACGTCCAGCCCCGCGAGGCCCGTCCCCTGGCGGCCCGTGGGCGCCCCGTCCAGGGATTCCGGCTCGGATCGACGAGCCAGCGCGGCGAGGCGGGCGTGCCAGGCGAGCACCGCGCAGGCCCAGAGGACGTAGCTGGCGGTGGCCAGCTGGTCCAGGGCACCGAAGCGCAGTGCGGCGTCGTTCACCGCAGACGGCCACCACAGCGGCCGGCACAGGAAGATGAGCAGGCCGCTCAGGAGCAGCCACCGTGCACCCGGCCGTCGCGCCGCGGTGTCCGCCGCCAGCAGGCAGGTGGTCGGGATCCACCAGATCCAGTGATGGCTCCAGGAGATCGGGGATGCCAGCAGGCCGCCGAGGCCGGCGATGACGAGGCTCCGCGTCCGCTCGCCCTGACGGGCGACGGCCACCGCCAGCGCGAGGGATGCGGCCAGGACAGCCGCGGCCACGAGGGTCACCCATCCGGGAGGCTGCGCGGTCCCCAGCAGGCGCGAGGTCACGCCGAGCACCGACTGGTTGCCCTGGTAGGGGATACCTCCGACGTGCCCGGGGTCGAGGAACGTGCCGGACCAGAAGCGCCAGGAGTCCTGCCAGAAGCCGACCGCGGTCAGGGCTCCGGCTGCCAGGAACACCGCCGCCCCCCGCAGGGCCGTGGAGCGCTCGCCGACCAGCCACGCCCAGAGCATGAACACGCCGGGAACGAGCTTGACGGCGGTGGCGATCCCAGTGCCGATCCCGGAGCCACGGCTCGGGGCTCGCGTGAGGTCCTCGAGGACCAACCACGTCAGCAGCAGGTTCACCTGGCCGTACCCCAGGGTCGACTGGACGGGCTCGCTCAACAGGCCCAGCCCCACGATGATCCAGGTCGCCGCTGCCGGCCTCAGCCGGGGGAGCGGCGCGATCCGGGTAGCGCAGAGGTGGGCGATCCGTGCCAGCGCCAGGCACGATGCAACCCCCACGAGTGCGCCGGCTGCGGGCTGCCCGAGCCACAGCAGCGGCACCATGACCGCGGCCGCGAACGGTGGGTACGTGAAGGGCAGCCCCGAACCTGGTTCGACAGCGTCGTAGACGCCCGAGCCGTCCAGCAGCGCCTGGGCGCCCATCCGGTACACGACCAGGTCCAACTGGTCGAACCAGTGGGATCCGAAGTGCAGGACGGCCCAGATCCCGGACGAGACGAGCCCGGCCAACAGCCAGGCGGGCAGGGCGCGGACCGGCCTCCACAGCCGCGGAAGCGCAGACTGATCGCGGCGGGACTGGTCGCCGTCTGCCGGTCCAGACCCTTCCGCTTCGCGCGCTCGTGCCTGGTCGCGGCTCGCCTCGCTGCGACTCGCCCGGTCGCGGGTGGCCCGTTCGCCGGCCGCCGCGGCACGCAGGGTTCCCCGTCGACGGGGACGCGACACCACGCTGAACCCCCAGTCCCCATGCTCGAACGGATGGTGCACCGAAGAGGGCACGATTCGCGGGAATCCTAGACGCAGAGGATCATCTCGGTGGCCAGCTCTGGCCACCTGTCTCAGGCCCTGGTGGCCGCCAAGGGCACGCCGGCCCAATGGGCCACGATGCGCCCCTCGTCCTCGTGCACGATGAGGCCTGCACGACATGGGGTCTCGGGCCCTGGTCTCGACAAGCTCGACCGACGGTCGGGCCCACGCGGGTCGAGCCCGTCGACACCCAGTGCCCGCCCGCTTGCGCTGGGG
>CAZWXF010000150.1:0-4621 GCA_964638055.1 uncultured Bifidobacteriaceae bacterium | reverse complement strand
CCAGGACTCGGCAGGCCGTCCGGAGCCGTCCGCGGGAGGCGGTCCCCTCACGAAGTCGATGCCGCGGACGCGTCTGAACGGCCCCGATCGGGCGCGAAGCGTGCGTGATGGCTACATGAATGGCTACACGGGGAGGGCGTCGCGTGACCGTGTCAGGCGGCGGTTCGAGGATGGACGCTTACGGTGAGCTCGGCATCCAGTGCGGCCGCGAGGCGCTCCAGCACCTGGATTGTGGGCACAGTGCCGCCGGACTCGAACCTCGCCACGGCCGGCTGCGTCATGCCAGCTGCGACGGCCAGCTGCTTCTGGGTCAAGCCCTTTGCCTCGCGCAATCTGCGCACGCGGGCCCCCAGCTCGAGGGCAAGCTTGGCGGCACCGTAGGCCTCCTTTGCGCCGGGCTCGGCCATCCGGCGATCGCGCAGTGTCGTCCAATCGTTCATGTCATGCCTCCTCATCCGCGGTGTGACCTCTGCTGATGCAGGCATCCATCGCTCGTTGTGCCCGCGCTACCTGCGCCGTCTCCCGCTGCCGCCCCTTCGGGAACACGGTCAGCAAGATGATCCGCCGGCCAGTGGCGTTCCAGTAGCTGATCCGCCACGGTCGACCGCCCAAGTGGAACCGCAGTTCCCGCAACTTGCTGACAGCTGCTTCGTGTACGGCTCGCCCAGCAGCGCGTGGCGGCCTTGGGTCGGCTACGAAAGGACTCGCCAGATCCCGGAGGCGTCTGTCTGGGCTAGGGCGCCGCGAGGATGGACCCCTCGCGGCTGGTGATCACGTCGCCTCCGAGGTCTGCCAGCAGCGGGGTGGTGCGCGTGCGGATCGCGAGCACGACGCACTACATGGACAGCAGGACCGGGTGACCGACTGGGATCAGGCCGAGCACGGGCCCGGCGACGAGCAGCCATCCCGCGAGAGTGGTGGTGTCGCTCATGGATCGGTCTCCTTCGCCGCCCGGGAGGTCCGTCCGTTGTCGTCGAGGTAGGCCAGGACTGCCGCGACGCGGCGGTGGACCTGCGGCTCGGCGGACAGCCCGAGCTTCGTGAAGATCGCGTTCACGTGCTTCTCCACCGTCGACTCGGACAGGTGGAGGTCGGCGGCGACCGCCCGGTTGGTCCGGCCCTCGGCCATCGCCTGCAGGACGTCGAGCTCGCGTGGGTTGAGGGTGGCGATCGGGGATTCGCGAACGCGGGCCCCCCGCGCGACCAGTGCCTCGACGACCTGCGGGTCGATCACCGAGCCGCCGCGCGCCACCTCGTGCAGGGCGCCGAGCAACCGGGCGACTTCGCTGACCCGGTCCTTGAGCAGGTACGCCAAGCCTTCGGTTCCGTCGCGGAACAGTGCCAGCGCGTAGGCCTCGTCGGCGTACTGCGACAGGATCACGACCCCCACGCCGGGGTGGTCGGCCCGGATCCGGTGCGCTGCCTCGATGCCCTCCATCGACAGTCCCGGTCCGCCTGCGGCTGACCGTCCCGGTTCGGGCATGCGGATGTCGGTGAGCACGGCGTCGGGCAGCAGGCGACCGACGGCGTCCAGGAGTTCGGACGCCGAGCCCACGGCAGCCGCGACGACGACCTCCTCGGTGTCCTCGAGCAGCCGTCGCACGCCCTCCCGGACGAGGTAGTTGTCCTCGGCGATGACGATCCGCAACGGCTCAGGCATCGGGGCCCTCGATGATTGCCGGCAGCTCCATGTGCAGGGTCGTCCCGGCGCCGGGGCTGCTGCTCACCGCCAGACTGCCTCCGACCGTATCGAGGCGGTCGGCCATGCCGGTGAGTCCGAGTCCGCGGGGACTGTGCGTGTCGAACCCGTGCCCGTCGTCGCGCACGCTGAGCACGAGCCGGCCGTTCTGCCTGCGCAGCGTCACGTCGCAGTGCCCGGCGTCGGCGTGCTTGACGACGTTGGACATCGCCTCGGCCAGGGAGTACCACGCGGCTGACTCGAGCCGCTCGTCGAACCTGGCACCGCGCAGCGCAGGGTCGGCATGCACGCTGGTGGGCACGGCGAGCCTGCCGGCCTGACCCTCGACCGCTTCGACGAGTCCGCGGTCGGTCAGGATCGGCGGGTGGATGGTGTAGGCCACCTCCCGAACATCGGCCAGGACCGCGCGGAGGTCCCGCTGGAGCTCGGCCAAGGCATCGGCAGCGCGCGGATCCCCTCGGCCGAGCCGCTGTTGCGCGAGGCTGACCTTGGCACTCAGGGCGACGATCTCCTGCTGCACGCCGTCGTGGAGATCCTGCTGGATGCGCCGCCGCTCGACGTCCTGCCCGGCGACGACGCGCTGCCGGGAGGCCGCGAGCTCGGCTGCCTGCCGGCGGATCACGGTCACGCGGTCGGCCAGCTCGGCGGTCAGCCCCAGCGTGCTGGCGGCTACCCCGGCCTGCGTCGCGATGATCGCCAGCAGCCGACGGTCTTCGTCGAGCAGTGCGCGGTCGCGCCGGGCCCCGCACTCGATCCGGCCCAGCTCGCGACCCGCGTGCACCAGCGGCACCACTGCCGCCGCGGGCTCGGTCACCGTTCCGGTGGTGGCCTGCGAGTTCAGCTCGCCGTCGAGGGTCACGCGCGCCCAGGTCAGGCCCAGACCCACGGTGACAGCCTCGGCAAGACCCGACGCCAGGCCAGCGGGGGAGGGGGTGGCCTGCAGCGAGGCGCCGAACCGTGCGAGCAGGTCGTAGCCGTCCAGACGCGCGCCGAAGAGCCAGCGGTCGATCCCGGTCTCCAGCGCACGCCAGGCCGGTCGTGTCGCGATCACCGCAACGAGGGCCACGGCAACGGCCAGCGCCGTGCCGCCGAGGCGCCCCGCGATCAGGCCCAGGCCGGCTGCGACCGCCACCGCCGCGAACGCGAGCAGCCCGCGCAGGGCCCGACGGGTGAATCGTCGGCGCGCGGGCTCGTCGATGCCGAACACCCCGTCGGCGAACAGCGCGGCCACGAGGGAGCCGATCGCCAGGACCTGGATCACCGGCCACAGCACCACCGACGCGACCCAGCCAGCCGAGGACGCGTGCCCGGAGCTCCAGATGATCGCCATCTGCAGCGCCACGAAGGGAACCGCGGCAAGCCAGCCCAACAGCCAGCGGATCCTCCGTCGCTCCTCGGGCGCTCCCGTGCGGTAGCGCCCGGCGAGCAGGGCGAGGCCCGCTACCACCCACATCGGGTACAGGCGGTAGAGGACCGCCGTCGCCGGGCCCAGCCCACTCAGTGCGTCCACGAACAGCCAGCTGGTCACCTCCGGCTCACCCGGACCCGCGTACAGACCGGGCATGAGCGTCGGCGCCGACATGGCGTTGAGCAGCGGCAGGGCGAGCGCCACGCCACCCGCGGCCCCGAGCACGACCCACTCCGCCCGGCGTTGCGGCCGACCCGAGGGGAACGTCGCCGTGAGGCCCACCGCGCCGAAAGTGCTCCCCACGGACATCCAATGCCGCAGCATCGCCAGTGCCATGAGCCACCCGGCTGACACGCTCTCCGCAGCGTGAGGCAGGACGACATCCCCCAGGCACGACTCGATGGCGAAGCAGGAGCCGATCACCAGGATCCAGCGAACCGCCAGGTTCTCCGGACGAAGCACGAACCCGATGAACCCCACCAAGTAGAACGGCAGCGGGCCGACCACGAGCCAGCCGAGCCACTGCGCGTCGCCGCTGACGACCGCCAGCGTCGCGGTGAGGAGCATCACCGCCGCGGCCAGGACCGCCAGCGCACCGCACAGAACGCGCACGGCTTCATCATCCGCCCGCGGTGGCCCCCGTGGCAGGGGGTTGTCCGCACCGGAGGTGGAGGTTCTCCCCAGATCCCTCGGTGGCTGGCCGGGTTCAGGGCGTTCGGCCGCCGTCCTAGCGTCGAATGCACGGACGAAACGACTGGGAGGCATCATGCGAACCACCTACCGGCTCCTGGCTCACCTCGTCGCGCTAGGCGTCGCGATCCAGGCGGCCAGCGTGGCCCTCGGGTTCGTCACGGTCATCCACATCGTCGAGGACGGCGGGGTGGTCTCGGCCGGCTACGACGACACCAGCAACGTCGGGATCATGATCCACCCCGCCGGTGGACTCGGGCTCAGCATATTCATTCCGGTCATGCCCAGGTGAATAGGGGAAGAGGAATGCCCGTAGGGATGAGCCAATTCTGCTCCAGTCACCACCAGCGAGGGCGCGAGGGTTGCGCCTTTTGACACAAAGGAGAAATGGTGGAGGATGCACTCATAGCACTCGGCGTAGCCCTCTTCTTCGGTGGGCTCATCAGCGGTCTGGTGATCCCGAAGCTGGCCATCCCCAGGTTGGGGCTCACCAGCCACCTCGAAGGCACCATGAACGGGATGTTCCTGATCCTCGCCGGGCTCATCTGGACCCGGCTCAATCTCGGGCCGATCTGGCTTCATGTGGCATTCTGGACCTTGGTCTACGGCACCTGGGCCAACTGGGGTGCAACCCTGCTCTCCGGAATCTGGGGAACCGGGAAAAGCACCCCCATTGCCTCAGCGGGCCACACCGGCAAGCCTGCCCAGGAATCGATCATTTCCGGCATGCTCACCTTGGTGGGCGTCACCGACCTGATCGCCGTCACCATCATCTTCATAGGGCTCATGCTCTGATACCTGCTTCGAGCCCGCCCAACAGCCCGT
>CAZWXF010000149.1:0-4669 GCA_964638055.1 uncultured Bifidobacteriaceae bacterium | reverse complement strand
GGAAGAACTTCGGGGTCTCGAGGAAGAAGTCCTCGCGGGGCTTGAAGGCCGAGATGACCATCCAGTAGACCGGGAAGGCCATCACCAGGAACAGGATGACGGCAAACGTGTTGGCGACCAGGCCGCCTTTCCTGTGCATCAGGACTCCTCGTCGATCTGCTTGACCATCTGCCGGATGTAGAAGAGGGAGACGATGGCCAGCATCGCCACCATGACCACGCCGATCGCCGCGCCGACGCCGAAGTCGTTGCCCGAGAAGCCGACCCGGTAGGAGTAGATGCCCAGGAGATCGGTCTCCCTGGCGATGCCGCCGGACTGCTGCAGGATGTACACCTGCGTGAAGACCCGGAAGTCCCAGATGGTGGACAGGGCCACCAGGATCAGGAAGATCGGCTTGAGCTGGGGCACCGTGAGCTTCCAGAACTGCGCCCACGACGAGGCCCCGTCCAGCGAGGCCGCCTCGTACATCTCGTTGGGCACCTGCGAGAGCCCCGCGAAGAGGGTGAGGGCCACGAACGGGATGGCGCCCCAGACGACGATGACGGCGGCCAGGGTCAGCAGTGACAGCGGCTGGGCGAGCCAGGAGTAACCCTCGAACTGGTCGAAGCCGAACTGCACCAGGGCCCAGTTGACCACTCCGAACTGGGTGTCGAACAGGAACTGCCACACCTGCGTCGCAGTCACCGCAGGGGTGGCCCACGCCAGCAGCAGCCCGATCAGGGTGAACAGCCGCATCTTCTTGCCGAGCTTGTTGAGCAGCAGCGCCACCAGGGTGCCCAGGACCATGGTCGTCGTCACACAGGCGAACGTGAAGGCCAACGTCCGGACGACCACCTCCCAGAAGTAGGGATCGCCGAGGATCTTGGTGTAGTTGGCGAAGTTGTTCCACTCCTCCGTGCCCTGCACGAAGTCCTTGAGCTTCACCTGCTGGAGTGACAGGATGACCGTGTTGATGATCGGGTAGCCCAAGACGATGATCAGGATCAGCGTCGCCGGCGTCAGCAGGTAGATCGCCAGCTTGTTGCGCTTCGGCTCTCCGCCGCTGGGAGCGCCCGCCCCCTCCTTGCTCACCACCGGTGCCGTTGTGGTCACGTCACCCTCGCCTCCCGTTTCGCAGCCCTCGGGTCCGAGCGGCCCGAACGTTCGGGAACGTAGCCCGAACCACTGTCGTCAGTCGCGCTGAGCCGTCCATTTTGGGCCGGATCCAGGACGGCCGATGGCCCGGGCAGCGACGTGCGCTGGCCCGGGCCATCGGATCGTGGTCGAGCGTGGATCAACCGCCGTTGAGCGTGGTGGTGATCGCCGCCGAAGCCGCGGCAGTTGCGTCGTCGATCGACTGCTGCTCAGTGAAGATCTTGACCAGCATGTCCTGCAGGACTGCTGAGCTCTCCACGTTGGCCCAGTTCGGGCTCACCGGCGTGAAGCGGGAGTTCTTGGACGCCTCGTCGGCGACCTGGAGGAACTCGTTGCCCTCGTGGCCGACGAAGGCCGCCTCCTGGTTCGGGATGACGCCACCCTCCCTGGCCAGCTGCGTCTGGATCTCGACGCCCGTCAGGATCTTGGTCCAGGCGACAGCCAGGCCCTTGTTGGTGCTCCTGGCCCCGATGCCGAGGTCGGAGCCACCGAAGAAGACCGGGGACGTCGTTCCCGGCTCGGTGCCGGGCAGGGCGAACACGCCGATGTCGCCCTCGAACTCTCCGGCGTCCAGCACGCCCGGAGCCCACCACGAGTCGATCATCATGCCGACGTCGCCGGTGCGGAACGCGTCCTGGTTCAGCGTCTCGAGGCCGTCCTTGGGCGCCTTGGAGTACTTGTCCACCAGGTTCTTCAGCGTCGTCAGGCCGGCCTTGGACTCCGCGGAGTCCAAGGTGCCCGTCCACTGGTCACCGGACTGGACGGCGATCTCGCCGCCGGCGTCCCACACGAAGGGAACGGCGCCGTACCAGAACTTGCCCGGGAAGAAGAAGGCGGAGTACCTGGAGTTGCCCGAGTTGTCCTCCTGCAGCTTCGCTGCGGCGGCATCGAGCTCGGCCAGCGAGGTCGGCAGCGCCGTGATCCCCGCCTTCTCGAAGTCGCTCTTCTTGTAGACGACGATGCGGACACCGCCGTAGTAGGGGATGCCGTACCGGCTCCCATCCAGCTCACCGGAGGCCTTCAGGCCGGGCAGCATGCCGTCGACCCCGAAGTTGCCAGCCTCGCTGCTCAGGTCGGTCAGCAGCCCGGAGTCGGCGTACTTCGCCGTCAGGCTGTTGCCGATCTCGGCGACGTCCGGGGTCGAGTCGGAGCTGTTCAGCGCGGTCGTCAGCTTGTCCTGGATACCTGCCCATTGCTGGATCTGGACATCCACCGTGACGTTCGGGAACGCCTCCTTGAACTTGGCGTTGACGGCGTCGATGACGGTCTGCGGCTGGCTGCCGTCCATGAGCCATACCTTCAGCGTGCCCGTGGTGTCTCCGGCGGGCGCAGCCAGGCTGTCGCTGGCGGTGTCGTCGTCGCTTGAGCACCCGGAGAGGACCAGGCCGGCCGCGGCGATCGCCACGAGCCCCGTACGGAATTTCATCGGTACCCCTACCTGTCGTTGTTGCCGGTCGCTTCGCTGCGGGCCGTGTGGGACTTAGCGCGCAGGCGTGCCATTGAATCGTCTGAACGGCGTCAGTGGAGAGCCGAGCAGGCCGCGGTTGGAAGATCGTTACCGAATTGTTGGACGAACCCCCGCTTTGCCCGGGTCTGCACCGGGTCACGACCGTGATGCCGACGCGGGTCGAGCGGACGGTACAACGAAGCAGACACCCGACGCAGCACGTCGGGACCGTGTCCGCCGCCTGCGTCGGATGGTCGGGCCACAGCCGGACGGGCCCGCCCTCGAGCCGCACCGGCGACGTTCCCAGGATCAGGACAGGCGGACGAGGTCGTGCACGTCGTCGTCGGGCAGCGAGTCCACGACGACGGACACCTCGAGCTCCAGCAGGCTGACGATGCCGCCGTGGGCGCTGAGGAACGCGGTGTCGGCCGCATCGCGTCCGGTCGATATCCGCAGCAGCGAACCCCGAGGGGCCAGCGTGGTCGCATCGACGACGTACCACTGCCCCTCGACGTAGGCCTCGGCCACCGCGTGGAAGTCCATCGGGTCCAGGCCGGGCGCGTAGACCGCGACGAGGCGCGCGGGCACGTCCAGAGCCCTCAGGAGGGCCACCACGAGATGGGCGTAGTCGCGGCACACCCCTCGCCGGGACAGGAGGGTGCGGACCGCCCCGTCGGTGGGGAGGCTCGAGCCTGGCACATAGGTCAGTCGAGTCCCGACCCACGAGCTGACGGCGGCGAGCAGGTCCGCCCCCGCGAGCCCGGAGAACTCGGCCCGCGCCGTGGGGCCCAGCGAGTCCGACTCGCAGTACCGGCTCGGGCGCATGTACCGCAGGCGCTCCGCCTCGGTCGTCATGGTCTGCGTCTCCCGGCCGGTCACCTGCGCCGTGAAGTCCACGACCATGACCCCGGCCGTGGCGTCGACGACATGGATCCGCGTGCCGTGCTCGGCCATGACGATGCGGGGCGTGGTGGTGCGGCCGTCGATGCTGATCCGGAGCGACTCGACGGACACATGACCTGCCGAGGGTGCGACCTGCAGGGCGATGGTGGCGGGGTCGACGACCTCGGCAACGATCCGGGCCGACGCGGTGCGGAGCATGGGCTGATTCTCCCCCCAAGCCGATCATGGTCAGGCCGCCAGTCGACACCCGTCCGTGACGCGCTGACGTTCCTCGCCGGATTGGCGGAGTCGTGGGCGCGTCCGGCTCTCGAGCAGGCTGGCCCGTGGTCGGGGAGTCGTCGTCGAGGAGCCCGAGTCGGCAGCGATCGGCTGACCGCGGCGACCGGCAGATCCGGCGGCACGCCGGGTCGGGTCGCGGGTTCCCGCGTAGACTGCCTCGCCACGACGCCGTGGAAGGGTCATGCCGGTGGTGAGCGAGTTGCTGGAGCAGTGCGCGGACCTGCCGATGGAGACCGTCGAGCCAGGTGACGTGCTCATCGCGGAGGGCTCGGATCCCGGGCGCCTGCTGGTCATGGCACATGGATCGGTGACGGTCGAGCGTGCTGGTGTGCCCTTCGCCCGCATCGACGCGCCGGGGGCGGTGTTCGGCGAGATGTCCTGGATACTGGGCCGGCAGGCCACTGCGACCGTCCGGGCCACGGCCCGCACGCAGGTCCACGTGATGGCCGACCCTGCGGCCTTCCTGGCCGCGAACCCCACCGCGGCGCTGGCGATCCTGCGCATGACCGCATCCCGGCTGGACGGCCTGACCCGGTACCTGGTGGACGTCAAGGCCCAGTTCGCGGGGCGCGAGGATCACCTGGGCATGGTCGACGGAATCCTGGATGCGCTGGTGCACCACCAGGCCCCGGTCCCGCGAGCCGGATCCGTGCGGGACCCCGAGGTCTGATCCTGCAGCGCTCGGTCCTGGTCTCGGCAAGCTCGACCGACGAACGACGCTGGTCGAGCCCGTCGAGACCCGCATCGGTGTCAGGGCCCGTCTAGACGCTGGTCGTGGTCTCGGCAAGCTCGACCGACGAACGAGGCTGGTCGAGCCCGTCGAGACAGTGAGGATGTACCTATCCCTTCCGGGGGGTCTGACCTTCGTCGAGACTGACGCTCTTGTGGCTGTCTTGGAGTGGACCT
>CAZWXF010000148.1:0-4683 GCA_964638055.1 uncultured Bifidobacteriaceae bacterium | reverse complement strand
GCCAGCAGGGAGATCAACTGACCGCCCACAGGGAAGTCCCGCTGTCCGTTGACACAACGCCGCGTAGGGGCCGGCCTCAGCCGGCTGAAGTGGCTCGTAGATCGTCGTAGGCCCCGTTGAGGTAGCCCAGGAGTGCCTCGCGGAAGCCGGGCTTCTCGAAGAACGCGGCGAACAGGGTGGCGTCGGCTTCGTGGCGCGTAGGCCTTTGGCGATGGTCTCAGCCCGGACGATCGTGCGGTCCGCGCTGCCTGGTGCAGCGACGAAGCCGAATCGCGCACACAGGGCCCGTCCTCGATTCGTGGCGCGTCGACGACGACCGCTCGGATGGCTGGCCCGGATTCGCTGGCGTCGATGATCCGGGTCAGCGCGTCTGCCAGCAGGACGGCGCCCTCGTCAGGGGGCAGCCTTCTTGGTCGCCAGCTTGGCCAACGCCGTCGTCTGCTTCCACGTCACGGGCGGCGGGTACTCCAGGACCGTCGGATCGGTCTGATGAGAGGCCGTGGTGACCACGACGGTCCGGCCGGTCCGCGCGGCGATGATCCGTGCCCGCTCCGCACCCATGCCCAGTCGCCGCTCGGTCCAGGAGTACGACTGCTTTCCCACGGCATGCTTGGCGGCCGGATGACGCTGGATCTTTGCGATCCCGTCGCACTGCTCGCAGACCCACTCGGTGCTCGTCGGGCATCCGGTGACGAAGGCCTTCACCCGCTTCATCGCAGCGCGGGCATCCTTGGTGGAGTTGAATCGGTAGATCTGGATCTCCGCGTGACCCGTGAACTTGCTCGTGCGGGCCAAGCGCCCGTAGTACCAGGCCGAGCGGTACTCGACTGCCCCGGCGTAGGGCAGGTCGGAACGGCATGCGACGGGCGTGGCGCCCAAGGGCCTGCCCGTGGCGAGATGGCGAGTCCAGGGTGCCTTGCCCTTGAGCAGGGTCTTCACCTGCTGCTTCTTCGGGAAGTCGGAGCCGGTGATGGCGGCCTGGGCCGGTGCGGCCGTCGTGCCCACCAGTCCCAGGGCGACCACCAGGGCTGTGACCAGGATGGCCACCACGCCGAGACTGGCGCGCGACGAGCGGCGTGACAAGGCGTCCATGACCGTTCTCCGTCCCCAAGGGGGGTGGGACGGTGCCGGGCGTGGCACCGATGCCCACCTCTGAAACCCGGCTGAATCGGGCTTCGATGGAGGCTACTGCGCGGCGGGGCGGCGCTCAACGGCCGACACGTCATTCCCTGTCACGCCCGCGATCCGCATGCGAGCCCATGGCGACGACGTGCCGATCAGGGGATTCCGCGACACCATTCGTCCAGCGCACGGCACACGCCCGAGGCGTCTGTCGGCCCCTCGCGTTGCTGCGCGGCTGCGGTACCCCGGGGCCGTGTCAGGTCGCAGGCACGGCATGAGAGGAGGACCATGATCATCACCGTCACAGGGGCGACCGGCACCATCGGCAGCGAGCTCGTCAGGCTCCTCTCGGCGTCCGGACACCACGTCAGGGCGGTGACGCGCCGGCCTGAGCGCGTTCCCGCGCTCCCAGGCGTCGTGGCCTGCCGGGCCGACCTGACCGATCTCAGCCTCCTGGACCCGGTCATGGCCGGGGCCTCGGGCCTGTTCCTGCTCACCGACATCCAACGCGAGTTCGTGCCCCTCCAGGTGAGCCTGATCCGGGCGGCCGTGGCCTGCGGCGTCGACCATGTGGTCAAGCTCTCCGCCCTGGGCGCCTCGGGTCATTCCCGATCCGTGATCGGCCGGGACCACTGGCTCGTCGAGCAGGAGCTCAAGGCCGCACCCGTGGCGTGGACCATCCTGCGCCCGCACGTCTTCATGCAGAACTGGCTGGGGGACCTCGCCCGGGAGATTCGCACCGAGGGGGCGATCCACTCGCCGGTGGGCGAGGGCAGGGTGCCCTTCATCGACACCCGCGACATCGCGGCCGTGGCGGCCGAGGCGCTGACCCACCCCGGGGTCCACGCCGGGCGGACCTACGTCCTCACCGGTGGCGAGGCGATCGGATTCGCGGACGTGGCCAGGGCTATCTCCGACGCCATCGGTCAGCAGGTCGACTACCGGTCGGTCTCGATGGAGGAGGCAGCACGACGGCTGCGGGCCCGCGGCGTCGGTGAGGATGCGATCGCGTCGGTGCTCGCCCTGGCCGCCTACCAGCGTGCCGGGGGAGCGACGGCTCGGGTCTCGCCCGACGTCGAGGACATCCTCGGCCGTCCGCCGCTCACCGTCGCGGACTTCGCCCGGGAGCACGCTGCGGTGTTCCGCCGCGACGCCGGCTCCTGAGGTCCAGCATCAGGTGCGCCGGCTACGCCCATCCGAAGGCCGGCGGGAAGATCACCACGACGATCGCGGCCCACGCCGCGAACACCGGCAGGTAGGCCGTCTGCCACCGTTCCAGCCGGGTCGAGGAGCCCCCGCGCAGGAATGCCAGGCTCAGGCGGGCTGACCAGATCAGGTTCGTCAGCAGGATCAGGTTCAGCCCCAGGGCGGCCAGCTTGTTCGGGCTGGTCCCGAACTCCGCGATCCGCCCCAGCATGGCCGCGAGCATGAGCGCGTCGACCACGATCGCACTGCACACCATGAGCAGCTGCAGGCGGTCGAACGCCCCCGCGGGGGCCAGCGGGTCACGAGCCGAGATGGCGTAGAGCAGGAGCCCGAACACCAGGACGAGGATGAGGTCGGCCAGGATCAGCAGCATCCGGTCCACGTCGTCGGCCGCGCCGGAGCCCAGGATCGCGACGAGGTAGGCCAGCAGCATCAGGGTTGCCAGCGGCGTGAACACGGCTGTCAGGACCGGGGCGATGTTCTCCACGACCCCCTGCTTGGCCTCCACCAGCCACGCCGCGACGAGGACCGCCCCCATCGCGCCGCAGGGCAGTATCCACTCGGAGATCGCGGTCTCGATGTCCTGACCGATCGCCTGGAAGCCGGCGGCGGTCAGTCCCATGAGGATGCCCCCGCCGATGGCCAGCAGCGTGTAGTAGACGGCCCACTCGCCGGTGAAGCGGATGAAGTCCATCCGGGGCCGATGGGCGCGCCACTCGCCCCCGGCGTAGGCCACGCCCACGACGAACCACAGCGCGATCGGCAGTCCGATCCACGCCAGCGCCTCGGTGGAGCCTCCTGGCTCGAACGGATAGAGATTCACCAGCAGGCCGCCGACCAGGAACGGGGGCAGCAGCATCGCGGCTGCCCGCCTGGGCCGCATGCCCCGCTTCCAGGCCAGGTACGCCGCCAGGAACGGAAGGACGAAGAGGCTCAAGTTGCGCAGGTAGAGCGAGGGATCGCTGTCCATGCCCCCGCTGACCAGCGCGGGGATCTTGATGGCGACCGCGGCGGCGAAGGCCAGCGTCAGCACGACGCGAAGCTCCCGGCGCCCTGCCGCGCGTTGACCGTCCTCAGCACCGGGAGTGAGCACGAGCTGCTTCCAGAGCCGGTCGGAGTGCTCGCGCGCGAACTCCCGGGATACCTCGTCGAGGCGCCCCATCCGCTTGACCGCGACGAGGAAGGCCTCGTCCTGGGCCAGGCCCGACTCCCGGAGGTCGGTCACCTGATCGCGCAGGTGGTGCTCGAGCTCGTCGACGTCGTTCGAGCTGATCGCCCGATGGCGCCTGACGTATCCGCGCCACTGCCCGATCTGGGCCTCCAGCTCCGCTTCGGGGACCTCTGGCATCGCCGTCATGCTCCGGCGCCCAGGTGCAGGGGCCCACGCGGAGCCGGCGGTTCCCATCGCAGCGCCGCGAGGGCCTCGGAGACGACGGCCCACTGGACGTGCCGCTCTGCAAGCGCATCCCGCCCCGAGGGCGTGATCGCATAGTGCCGCCGCCTTCGTCCGTTCTCTGCGACCTGCCAGTCCGCCTCGACCAGTCCGGTTCGCTCCAGTCGATGCAGGAGCGGGTAGAGCATCCCGTCGGTCCAGCTGATCCGCCCGCCCGATACCTCCTGGATACGCTTGAGGATCGCGTACCCATAGGTGTCGCCCTCGGCGAGGATCCCGAGCACCAGCGGCGTGGCCGAAGCCGCGACCAGGTCCTTGTCGAATCTCATGACCACCGTCCTTACCTAGAACTGCAAGGTAAGAGTACGCCTAGAGGTGCTAGGTATCACGCCGGGTCCATGGGCTCGCGGGAGACAGGTCCGAGTGGGTCCGCGCGGACGTGCAGGAGGGGTCTCGACGGGCTCGACCAACGTCTGGCGGGGTCCTCGACGGATGCGGACGACCGGACCGGCAGGATGCCGGTCGTGACCGAGGGATCCGGGATGCACCGTGGCCGGCTTGCCGATGCCGTACCCGAGGCGGGGGAGGCCTTCCATCAGCTCGCCGGCCTGCAGGGGGCGCGCGTGGAGCACATCGTGAGCTCGGACCTTCCTGACCCGACCGAGCAGGTGCAGGGCTGGGACGAATGGGTGATCGTCCTGGCGGGCTCGGCGGACGTTGACGTCGCGGGGGTGAGCCTCACGCTGCGTGAGCGGGACTGGCTGCTCATTCCCGCTGGCACGCCCCATCGCGTGCTCGCCGCGACGCGGGGCACGCACTGGCTGGCGGTGCATGGCGCCCCCTGACGTGTCCCGCCGGTCGAGCCTGTCGAGACCAACGCCGCTGGTCGAGCCTGTCGAGACCAACTCCGCTGGTCGAGCCTGTCGAGACCAACTCCGCTGGTCGAGCCTGTCGAGACCAAC
>CAZWXF010000147.1:0-4686 GCA_964638055.1 uncultured Bifidobacteriaceae bacterium | reverse complement strand
GACCCGCCCCCCGGAGCGCTCGAACACCCCCACTGGTGGGTCATCCCCCAGAACGAGGGACGCCGACGCACTGGCCCTTCCGGGGAGGTTCGGGCAAGTGAGGTTGGTGCACTCGGCCTGGCAGCCCACTCGGCCTGAGGGATCAACTCGTCCTGAGGGATCAACTCGGCCTGAGGGATGAATAGGGGACATGGGCTCGCGAGGCACCCGGGCACGGGCGGTCACGTCGGCAGCTGGTACGGGAGTTGTTCACGAGGAGCGCGCCAGGTGGGAACATCCGGCGAAGCCCTCGCGTCCGGCACGGACGGCTCGTCCGGCACTACCCCAACGACGGGCGAGGTCGTCCTCGTCGACGGCGAGGTCATCTCCATCACGGACTCGGCCGGAGATCAGCTCGGCGTCGAGGTCAAGGACGACACCACCATCACCACCAGCCACGACGCTGACCTGTCGGACGTCAAGAAGGGTGACACCGTGACAGTCACCGGCACCACCAGCGACTCGAGCCTCGAGGCCACGACGGTGGAGGTGAGCAAGTGAGGCGCGCGGCACTCGTGGCCGTGATGGCATCGAGCTGACGCCGAAGGACTGCGAGGCGCGGGCCGACCAATCGAAGCCCTCGAAGCTCACCTCGGCGCTCCGTCGTGCTGTGTCCCCGACATCCGGGGATCGTTCATGAAGGAGCGGCTTCGCAGAGGTGTGCTCGGGACGTCCCTCGCCCTACCGCGGGCCGTTGTGACCCCGTGCGACCGGGTGCCTACGGGGCCGGCGGCTGGCCGCCACCCGGTCCCCTCTTGCGACCGCCTACGCCCCGGCCGCGGCGGCCAGGGCGGCGAAGTCGGCCTCGATCGCCTTGGCCATGGTGCCCACGTCGGGGACGCGGTCCAGGTCGGCAGTGATGCCGATGTCGATATGGCCGTTGTAGGACAGGATCGCCGTGCTGATCAGCATGTTCATCCCCAGCGGGACGAACGGCATGACCCGCGACAGCTTGCGGCCCAGCATGTAGAGCTGCCTCTGCGCGCCTGGGACGTTGGTGGTCACCGTCGCGACCATCGGCTGGGGGGCGCGCGCGGCCAGCCAGCCACCGGCCGCGAACAGCGCGGTCGGGACGAGCGCGGCGTTGGCGACGAGGCTGTCGGTGCCCTGGAGCATGCCGCTGGACTTGACGGCCTTCATGCTCTCGTTCACCGCGGCCAGGCGCTCGACAGGATCGGCGATCCCGATCGGCAGGTCGGCGAAGAGCGCTGCCACCTCGTTGCCCCCACGAGCCCCTCCCGGGGCGCGCGTGGAGACCGGGACCATGGTCCGGACGGTGTCGTGCTCGGTCAGCTCCTCGCCGCGCCCCAGCAGGAACGCCCGGAACCCTCCGGCGACGACGGTCAGGATCACGTCGTTGACCGTGCCGCCCAGAGCCCTGCGGATCGCCTTGACCCTGGCCAGGTCCCCCTCGGCCCAGACCCAACGACGGCCCCGCCCGGGCTGGCCGAGGAGGTGCTTCTGCGGGACCGTCAGCTCCTGGCCCAGGCGCAGGGTTCCGGCCACCATGGTCGCCGCGCGCTTCACGGCATCCCGTGGCGCGGCCAGGTGTCCGCCGACCTCCGTGATCCGAGCCAGCGGCTGGCGAATGCTCGCTCCGAGGGCCGAGGCGGCCCGGGTCGTGGTGCTCGGCCAGGGCTGCGGCTTCCACGTTCCGACAGGCCCGGCCGGAGCGGGGTTGGGTGAGGTGTCGAGCACGGCCTCCATCAGGTCCGCGCTGGACAGCCCGTCGACCATCGCGTGATGCACTTTCTGAACCAGGGCGAAGCGGTCATCGGACAGGCCGTCGACGAGCCACAGCTCCCACGGCGGTCGGTTGGGGTCCAGCCGGGCTGACATCAGCCGGCTCGTGAGGGTCTGCAGCTGCTCGTCAGTGCCCGGGCTGGGGACCGCCGTGTTGCGGACGTGGAAGCGCAGGTCGAAGTTCTGTGAGTCCAGCCATGCCGGGGGACCGATCCGCAAGGGAGCCTGCGCGATCACCTGTCGGTACCTCGGGATGTGGTCGATCCGCGACGCCAGGAGGTCGAGGAGCTCCTCGTAGGCCGGGGGCGGCCCGTCGAAGAGCAGCAGGCCGCCGATGTGCATGGGGAGCCTGTCGTTCTCGATCGCGACAAACGTGTAGTCCAGAGGGGTCAGGAACTCCATGACAAGCAGGCTATCCACGCCCATGCCTGTGCCGAGGACGGCGCTGTGCCCATGGATGGGCCTTCGACGGGACCGCGCTCGGGGCGCGTTCAGCGCTGGTAGAGCGCGATGTCCATGGCGATGGCCGAGGCCAGGGCGACGGCTCGCTGATCGGGCGTGGCCGCCGCGGCGTACTCGACCACGTACTCGTCGGCGGACGTGAACGCGGCCCGTGCGTAGCCCTCGTAGCGCTTGTGGACCACGGCGAACGGCGTGCCCGAGGCGTCGAGGGCGGAGAAGCGGCGGTCGATCCAGTTCTGGGACGACAGCGCGCCGGCCGGCTGGTCGCCGATGACGAGGTCGAACGCCTCACGGACCATCCGGATCCTCTGGTTGATCATGCCGATCTGGGAGCCGTCCGCGGCCAGCACCGCGAAGCGCTGCGGACCCACGCCGCCGGGCTTGAGCAGCGTCATCACCTCGGCGCCGCCAGTGTCCTTGAACTGGATGGTCACCTGGAGATTGCGGTCCATGTCCGTCATCGCCTTGAGCAGGCGCCCGCCCCTGCGCTGCCCGATCTGGGTGGCCTGTCCCACGGATCCGCCGGAGCCGTCGGCAAGGGCGTAGACGCTCGCGGACTCGATGACCCTGCCCTGCTGGGAGATCTGGACCACGGGCGCGGTGAGCATGGCCGCGGACCGCCAGCCCTCGGGGGAGCCGGCACCTCCCGCCTGGGCGGAGCCCGCCTGCGCGACACCTGACTGGTCGGAGCCAGTCGTGGCCGCGCCTTGCTCCCTGGCGCCCGCCTCCACGTCAGCCGTTGATTCGGGTCCCCGCGCCTCGCGCGCCTGGTCGGGGGCCGGCTGCGGATGGACGTGCTCGGTCCACTGCGTGCCATCCCACCAGCGCAGGCCACTGGGGGAGTTCGGCTCCGCGTACCAACCGGGCGAGGGCAGCTGCGTCATGGAGTCTCCGTAGGTCGTGGGGATCGCCGAGGGACAGCCCAGAACATACGCGCGGGGTCGCATCGACGTTGGTCGGGCTCATAGGCCGCAGAGCGCCTTCGCTTAGCCTGAACACGGCGCGCTGCCGTCTGCCAGGTGCAAGGCTGCTGACGTGTTGAGGCGTGGGGAGGCCGGATCGGCTCGGGCCGGCGGATCAAGGGCCGACATGGTGCGGGCGGTGGAGGTACGGCCCGGGATGGGTCGGGTCCGGGCTGTGCCCGCGGCCCTTCTTGCCCTGCTGCTGACGGCCGCCCTCATGCTCCCGGCGGGCGCTGCGGCCGCCGGCCCCAGGCCGATCCTGCCGGACTACTTCGGCGTGCAGGACGACCATCAGCGCAATGCCGCGCCCGAGTGGGCCGCCGCGAGGATCTGGGCCCCCTGGTGCTCCGTGCAACCCACAGCGGGCACCGATCCGGTCCGCGAAGCGCAGAAGGTGCTGGGCCACGCCTTTGCCGTCAGCGCGGCCGCAGGTCGGACGCGCGTCAACGTCTCGCTGGGTCATCCACCGGCGTGGGTGTACGGCAACCATCCCCAGGCCACCCGGGGAGGCAACCCGTCAGTCTGGTACTGCGGCGCCGCGCGATCGGTGACCGCCTTCCCGCTGGCGCGCACCCTGAGCACGCCCGGCCCCGTGCGAGCCGCGTACGCCGCCTACGTCGTGGGAGTGATCACGGCTGCCACGGCGTACCTGGAGGCGAACAGCGGCACCCGGCTGGTCCTGCAGGCCTGGAACGAGCCGAACCTGTCCAACGGCGGCAAGGTCAACCACAAGATTCCGGGGGCCGCCCGCACATGGACCCAGGCCTCCGACTCTCTGCGGGCCCAGGAGCGGCTCATGCGTCAGGTGGCCCAGCGGATGATCCCAGGGCGCTTCGAGGTCAGCTCGCCGGCGATGTACGGAAAGTCGACCAAGCTCGGCGCCAAGTACTTCCGGGCGCAGGCCAAGCAGCGCACGGTCGACAGCTTCTCCCTGAACTTCTACACGCTGGGGGTCAAGAGCGTGAACTCGTCGCTGTCCCAGTGGCGGTCCAAGGCCGAGCGGGCCAAGCGCGTCGTGACCAGGTACAAGTCACTCAGGTCAGTGCCCATCTGGATCACAGAGACCAACCACAGCCTCATGAACAAGCGCGGCAACACACGCAACCTGTCGCCCACGTGGACGTCGGCAGCGGCCCAGAAGCGGATGGTCGAGGTGACGACCCTGGAGGCGCTGCGGATGGGCTTCGCGGGCATCGAGTGGTACCAGGGCACTCCCACGCAGACGGCCCTCGACCCCCGACCGGGCAGCCCCGCGACCGCCGCTGTGGTGGCGCTGCGCGCAGAGCTGGTGGGTCGCACGCTCAAGAAGTGCTCGACCCGCAAGAAGGCTGTGACATGCGTGTTCAGCGCACGCCCCGGAGGTGGACCGATCAAGGTGAGGTGGAGTCGGAAGGGATCGGCGGGGGTGACGTTCGCGGCCTGATGCCCGCCGCCCACGGCTGGCGCTGGTCTCGACGGGCTCGACCGGCGCGGGCTCGAC
>CAZWXF010000146.1:0-4697 GCA_964638055.1 uncultured Bifidobacteriaceae bacterium | reverse complement strand
CTCATCGAGCCGCGAACGCGTCCTTGATCCGGCTGAAGAGGCCCTGGTGCTCGGGGCGCTCGAACGATCCCTCGATGCGCTCCTCCGAGCGCAGTGCCGCAAGCTCGCGCAGCAGCTCCTCCTGGCGCGCGTCGAGCTTGGTCGGGGTCTGCACGTCGACATGCACGAGCAGGTCGCCACGACCGGTGGACCGCAGGTGCGGCACGCCGCGAGCCCGCAGCGTCACGGTGTACCCGGGCTGGGTCCCCGGCCGGATCTCCACGTCGATCGGGCCGTCCAGGGTCTCAAGGGGCAGGACCGTCCCCAGCGCCGCCGTCGTCATCGGGATCGTGACCGAGCAGTGCAGGTTGTCCCCCTGACGCTGGAACACGGGATGGGGCTTGACGTGAACCTCGACGTAGAGGTCCGCTGCGGGACCGCCGCCCGGTCCGACCTCGCCCTCGCCGGCCAGCTGGATGCGCGTGCCGTCCTCGACGCCCTGCGGGATCTTGACCTTGAGGGATCGCCGCGTCCGCACGCGACCATCCCCGCCGCAGTCCGGGCAGGGGTGCGCGATGACGGTGCCGAATCCATGGCACTGCGGACAGGGCCGCGACGTCATCACCTGGCCCAGGAACGAGCGCTGCACCGACTGGATCTCGCCGCGACCGTGGCACATGGAGCAATCGGTGGGCTTCGTCCCCGGCGCCGTGCCCTGCCCGGTGCACGTGGAGCACGTCAGCGCGGTGTCCACCTGGATCTCGCGCGTTGTGCCGAAGGCCGCCTCGCCCAGCTCGATGCCGACCCGGATGAGCGCGTCCTGGCCACGCCGGACCCGCGGCTTGGGCCCGCGAGCGCCGCCCCCGCCGAAGAACGCGTCGAACATGTCGCCGAACCCGCCGAAGGTCGCCCCGCCGGGCCCGAACGGACTGCCACCTGCCGCTCCGTGCGGATCGGCGCCCAGGTCGAACATCTGGCGCTTCTCCGGATCCGACAGGACCTCGTAAGCGGCCGTGACCTCCTTGAACCGCTCCTGCGTCACCGGGTCCGGGTTGACGTCGGGGTGCAGCTCGCGTGCCAGCTTCCGGTAGGCGCGCTTGATCTCGTCGGGCGTAGCGGTGCGGCTGACCCCGAGGGTGGCGTAGTAGTCGATGGCCACGTGCTTCCTATTCGTTGTGCAGCATGTTGCCCAGGTAGCGGGCAACCGCCCTGACTGAGGCCATGGTGCTCGGATAGTCCATATGGGTGGGTCCCACCACCCCGAGGCGGGCGACGGACGCCGAGGTGGGACCGTACCCGGCACTGACCACCGACGTGCCGCCCATGCCCAGGACCGGGTTCTCCCGACCGATCGTGACGCTGACGTTGTCCCGGCCGGACTGGCCCAAGAGGCGCAGCAGGACCATCTGCTCCTCCAGTGCCTCAAGGACCGCGTCGAGGGCCGGGAACCCGTCGGCGTACCGCGCCAGGTTGGCCGCGCCTCCGATCACGACGCGCTCCTCGTGCCGCTCGACCACCGTCTCCAGCAAGGCGGCCAGCACGATCGAGACCGTGGGGCGGTCGATGGCGTCGAACTGGGCCGGAAGGTCCTGGACCGCATCGGCCACGCCGGTGAACGGACGCCCACTCACGGCATCGTTGAGGACGGTCCGCAGTCTCAGCCCGACATCGGGGGCCAGCGCGGCGGGCACCTCCACGACCCGCTGATCCACACGCCCGGTGTCGGCGATGAGGACCAGCAGGAGGCGGTGCTCGCTCAGACCGACCAGTTCCACATGACGCACGCTGGACGAGGTCAAGGAGGGGTACTGGACCAGGGCCACCTGCCGTGTGAGCTGGGCCAGGAGCCGGACCGTCCTGCCCATCACGTCGTCGAGGTCCACAGCGCCGGCCAGGAAGCTCTCGATCGCCCTGCGTTCGGCCGGGCTGAGCGGCTTGACCGCCGAGAGCCGGTCGACGAAGAGCCGGTAGCCCTTGTCCGTGGGGATCCGACCTGCGCTGGTGTGCGGCTGGGCGATGAAGCCCTCGTCCTCCAACACCGCCATGTCGTTGCGGATGGTCGCCGGGGAGACGCCCAGCGCGTGCCGCTCGACCAGTGCGCGAGAGCCGACCGGCTCGTGGGTGCGCACGAAGTCCTCGACGACGGCGCGAAGGACCGCGAGCTTCCTCTCGTCGAGCATGACACCTCCCGCCGGGGCCGATCGCGGGGTTGGCACTCCCGACGGCCGAGTGCCATTCTAGCCGCCGCCACGCCGCACGCCCGGTTCGAGCACTGGAAACGGCCTGCCCCCAGCGGCCATCATGCGGGGATGCTCATCGTCCACGTCACCGTCCATGTCGACCCGCCCCGGCTGGCCGAGTTCGTCGAGGCCTCGCTTGCCAACGCCCGGGCCTCCCTGCTGGAACCCGGCGTCCTGCGGTTCGACGTGATCCAGGACCTGGCCGATGAGGCCCACGTCCTGCTCGTGGAGGTGTATCGGGACGACGCCGCTGCGGCCGCGCACAAGCAGACCGAGCACTACGCGACGTGGCGCGACACGGTCGCCGACATGATGGCGGTTCCCCGGGCCTCGACGAAGTTCACGGCCCTGTTCCCCACCGAGGACGCCCGCTGGGACACGCCAGCGTCGTGATCGCGTTCGAGCTCGCACTGCCGGGGCGCATCTCCTTCGGCCCGGGGGCGGTCTCGCGGCTGCCCCGCATCGTGGCTGACCTGGGGAGCCGGGCGCTGGTGCTGACCGGGGCGACGCCCTCGCGCGTGAGCCCCTCGGTCGACGGGATCAGGGCTGCTGTGGCTGCCGTCGCGCTGCATCCGATCGCCCAGGAGCCCGACATCGGGGATGCCCGCGCGGCCGTGGCCCGCGGCGAGGATCTCGAGGCGGACATCGTCGTGGCCATCGGTGGCGGATCTGTCATCGACCTGGCCAAGGCCGCGGCGATGCTGCTGGCCAACGGCGGGGACCCGTTGGACTACATCGAGGTCGTGGGCCGCGGCCAGCCGATCACCCGGCCGGCGCTGCCTGTCGTCGCTGTCCCGACGACCTCCGGGACCGGCGCCGAGGTAACGGCCAACGCAGTGCTGTCCGTCCCGGAGCACCACGTGAAGGCGAGCCTGCGCCATCCGCTGATGCTCCCGCGCCACGCCGTTGTGGACCCCGAGCTGACGCTCACCTGCCCGCCGGGGGTGACGGCAGCCTCGGGCATGGACGCCCTGACCCAATGCCTCGAGCCGTTCGTGTCGGTCCGGGCCAATCCCGTGACCGACGCGTGGGCGCTGGCCGGCCTCCAGCACGCCGGGGGGTCGGTCCGCACCGCGTTCACCGACGGATCGGACCTGTCCGCGCGCACCGGCATGGCGCTGGCCAGCCTGCTGGGGGGCCTCTCCCTGGCCAACGCGAAGCTCGGGGCTGTCCACGGGTTCGCCGGGGTGGTCGGCGGCATGTCGGGGGCTCCCCACGGCGAGATCTGCGCCGCCCTGCTCGCCCCGGTGTGCCGGGCGAACCTGACTCGGGCCGACGACGGGCTGGCGGCCCGCTTCACGCAGGTGGCCCGAGCCCTCACCGGGGATCCCCGCGCCAGCGCCGCCGATGGGATCGCCTGGATCGAGGACACCTGCCGGCTCCTGCAGGTCCGTTCGCTCGGTGACCTGGGGCTCACCCCTGATCAGGCGCCCACCGTGGCGGTCGGGGCGGCCCGCGCCAGCAGCACGGCGGGGAACCCGGTGCACCTCAGCGAGGCCGAGCTGACGGATGTCTTCCTGGCCGCCCTCTGACGTGCGCGCCGCGAGAGGCGACGGACCGATCGGGGCCGACAGCATCGGGGAGCACAGCTGGCGCCACCGAGCCTGCCAACAGGATGGCTAGGGTTCCGGCCGTGCACGATCGATACGGCCGCGACGTCCTGGCCCAGCCCCACGCCGCCGGGACGATCCCCGAGGTCGTCGGAGCCCGCGACCTCGTCGTCGAGTGCGCGCAGACCGGCTGGTGCGGGGCGATCGCGGGCTGGGAACGCACCGGGCAGGGCTGGGCCGTCGCGCTGGAGGACCGGGCGGGTCGGCGGCGGCTCTTTCCCACCACCCCTGGGGCGTTCCTGCTGGAGGGGCGGATCGTCACATTGGTCCGCCCCTCGCCCGCCGCCCGGGCCTCGCCGCGCCGCACGGCCTCCGGGGCCATCGCCGGGCCGGCGCAGCGCGCGAAGGTCGCCCAGGCGTCCCGGATCTGGGTGGAGGGCCGGCACGACGCCGAGCTGGTGGAGCGGATCTGGGGCGGGGACCTGCGCGCGCTCGGCATCGTCGTCGAGCCGATCGGGGGTGTCGATGACCTCCTCCGCCTCGTCGAGGTCTTCGAGCCCGGACCCACCCGGCGGCTGGCCGTCCTGATGGATCACCTCGTCCCCGGCAGCAAGGAGACCCGCATCGCCGCAGTGGTCGGCACCTGCTGGCCCGAGCACGTCCTGGTGCTGGGCCATCCGTTCGTCGATGTCTGGCAGGCCGTTCGCCCCGGCGTCGTCGGGATCGCGGCGTGGCCGCAGGTCCCGCCCGGGCAGCCGTGGAAGGCGGGCGTGATCGCTGCTCTGGGATGGCCCGACGACGAGCCGGCTGCCTGGCAGCGGATCCTCACCCGCGTCACGGGCTATGCAGACCTCGAACCGGCGCTGCTGGCACGGGTCGAGGAGGCGATCGACTTCGTCAGCGAGCCACACCCATAGTGGGGTCCTGG
>CAZWXF010000145.1:2784-4844 GCA_964638055.1 uncultured Bifidobacteriaceae bacterium | reverse complement strand
GACCAGGTCCATCACGAACTGCTCCAGCGCGAGCCCGCTGGGTGGGGCGACCATGCCCGGCTTCCAGCGGTCGGCCGAGCCCTCCGGGGCGGGCAGTCCGACCCGCCGGGTCGACAGGTCGTAGACGCCGAATGCGACGCCGCGCCCGTCGCTGAGCCTGTCGGCGAACAGGCGGTTGATCGCATCCGCGGTGACTGCGGTGTTGACCACGACGGCTGTGTCGATGAGGACCGCGCGGTAGCCGGGACGTTGCACGACATCGGTCGTGTGCCGCAGCCGCAGGGCACGGGCCGCCCCCCGGACGATGGGCATCAGCGAGTCGATGATCGCCCGCAGGGGCAGGTTGGCAGCCAGGGCGAGGTACTTGGTCGGGTCGAGGTAGGCGTCGACGGCGGCGCCGACCGCCCCGCACCGGGTGTGCCCGAGCGCGGCGAGCAGCCGGACGGACGGCAGGTGCGAGATCGCGTAGTCCAGGCTGCCGACGCACTCGGCCCCGAGCACGTTGCCGGCGACCCGGACGGCGAAGATCGAGTTGGCGGACTCGAGGAACACCAGCTCGAGGGGCACCCGGGCGTCGGCGCAGCCGATCACGGCCGCGTAGGGGCTCTGCCGAGGGGCACGTCCCGGCCCATCGCCGAGCCCGAGGTCCCCGGCCTCGATCGGCACCACGTGGTGGATCTGCCCGTCACGGGATCGGGTCAGGCCGGCGAACGTGCGGTTGCCCGACCGCAGCATCGCCAGGGCCTCCTGGTACGTGCCCGGCATCGGGTGGGGCGGTGCGCCCGGCTCGTAGCGCCAGGTGATCTCGATCACGCTCGGCTCCCTCGCTCGCTGCCTCGGTCCTGGGCGCCGAGCTGGGCGCCGCGCCCGGATGTCGCGCACGGTAGCCATCCGGACGCCTGTCGTCGCGTCCGAACGCCTAACGTCGCGTCCGAACGCCCGGCCGCCATCCCGATGTGACGCCGAGCCCCCCGATGCCGCGACGCCCGGGCTCAGTGCATCGCGATCCGATCACCCAGCAGCGGGCCGGTGCACACACCCTGCCGGCATAGGGTCGACCCATGAGCGAACCCAGTCAGCAGCTCAACATCAGCATGCCCGAGGGAGCCGCCATCGGCGTCTACGCCGACTTCGTCTCGGTCTGGCACACCAACGACATCTTCATCCTCGACTTCGCTGCCCTGGTGCGCCCACCGCAGGCGACCACCGACGGTGTCGAGGCCGACGTCCAGGTCGTCTCGCGCGTGCGGATCCCACCGGGCCAGGTCTTCGAGATCATGAAGGCGCTGGAGGTCCAGCTCTCGGCGTGGGAGTCCGAGACCGAGTCCGACGACGACTGAGAACGGTCCGCGAGACCCCGGTCACGGACATCAGAGTGGGGACTTGACGAACGGCAGCACCCGCCGGACCCAGTCGAACTGCTGGTCCAGCCATCCCAGCAGGCTCAGCGTCGGCGACACGATCGCCGGCGGGTCCGACATGAGGGTGTCGGCGCGCAGGAGCCGGTCGAAGTCCACGTCGATCGGCCCGGTCCGGGGCGTCCCGTCACGGCCGCGGAACGTCACCCCGGCCTGTTCCATGACCCGGATGACCTCCTGCGCGACGAGCCCGTACCCGCTGGTCGTGGGGTGCACCCCGTCCAGGGAGAAGATGCCGCCGTCGGTGCGCCCCTGGGGGCCTGCCCGCAGGAAGCGCGTGTTCGGCACGGGGTCCAGGGCCGCCAGTGCGGCCGGCAGCTCGTAGGGCGTCCACCACGCGGGTCGCGCCCACGGGCTGCTGATGAAGCGGCGGGTCGCCAGGCGGTCCAGCGTGCCGGCGAGCTCGAGGACCAGCCAGTCCAGGCCGTCGTGCCGGGCGGCCGCCACCGAATCGATGATGGTGGCGTTGTAGGCGTCGATGGCCGAGTCGATCGCGCGGGCCTCGTCCTCGGTGATCCGCGGGTCACGCTTGGGGTCGAAGTCGTCGTCGCTGATCCATGGGCGCGTGTAGTAGGGGAAGTACCGCGAGTCCGGTCGGACCTTGCCCTCGACCCCCCGGGCGATCGGGGCGATCGTGACCGA
>CAZWXF010000145.1:0-2684 GCA_964638055.1 uncultured Bifidobacteriaceae bacterium | reverse complement strand
GCTGGGGCTTGGCGCCGGCATGCCATCGGGTGCCTCCGATCCGGGACCGTCCCGCTTGTCAGGAACGGTACTCAGAGGGGCACGTTGAGGCTGGCGGTCAGGCCGTCGGCCATGGATCCGGTGACCCGGGCCAGCTGCAGCGAGTACCCGTCGGAGAACACGGAGTCGGTGTCCAGGGAGAGGCGTGCGAGATTGCCGAGGCTCGCCTCGTACCCCTCGGTGGCGTACACGGCATGGCAGACGTCCTCGGGCAGGGCCAGCTGCGTGGTCCTCACCTTGCGCCCACCCGACGTTGCAGCCTCGACCGACTCGTAGATCTCGAAGTGGGCGTGTGGCCACCGGCCGGCGTAGCAGCCGGGGAAGATCGTTGTGAAGCGCACCATCCCGTCGGCGTCGCTGGCCTGGACGCCACGCAGGAAGGTCTCGCCGCGCGCGGCCTCGGAGTACATCGAGTAGTCGCCCTCCCTGCTGCAGTGCCACAGGTACACCGCCCGGCCGGTCAGGGGCGCCCCGGTCCCCCCGCTGGCATCCATCAGGCGCAGCTCGATCACCAGTGCCACGCCCTGCGCGACCCCCTCGGCGGGGGGCAGGCTCCGGGTCAGGTCCGAGCGGACGATCCCGGAGTCGTCCAGGACGTTCGGGCCGTTGGAGCCGTCGCCGGGGAAGGGCCCGGCCGTCTCCTGGGGGATGACCTGGCCGTCGCGGGAAGGGACGCTCGCGCTCGCCGATGTCGAGCTCTCCACAGGCTCCGCGTCGTCGGCGCACCCGGCGAGGGCCAGCAGGCCGGCGCCGCCGAAGAGCCCGAGCAGGCGCCGGCGGGAGAGCTGGGCCAGGTCATGGGCGAGCCCGAGGTCGTGCGGGTGGACCTCGTCCGGGTGCCCGGCCACCTCGGCGCCGCCCGGGGCACGGGGCTCGCGCGGCGCCTTCGCCTGGTCGTGGGAGGGCGTAGGAGGGGTGTTCGGGCTGCTTCTTGTCATGTCAGCCACAGTAGAACGGCTGTGTGCAGCGCCGGTAAGGGTCCCTTTACCCCATCATCAGGTCCGTGACCCAGTACGAGGAGCAGGTGCGGCGCGAGGTCATCGGCGCCCGACCCTCAGACATCATGCCGTGGCTCATCAACTTCCGGCTGTGGCGCTGGTGGTCGCCGTGGGAGGACCTGGACCCCCGGATGCGCCGGTGGTACCGCGGACTCATGGAGGGTGTGGGCGCGAGGTATGAGTGGGCGGGCAACCGCCGGGCGGGCTCAGCGCACCTGGAGATCACAGATGTGCGCCCCGACTCGGTGGAGCTGGACGTGGCCTTCAAACGCCCCTTCCGAACGCACAGCATCGTGCGGTTCGAGCTGCTGGAGCTGCGCGACTCCACGAACGTCGTCTGGACGATGCGCAGCCCACGGACCCTGGGCACCCGCCTCGTCGGAGTGGTCATGAACGTCGACGAGGCCCTGGGCAGGGACCTCGAGCGCGGGCTGTCGCGCCTCAAGGAGCTCGTGGAGTCCGGCGCCGAGCCGACCACCTGACGTCCGCGACCGGTTCCGCCGTCAGGTCTCCACGGGGCAGTCACGTCCCACCGGGAGGCCCGGAGCAGCCCACGACCGGCAGGGTCTCGACAAGGCTCGACCGGCACACGCGGGTCGAGCCCGTCGAGACCCGCATGCTCACTGGAGCTCCTACGCCGCCCAGGGGACGACGACGGCAAGCGTCTCTGCCACGCAGGTCGGCCTGTGCGACCGCTCGATCTCGACAAGGCTCGACCGGCGGGGTCTCGACAAGGCTCGACCGGCGGGGGGTCGACGGGATCGGTCTCGACGGGCTCGACCGGCGGGGCGGTCCTTCCGGACCCGGTCCTTGACAGGTTACCCGCCGGTAGTAACCTTGTTGACACTTGCTCAACTACCAAAGGAGATGAGGCAGGAGTGTCCGAGGCTTACATCTACGAGGCGATCCGGACCCCGCGCGGGCGGGGCAAGGCAGGCGGCTCGCTGCACGGCGTGAAGCCGGTTTCGCTGCTCACGGGGCTTATCGACGAGCTGGCCTCGCGTCATGGCGGGCTCGACACGAACCAGGTCGACGACCTGATCCTGGGCTGCGTCACCCCGGTGGGGGATCAGGGCGCTGACCTGGCCAAGGTGGCCGCGATCGCCGCGGGCCTGCCCGACACCGTCGGTGGCACCCAGATCAACCGCTTCTGCGCCTCGGCCCTGGAGGCCGTGAACATGGGTGCCCAGAAGGTGCGCGCCGGCTGGGACCAGCTGATCATCGCCGGCGGGGTCGAGTCGATGAGCCGCGTGCCGATGGGCACCGACGGCGGCGCCTGGGCCATGGACCCGGAGACCGCCTACGACACCTACTTCGTGCCCCAGGGCATCTCGGCCGACCTCATCGCCACCACCGAGGGCTTCACCCGCGACGACGTGGACGCCTACGCCGTGCGCTCCCAGCAGCGAGCCGCGGCTGCGTGGTCCAGCGGCTACTTCGCCAAGTCCGTCGTGCCCGTGAAGGACCGCACCGGCATCGTCCTGCTCGACCATGACGAGCACATGCGCCCGAGCACGACCGCCGCGGACCTGGGCAAGCTCAATCCCTCCTTCACCTTCATCGGCGAGGTGGGCGGCTTCGACGCCGTCGCCCTGCAGAAGTACCACTGGGTCGAGCGGATCGACCACGTCCACACCCCGGGCAACT
>CAZWXF010000144.1:2234-4875 GCA_964638055.1 uncultured Bifidobacteriaceae bacterium | reverse complement strand
GGGGACGGGGACCTTCCGGCCCCTCTCGGGGGCCAACCCGACCATCGGCAGCATCGGTGATGTCGAGCACGTACAGGAGGATGCCCTCCAGATGGTCGCCCCGCGCAGGCTGCGCGCGCAGGTGGTCCAGGCGATGCGCGGGGCCCACCCGTACGAGGAGCCCGCCTTCGACGTGATCGAGCTGGCCGCTGTTCCGGGCACCCTCGGCGGCGGTCGGGTCGGCACGCTCGCCGAGCCGATGCGGCTGGACGAGTTCGCCGGGCGGGTGGCCGCCCGGCTCCCGACGACGGCCGGGGGAGTGCGCGTCGCCGGCGACCCGGGCCGGCTCGTGCGCCGCGTGGCGCTGTGCGGGGGTTCGGGCGACTCCCTGATGGCGGCGGCCGACCGGGCGCGCGCGGACGTCTACGTGACGTCCGATCTGAAGCACCATCGGGCCGGCGAGCACCTGGCCGAGGGTGGCTGCGCCCTGATCGACGTGGCGCACTGGGCTGCCGAGAGCCTCTGGCTGCCCCTGGCCGCCGAGAACCTCGTGGCGGATGCGACCGCCCTCGGACTGGACCTGACGGCTACGGTTTCCACCATCCGAACCGACCCCTGGACGTTCCACGTTGGGAGCCCTACCGATGCGCGCTGAGCCGACCTCGCAGCTGCGCCTGCTCGACATGCAGGCACTCGACACCCGGGCCGACCAGCTGGCGCACAAGCGGTCCAGCCTTCCCGAGCTCGCCGAGCTGGCCGCGATCGACCAGCGCGCGGCGGTCCTGCGTGACGAGCAGGTCGGCGTGCGCACTCAGCTGACGGATCTGGAGCGCGAGGTCAACCGCGCCGAGGCCGAGGTCCGCACGGCGCGGGAGCGGCTGGCCCGGGACCGGGGCCTGCTCGACTCCGGGGCTGTGGCCTCCGCGCGGCAGCTGTCCGACCTCCAGCACGAGGTGGAGACGCTCGTCCGCCGCGTCAGCGATCTGGAGGACGCCGAGCTCGACGTCATGGAGCGGGTCGAGACCATCCAGGCCGACGCCGATCGGATCGCGGCCGAGCTGGCAGAGCTGGAGGAGAAGCGCAGCGTCATCGCTGCACGCCACGACGCTGCGGTCGGACAGATCGACGCCGAGGCCGGACAGGTCGCCTCCGACAGGTCCCACGTCGAGCGGGACATCCCCGCAGACCTGCTCGCCCTCTACGCGCGGATTCGGGCCGACCAGGGGGGTCTGGCCGCCGCAGCAGTGCATCGCGGCAGGTGCGAGGGCTGTCACCTGGTCCTGACCCCGGCTGACATCTCGCGGATCCGCAACGAGCCTGCCGACGAGCTGGTCCGATGCGAGGAGTGCCGCCGGATCCTCGTGCGGACGCCCGAGTCCGGCCTGTGAGACGTCTGGTCATCGAGGCGGACGGGGGATCGCGGGGGAATCCTGGTCCGGCCGCATACGGGGCGGTGGTCCTGGACGGGGTGACCGGCGAGGTGCTGGTGGAGCTGGCCGACGCCATCGGGATCGCCACGAACAACGTCGCGGAGTACGAGGGACTGCTCGCCGGACTCCGAGCCGCCACGCAGGTGGACCCGGAGGCGAGGATCGAGGCTCGGCTGGACTCCAAGCTCGTCGTCGAGCAGATGCGCGGCGGCTGGGCCATCCGCAACAGCAGGCTCAAGGAGCTCGCACTGCAGGCGCGGGCGCTGGCGCCGGTCGACCGCGTCACCTACCAGTGGGTGCCCCGCGCCAGGAACGCGAGAGCCGACGCGCTTGCCAACCGTGCGCTGGATGCACAGGCTGCCCGCAAGCCCGCCCGGATCGAGGTCTGGCATGCCGGCGGCCCGGATGCCACGGGGGACGAGGCGGACCTCTGGGTCGACGCGGCCCAGGCCAAGGCCGCCGTCGACGAGGGCGAGCCCGAGCCCCTGGGGTCCCGGGGATGGCCACCGGCGGACATGGGCACCCCCTCCAGCCTCATCCTCGTGCGCCACGGCGTGACAGCGCAGAGTCTGGAGCACCGGTTCTCCGGCTTCGGCGGGGCCGACCCGGACCTGATCGACGTGGGGCGCGAGCAGGCGGGCGCCGCAGCCGAGGAGCTGCTCCGTCGAGGAGGCGCGGACGTCGTCGTCTGCTCGCCGATGAACCGGGCGCGCCAGACAGCAGAGATCATCGCCGAGCGACTGGGGCTGCCCAAGCCGGTCGGCATCCCTGGCCTGGCCGAGTCGCGGTTCGGCGAGTGGGACTCGATGACGTTCGCCGAGGTGGGCAAGCTCTGGCCCGCGGAGCTGGAGCGATGGCTGGGCTCGACGGACTACCCCCCGCCGGGTGGGGAATCCTTCGAGCAGGTCCGCCATCGGGCGGACGCTGCCCGCGTAGCGCTCCTGGAGCAGTTCCCCGAGCAGAGGATCGTGGCCGTCAGCCACGTGACCCCGATCAAGGCGCTCGTCCAGGTCGTCCTGGGTGCCCCGCCGGCCAGCACGTTCCGCGTGGCCCTCCCGCCGTGCTCGCTGAGCACGATGTCGTGGTGGCAGGACGGGATCAGCGTGGCCCACGGGATTGGCGAGGTCGGCCACCTGCACGGCCTGATCCACGAGTGGGTCTGACTTCTGGTTGGTCGAGCCAGTCGAGCACGTCGGTCGAGCCAGTCGCGCACGCCGGTCGAGCCAGTCGAG
>CAZWXF010000144.1:0-2134 GCA_964638055.1 uncultured Bifidobacteriaceae bacterium | reverse complement strand
CGGTCGAGCCAGTCGAGACCAGAGTGCCCACCAGTCGCCCCCTCACTGGCCCAGTCCGCACCGTCACGCATCGCTCGGGAACCAGTACCTCACGCAATGCGATCTTTCCGTGACCAGGAGTAGCGTCCCCGCGCGTGCGGAAGAGGTCCGCGCAACGGAGGGGAGGGCTGATGGTCGATCTTGGTGGGCTCACAACCGAGACCCGGAATCCCAGGACGCTCGAGCTGGACACCATGGGCGCCTTGGAGTTCCTCGAGGTCATGAACGACGAGGACGCGAAGGTCGCCGGCGCGGTCAGGCAGGCGCTGCCCCAGATCGCGCAGGCCGTGGACGTCATCGCCGCCGCCTTCCGCAAGGGGGGGCGTCTGATCTACATCGGCGCGGGCACCAGCGGACGACTCGGTGTCCTGGACGCCGTCGAGTGTCCCCCCACGTTCGGCACCGAGCCCGAGCAGGTGGTGGGACTCATCGCGGGAGGGGAGCGGGCTTTCGTGCGCGCCGTCGAGGGCGCCGAGGACTCCCCGACCCTGGCGGAGGAGGAGCTGCGCGGCCTGAACCTCTCGGCGGATGACGTCGTGGTGGGCATCGCGGCCTCGGGGCGCACGCCGTACGTGATCGGCGGCCTCGACTTCGCCCGGTCCCTGGGTGCGCCGACGGTCAGCGTCGCCTGCAACCCCTCGTCGGCGGTCAGCTCGCATGCAGACGTCGCCATCGAGGTCGACAACGGGCCCGAGGTGCTCACCGGCTCGACCCGGCTGAAGTCCGGAACGAGCCAGAAGCTGATCCTCAACATGCTCTCGACCGCGTCGATGGTCGGAGTCGGCAAGGTCTACGGGAACCTCATGGTCGACGTCAAGCCGACGAACGAGAAGCTCGTGGAGCGCTGCCAGCGCATCATCGCACAGGCCACCGGGTGCGACGCCGAGACCGCGGCGCGTGTGTACGACGAGTCCGGTGGCCACGCCAAGACCGCCATCGTCATGGTGCTGGCCGACGTGGGTGCCGCGGAGGCCCGGAAACGCCTGGAAGCCGCCGACGGATTCGTCCGCCGGGCGATCGCCTGAACCGCGAGGAAGACGAGGGAGACCATGGAGAAGCACGAGCAGATCGCCCAGGCGCTGCTGCCACTGCTGGGCGGCGCGGGGAACATCACCAACGTCGAGAACTGCATCACCCGAATGCGGGTCGCCACCGTCGATGCGTCCCTGATCCAGGAGGCCGCGATCAAGAAGGTGCCCGGAGTGATGGGCGTCGTCAACGACGTGACCTACCAGATCGTCCTGGGGCCGGGCATGGTCACCAGGGTGACTGACGCCTTCCGCCAGCTCGTCGCTGCGAATCAGGCCGCGGGAGCTCCGGTGCCCGCAGGTGGCGCCCCGATGACTGACGCGGAGGCGCTGGCCGCCAAGGGCGCGGCCATGAAGGCCGAGCAGAAGGCGCGCAACGACACACCGATCAAGAACCTCCTGCGCAAGATCTCGAACATCTTCGTGCCGCTGATCCCGGCACTCATCGCCTGCGGCCTGGTCGCCTCCATCAAGGGCGTCCTGGTCAACGTGTCGATCGACGACCCGGAGCACTGGGCCACCAACGTCATCCCGGTCATGAACGCGATCGGTGGGGCGTTCTTCGCCTACCTCACGATCTTCGCCGGCATCAACGCGGCCAAGGAGTGGGGTGGCACGCCGGCACTGGGCGGGGCCGTGGCCGCGATCATCGTCTACCCGGCCGTCGCGGACATCACCTACAACATGCCGTTCGTGGGCGAGGTGACCCTCTCTCCGGGCATGGGCGGCGTCCTCGGCGGTGTCGCCGCGGCGATCCTCTGCGCCTACGTGGAACGGGGGATGCGCGGGAAGGTCCCGGACGCGGTGGACATATTGGTGACCCCGACGGTCGCTCTGATCGTCTCCGGTCTGGCGACCGTGTACATCCTGATGTTCGTCACCGGGGAGATCTCGACGGCGATCGGCGACTTCTGCACCTGGCTGCTGGACACCTCCGGCCTGCTCGCAGGGTTCGTCATGGGTGGCCTGTTCCTGCCGCTGGTGATGCTGGGCATCCACCAGGCCTTGACCCCGATCCACCTGACGCTCATCGAGCAGTTCGGCTACACCAGCCTCCTGCCGCTGCT
>CAZWXF010000143.1:2330-5051 GCA_964638055.1 uncultured Bifidobacteriaceae bacterium | reverse complement strand
CCGGGCAGGAGGACGAGGCCCGGCGGGCGCTGGCTGCGTCCGTGCGGATCCGCGGCGGCCTCGACGCGAGCGAGCCCTCCCTGGCCCGCCTCGTCGCCCAGCTCGGCCCGCCAGACGCGCTGGAGGGCGACGTGGACATCGCTGCCCTCGTCGCCCTCCTGGACTCAGATCGCTGAGCTGAGATCGCCCCCGGGGAGGGAACGGCACGGTCAGGCCTTGCGCATGTACGCCTTCACCGTGAGCGGGGCGAAGATCGCCACGAGCACGGCCGAGCCCAGCAGGGACATCCACACGTCGCCGCCGACCGTGCCGTAGTTGGCCAGCTCGCGCACCGCGGTGACCAGGTGCGAGATGGGGTTGATGGTGGCGAACCAGGCCAGCCAGTCGGGCAGAGTCTCCACGGGGACGTAGGCGTTCGACAGGAACGTCAGCGGGAAGAGCACCAGCATCGAGATGCCCTGGACGCTGGCGGCCGAGCGGGCGATGACGCCGAAGAAGGCGAAGATCCAGCTCACCGCCCACGAGCACGTGATGACCAACAGCCCGGCAGCGACCACGGCGACGAACCCGCCGGCCGGGTGGTAGCCCATCATGAACCCGACGATGAACGTGATCGTCGTGGCGATCGCGTACCTCAGGGTGTCGGCGAGAAGCGCCCCGGACAGGGGTGCGATCCGGGCGATCGGGAGCGATCGGAACCGGTCGAAGACGCCCTTGTCCATGTCCTCGCGCAGCTGGGTGCCCGTGACGATGGAGGTCGTGATGACCGTCTGGACGAGGATGCCGGGGATCAGCACCGGCAGGTAGCTGTCCACGTCGCCGGCGACCGCGCCGCCGAAGATGTAGGCGAACATCAGCGTGAAGATGATCGGCTGGAACGTCACGTCGAAGAGCTGCTCGGGGGTGCGCCGCACCTTGACCAGGCCGCGGTAGGCCATCGTGAGCGTGTTCTCCACGACCTGCCGGGCGCTGGTGTGGTTCTTGAGGGTGCGCGCCGTGGCGGGGACGATCCCGGTGGGCGGCGCCTGGGTGATCGTGGTCATGCGCGGACTCCTTCGAGCTCGAGAGCGGCCCCCGCGCCTGTGGCGGCGTCGGACTGCTCCTGGTCGGGGCTGTCGTGGCCGGTGATGGTCAGGAACACCTCGTCGAGGGTCGGCTTCTGGACGCTCATCTCGGTGAGGTGGATGCCGGCCTCGCGCAGCGTGATGAGCAGGTCGGTGACGCGGTCGGCGTCGGCCATGGGGGCGGTGATGCGGGCGGACTCCGGGGAGAGTGCCGCGCGGACGCCCAGCACGCGCTCGACGGCGCGCACGGCGTCGGGGGTGTCGGCGGCGTCCGCCAGGCGCAGGTGCAGCGAGGATGTGCCGACCGAGGCCTTGAGATCGTCGGCGGTTCCCTCGGCGACGACCCGGCCACGGTCGATGACCGCGATGCGGTCGGCGAGCTGGTCGGCCTCGTCGAGGTACTGGGTGGTCAGCAGGACCGTCGAGCCGGTCGCGACGAGCTCGCGGATGGTGTCCCACATCTGCCCGCGGGTGCGCGGGTCCAGACCGGTCGTCGGCTCGTCGAGGAAGATCAGGGGCGGCTGCGCGATGAGGGACGCAGCCAGGTCGAGGCGCCGGCGCATCCCGCCGGAGAAGTGCTTGAGCGGCCGCCTTGCGGCCTCGGTGAGGCCGAACTTCTCGAGCAGCTCGGCGGACTTGAGCTTGGCGTCCCGGCGGGAGAGCCCCAGCAGCCGGGCGAAGATCACGAGGTTCTCGGTCGCGGACAGCGTCTCGTCGACCGAGGCGTACTGCCCGGTCACTCCGATCAGCTGGCGAACCACCTGGGGCTCGCGGACGACGTCATGGCCGAAGATCTCGGCACGTCCGCCGTCGGGACGCAGCAGCGTGGCGAGCATGCTGATGGTGGTGGTCTTGCCCGCGCCGTTGGGTCCGAGGACCCCGAACACCGAACCGGCCTCGACTGTGAGGTCGACGCCGTCGACCGCGCGGTTGGCGCCGAAGACCTTGACCAGGCCCTCGGCGCGCACTGCCGGGACTGACGATGAGGTCGTGAAGTGTGAAGTCATGGTGTCGGCCTTCCTGTGGCGTGACACCAGAGTGCGCGGGGGCCCCTGTCATGCCGCTGTCATGGGCGGCGAGCATCTGGCATGGCGCTGTCACGGCAGGCGCGCTCACGTCAGGATGCGCTCAGGTTGGAGCGGCTGGGGCTCGTGCCGCCGCCACGGTCGGCAGGCAAGCGCGAGGGCAATCTCGGTGAGGTGCGCGAGAGATGGGCCTCTCTTCAGTGGGCGCCATGCGACGACTCATCGTCCAGCAGTGGGTCACCGTCGACAGCATCGCTGCGGAGGAGGACGGGGGGCTCAGCTTCGTGTCAGGAGAGGCCTTCTCCGAGACAGCCAACACTGCGTTCAAGGCGAGCGTCATGGGGTTCATCGACTCGGTCGACACGATGATCCTCGGAGCGAACACCTACGCCCAGTCCCATGGGTACAGGCCCCACGCCGACGAGCAGGGCGCGGCAAGGACCTCTGGCTTTGGGGGAGGCTGACGCTCATGCGCTCCCTGCTGAACGCCGGCCTCGTCGACGAGGTGCGGATTGCTCGTCTGCCCAGCATCACGCGGCAAGGGGAGGCGCATCTTCGGGGATTCGCAGGACCTGACGCTGCTCGAGGCCACGGGATTCGAGAACGGCGTGGTGCTCCTGCGCTACGGGATC
>CAZWXF010000143.1:0-2230 GCA_964638055.1 uncultured Bifidobacteriaceae bacterium | reverse complement strand
GCTGCTCGAGGCCACGGGATTCGAGAACGGCGTGGTGCTCCTGCGCTACGGGATCACGAGGTAGGCGGGACCCAGGGATCGCGCGAAGCGCCCTTCGGCGACAACGCAGGCGACGACACGGGAGGAGAGAGGCCGCCTGACTCGCGCGTGACCCTGGCACCAATGGGTGCGGTCTCCGTCGACGCACACCAGTGCGCCTCCCTCCTCCTCATTGGCCAGCCCTGCACCTGAAGCCCACCTCGCTGCGCCGGCGCCACCGTTGAGCGACCTCTCAGCGCCGCTGGTGCCAAGGGCCGGATCATCAGAGCCCGGGCAGTGAGAGGCCGGACCGTCAGAAGCCGGACAGGACGATCTTGCCCCGAGAGCGGCCGGACTCCAGGGTCGCGTGGGCCCGCCGCAGGTTCGCAGCAGTGATAGACCCGTAGTGCTCCGCCAGCGTGGTGCGTACCGTCCCCGCGTCGACCAGCGCGGCCACCTCGGTGAGCAGGTCGTGCTGGCGGATCATGTCAGAGGTCTGGAACACCGACCGGGTGAACATCGACTCCCAGTGCAGGGAGACCGACTTGCCCTTGAGCCGCAGGACTTCGATGGATCCGGGCGCGGGGTCGTCGATCAGGCCGAATCGTCCCTGGGGCGCGATGAGCTGGGCGATCTGGTCGAAGTGCCGATCGGTGTGGTTCAGGCTGATCACGAACTCCGGCGCGGGCAGGCCGGACGCCGTGAGCTCCTCGGACAGGGGGCGGGAGTGGTCAAGCACCTCGTGCGCGCCGAGGTCCCGGACCCAGGCCGCGGTCTCGGAGCGGGAGGCGGTCGCCACGACAGTGAGGTCGGTGAGCTGGCGGGCGAGCTGCACGAGGATCGAGCCCACCCCCCCGGCGGCGCCGATCACGAGCAGGGTTCCGGAGGAGCCCGCCCTTTCCCCCGGTGAGGTCGCGGACCCGGCCGGAACTCGCCGCCCGGTGCCCGCGGAGTCGACCGGATCTTCCGGGGTGGTGCCCGCGGACTCGGCCGAAGGTTCGGGCGGGGTGCCCGCGGCCCTCGGCGCTGCGGATGGCGGAACGCCTGCGGAACGCCGGGGCACCCCCACCCGGTCGAAGAGCAACTCGTACGCCGTGATCGAGGTCAGTGGCAGTGCAGCAGCCGCCGCGTCGTCGAGGCTGCCCGGCGCGCGCGCGACGATCCGCTCGTCGACAACGTGCAGCTCGCTGTCGCAGCCGGGGCGCCCGATCGTGCCGGCGTACCAGACCCGGTCGCCCGGGGCGAACATGGTGACCGCGTCGCCGGCCCCGCGGACTACACCCACCGCGTCGTAGCCCAGGACCGCCCACCCCCCGTCCCGAGGCTCGGCACGCTTGCGCTGCTTGGTGTCGACCGGGTTCACCGCGACAGCTCGGACCTCGACCAGCAGGTCGCGCGGGCCGGGTTCGGGGTCGGGCAGGTCCACGTCCTGCAGGGAGAGCGGGTCGTCGATGGGCAGGCTGTGCTGGTAGGCGACGGCACGCATGGGGTGGCTCCTGACGTGGCGGGCGATTCCCGCCCATCCTGCCCCGATTCCTCGGAAGGAGGGCATGCGGCTCCCGGTGCGTCCGCAGCGCACCAGGGTTAGGCCGGGCCGGCGTGCTGACGGGGACCTCGGCTGCCTGTTCCTGGGCCACGCGGTGCTATCCCGGAAACGGGAACTGACTTCCACGCATGTGGTGCCCCGCGCCGTGGGCGGTCACGGGAGTGGGTGGTCGAGGACGGCTTTGGCAAAGGGGTGATCGTGGGTGGGGCGGTGAGGTCTGCCCGGCGAGCAGGGCTGGAGGTCCGAGACGTCGCGGCCCGTCGGAGCACGACCGGATGACACTGCGGTCCCGGACGGCGAACCGCCACCAAGCAGGGAAGCCGGAATCGGAGAGACGGGCCCGAAGAGATTGGCAGCTCTGCCTGGCGGCCTGCGCCTTGGCCTTCGAGCTCGGGAACCTCCACGTCACCAGGTCTGGCCGCACTGCATGCAGACCGCGGCAGCAGCCCGGTTCCCCCCAACCCCGGGAGCTTGGCGCGGCCCCCGAGACTCAACGTCGCCGAGCGGCTCCGCGTCGGGGGTCAGCCCATTCCCGCGCTCTGGCCCGTCCCATCTCCGCGATCCCGCGGACGCCCTCCGCGCCCGCTCGGGATCTGCCACGAAATCCGCGTTCTCGCGACCATCACGTCGGCCGAATAGCGACTTGCGCTCGGAATCCACGCTAAG
>CAZWXF010000142.1:0-5123 GCA_964638055.1 uncultured Bifidobacteriaceae bacterium | reverse complement strand
GCACGGCGATCTGCTCGGCGCCGTTCGAGTGTCCGTCCAGCCCCGGCTTGCCGACGAGGAACCGCAGCCGTCCGCCCCCCAGGTCCGCCGCGGTCCGGTCCACCATCTCCCGGACTGCCGACAGCGATGCGCTCCCGCCCCCGACCCCGGTCACGCCGGCCACCCCGGTGGGCGCCCGGAACTCGCCGAACACCTCCCGCAGCGTCCCGGCCCACTCCCCCACGGTCACGCCGGCCCGGGCGCACTCGAGCGAGGCGGGGACGAGGTTCCCCCCGTCACTCGCGGCCGAGGCGAGCGCCTCTCGCGCGGACTTCACCCGTACGTCGTCCCGGCCGGCCCGCCAGGCCCGCACCGCGTCGGCGGCAGCCGCCTCCACGGCCGGGTCGATCATCTGGATCGCCGTGTCCAGGTCGGCCAGCAGCGGGTTGGGCTCGCTGGTCGTGAACCTGTTCACGCCCACGACCACGTCCTCGCCGGACTCCACCCGGCCCCGCCGGGCGGCGTGCGAGGCGACCAGAGCCGTCTTCATGTAGCCGCTCTCGACCGCGGCGATCGCCCCGCCCATGGCCTGGATGCGATCCAGCTCCGCTCTGGCTCCGGCGACCAGCTCGGCTGTCCGGGCGGCCACCACCACGGACCCCTCGAAGAGGTCCGGGTACTCCAGCAGGTCGGACTCGTAGGCCAGCACCTGCTGCAGCCGCAGCGACCACTGCTGGTCCCACGGCCGGGGCAGCCCCAGCGCCTCGTTCCATGCCGGCAGCTGGATGGCCCGGGCGCGCGCGTCCTTCGACAGGGTGACAGCCAGCATCTCCAGGACGATCCGCTGGACGTTGTTCTCCGGCTGGGCCTCGGTCAGCCCCAGCGAGTTGACCTGGACGCCGTAGCGGAAGCGACGCTGCTTGGCGTCGGTGACGCCGTACCGGCTGGCGGTGAGCTCGTCCCAGAGCTGGACGAACGCGCGCATCTTGCACATCTCCTCGACGAAGCGCACGCCGGCGTTCACGAAGAAGGAGATGCGCCCGACGACCTCGCCGAAGCGCTCGACAGGCACCTGGCCGGAGTCGCGCACCGCGTCGAGCACGGCGATCGCCGTGGCCATCGAGAAGGCGATCTCCTGGACCGGGGTCGCACCGGCCTCCTGCAGGTGATACGAGCAGACGTTGATCGGGTTCCACTTCGGGACCGCCGAGACCGTGTACGCGATCATGTCCGTGATCAGGCGCAGGCTCGGCCCGGGCGGGAACACATAGGTCCCGCGCGACAGGTACTCCTTGATGATGTCGTTCTGGGTCGTCCCCGAGAGCTGATCGGGCGCCACCCCGGTCTCCTCTGCGACCGCAACGTAGAGGGCGAGCAGGTACATCGCCGTGGCGTTGATGGTCATCGACGTGTTCATCCGGTCCAGCGGAATGCCCTCCAGCAGGGAGCGCATGTCCCCGATGTGACTGATCGGCACCCCGACCTTGCCCACCTCGCCGCGGGACATCACGTCGTCGGGGTCGTACCCGGTCTGCGTCGGCAGGTCGAAGGCGACCGAGAGGCCTGTCTGCCCCTTGGCCAGGTTGCGCCGGTAGAGCTCGTTCGAGGCCGTCGCCGAGGAGTGCCCGGCGTAGGTCCGCATCATCCAGGGCTTGTCCTTGGCAGCCATGTCAGCCGCCGTAGGAGTAGAAGCCGCGACCGGACTTGCGCCCGAGGTCGCCGGCGATCGCCATCCGGTTGATGAGCTCCGGCGGGAAGAACTTGGGGTCGGCGGTCTCGTCGAAGATGTTCAGGCTCGCCCGGCGCATGACGTCGATACCGGTGAGGTCCGCGGTCGCCGCCGGCCCCATGGCGTGGCCGAAGCCGAGCCGGCAGGCGATGTCGACGTCCTCGGCGGTCGCGACACCGGACTCCACCAGGCTGATGGCCTCGTTCACCAGGGCGGTGATGATCCGGGTCGTGACGAAGCCGGCCACGTCGCGGATGACCACGATGCAGGTCTTGCCGATCCCCTCGGCCCATGCTCGTGCGGCGGCCAGTGTCTCGTCGGACGTCTTGAGACCGCGGACCAGCTCGCACAGCGCCATCACGGGGACGGGTGAGAAGAAGTGCGTGCCGACGACCGACTCAGGACGCTTCGTCGCGGCGGCGATCCGCGTGATCGGGATGGCCGACGTGTTGGTCGCGAGGATGGCGTCCCCCGGCGCCAGTGCGTCGACCTCGGCGAAGAGCGCAGACTTGGCCTCGATGTCCTCGAAGATCGCCTCGACGACGATGTCTGCCTCGGTCACCGCGCCCAGGTCGGTCGTGGTCGTGATCCGGCCGAGCGCCTCCCCGACGGCGTCCGCATCCAGCGTGCCCTTGGCCTGCAGGCGGTCCAGCGACGTGCGGATGGCGCCCAGTCCGCGCTCGGTGGCCGCCGAGGTGACGTCACGCAGGACAACCTCGTGCCCGGCGACCGCGCTGACCTGGGCTATCCCGGAGCCCATGAGCCCGGCTCCGATGACGACGACCTTGGACATCCGACCTCCCGGAAGGGACAGCGATTCGATGATCTCCCGGGATCCTATGTCGGGCGTTACCGACGGGTAACCGAACCCCGGGCGCAAGGGCGCGACGCGGGATCACCCACCCCGTGGCCGGACCCGGGCGTCGGGAGATCACTCCCCAGACACCGACTCGAGCGTGTGCCCGGGCCTATGCCCGGACATCGTGATCGTGCGGTGCGTTCGAGGTTCCTCACCGTGGAGTCGGGTGCGAGCCCTGCAGGTCGAGCCCGTCGAGACCCCCGCGGCCTCACGCCTGCCGCCGTCAGCAGGTGCGGCTCCCCGGCTGGGATGCCTCAGGAACCGACCAGCTCCGGGCGCCGGTCGTCGAAGGGCGATGCGAGCTCCACTCGCTCGATCTGGGCCCCCACGCCGACGAGGTTGGGCACGAACCCGGCGTACCCGCGCTCGATGTGATGGATCTCGTGCACGGTCGTGACACCGGTCGCCGCCAGCCCCGCAAGCACCAGCCCGGCCCCGGCACGGATGTCCGCGGCCTCCACAGGCGCACCCGAGAGCTTCGGGCGCCCACGCACCAGCGCGTGGTGGCCGTCCGTGCGCACCTCGGCGCCCAGCCGTGAGATCTCGTTGACGAAACGGAACCTGGCCTCGAAGAGGTTCTCGGTGATCATCGCGGTGCCCTCGGCTACGGCGTTCAGCGCGATGAACTGTGGCTGCAGGTCCGTCGGGAACCCGGGATAGGGCAGCGTCACGATGTCGATGGCCCTGGGGCGCTCATACATCCGGACCCTGATGCCGTTGTCCTCGACGTTGACCAGAGCCCCCGCCGAGGCGAGCTTGTCCAGCGCCATGTCCAGGTGCTTGCCGATCGCGTCCTTGATGAAGATGTCGCCACCGGTGATCACCACGGCTGCCGCCCAGGTGCCGGCCACGATCCGGTCGGGGACTGTGGCGTGCGTGACAGGGTGCATCTCGGGCACGCCCTCGATGGTCAGCGTGGAGGATCCGATCCCCTCGATGCGGGCTCCCATCTTGACCAGCATCTGGCAGATGTCGATGATCTCGGGTTCGCGGGCAGCGTTGTCGATCATCGTGACGCCCTTGGCCAGCACCGCAGCCATGAGGATGTTCTCCGTGGCCCCCACGCTGGGGAAGTCCAGCCAGATCTGTCCGCCGTGCAGGGCTGGGGCCTTGGCCACGAGGAAGCCGTGCACGGAGTCGAACGTGGCACCGAGCTTGGACAGCCCCGCGACGTGCATGTCAAGGCCCCGGGAGCCGATCGCATCGCCGCCGGGGAGGGCGACGTCGGCTTCACCGCAGCGGGCGATGAGCGGGCCCAGCACGCAGATCGAGGCCCGCATCCGCCGGACCAGGTCGTAGTCCGCCTGGTGGTGCGGCACCTCCGGCACGTCGATCGTGACCGTCCCGCCGACCAGGGGCGAAGGAGACTCGTGGGCGACGTCGCAGCCCAACCGGCGCAGCAGCTCGGCCATGATCTCGACGTCGAGGATGTCCGGGACGTTCGTGATGGTCGTGCGCCCCGGCGCCAGCAGCGCGGCTGCCATCAGCTTCAGCACGCTGTTCTTGGCTCCCACCACGGCGATGGATCCAGACAGCCCCCGACCGCCCGTGACCCGGAAGACCTCCTGCATCCCGGCATCGTAGGGTTCCGCGGGCCGATGCTGCTCGGATTGCGGGTGGCGGGGCCGCCAAGATCAGCAACCCGGGGAGCGTCGGCGTGCCCCGCAGGTGCGCCCCGGTCGAACCGTAGGGTGATCCGGTGGTCAACCTCACGCGCATCTACACCCGCACCGGCGACGACGGCTCCACGAGCCTGGGCGACATGAGCCGGACCTCCAAGAACGATCTCCGGCTGGTCGCGTACGCCGACGTCGACGAGGCCAACAGCGTGATCGGCGTGGCGCTGTCGACCGCTGACCTGGCGCCCGGCGTGAGGGACCTGCTACTTCGGGTGCAGAACGAGCTCTTCGACGTGGGCGCCGACCTCTGCACGCCGGTCATCGCCCATCCGAAGTACCCCCCGTTGAGGGTCGAGCCCGACTACGTCACCCGACTCGAGGCCGAGATCGACCGGTACAACGCCGACCTGGCCAAGCTGCGCTCCTTCGTCCTGCCGGGCGGCAGCCCCGCAGCGGCCCATCTGCACGTGGCCCGGACCGTCGTGCGTCGCGCGGAGCGGGCCACGTGGGGGGCGCTCGAGGTTCACGGGGGGTCCATGACCCGGCTCCCTGCGACCTACCTCAACCGCCTGTCCGACCTGCTGTTCGTCCTGGCCCGCCACGCCAACCTTGCCGCCGGCGGCGACATCCTGTGGCGGCCCGGGGGCGACCGGGGCTGAGGACCCGCCGGTCGAGCCTGTCGAGACCCCCCAACCCGCCAGCCCGCCGGTCGAGCCTGTTGCCCGCCGGTCGAGCCTGTCGAGACCCCCAATCCGCCAGCCCGCCGGTCGAGCCTGTCGAGACCCCTAATCCGCCGGTAGGAGGGGCTCGATCAGCCGGCGTGGTCTCGACGAGCTCGACCGACGACCACCGGGTCTCGACGAGCTCGACCGACGACCACCGGGGTCTCGACTGGCTCGACCGGCGACGACCTTGGTATCGGCACGCTCGACCGGCG
>CAZWXF010000141.1:1654-5145 GCA_964638055.1 uncultured Bifidobacteriaceae bacterium | reverse complement strand
GGCTCGGTCTCGACCGGCTCGACCAGCGGGGCTCGACCCTCGGGTCTGGACAGCCCGGGACTGTGGGTGACCCATGGACTCGTGACCGCGCTACCGTCCCGGGATCCGGCGACGCCCAACCGCCTCGGAGCGCCGCCGTGAGGAGGGTGGTTCCCGTGGGCAAGAAGCGAACCGCGCTGGTGACGGGCTCCGTCTCCGGCATCGGACGCGCGATCGCCGTCGCACTCATCGAGGACGGCTGGGACGTGATCATGCACGGACCGGACGAGGCGGCAGCGGCCGCACGGGAGATCGGTGCCCTCGGTGCCGTGTCCGGGGACCTGGCCGACTCGTCGGTCCCGGCCCGGATCGTTGCCGAGGCGGCCGCGATCGGAGGTGGGCTCGAGGGCCTGGTGAACAACGCCGCGGACACCTCCCGGTGCGACATCACGTCCGCCACGGCCGAACAGTTCGACCGGATGATGGCGGTCAACGCACGAGCTCCGATGCTGGCCATCCAGGCGGCGCTGCCGCACTTCGAGGCGGCCGGGGGCGGCAGCGTGGTCAACATCGGCTCGGTCAACGCACACAGCGGGCAGCGCGACCTGCTCGTCTACAGCATGACCAAAGGGGCCATGACCACCCTGACCCGGAATCTCAGCGACGCGCTGGGTCCGCAGGGCGTGCGGCTCAACCAGATCAATCCCGGCTGGACCCTGACCGAGAACGAGCGCCGCCTGAAGATCGCCGAGGGCTTCCCGGAGGACTGGCCCGAGAGGCTCCCAGCGTGGACCGCACCCTCGGGCAGGCTCATCCTTCCCGAGGAGATCGCCGCCATCGCGGCGCTGTTCCTCTCCGACCGGGTCGGTCCGATCAGCGGGACCGTGCTCGACGCGCATCAGTTCCCGATGATCGGCCGGAACCCGCCCAAGCACACGACCTGAGGCCACACCACCGGGCGCCCGAGCGGCTCGAGCCCGCACCCGTCCCACAGCGGGCGAGGGAGCGGCAGCGCCTCGACGGGGCGCGCGCCTCACCCATCCGCAAGGATGCTCGCCGCGACCGTCGACCCCAACTCCTGGGCTGCGGCGACATCCCGGCGATCCGGCCGGCCGATCACCGAGAGCACCGGCGCGACCCGCTGCCAGCCCATCGCCGTCGCGATCCTCTCCACCGAGCGGATCGCACCGGACGTGTCGTCGTTGCCGTGCACGACCAGGCCCCACGGCAGGTGGGGCTTGGCGTCGAGGCAGGGGTAGTAGACGCCGTCGAGGAAGTGCTTGAGTGCCCCGCTCATGTAGCCGATGTTGGCTGGCGTCAGCAGGACGAGGGCGTCGGCGGCCAGGACGTCGGATGCCGTCGCCGAGAGGGCCGGCTCGGCCACGACGTGCACCTGCGCGAGCTCGGGCAGGCGCGCCCCGGACAGGATCGCCTCGAGGAGCTCGCGAACGGCCGGGGAAGGCGTGTGGTGCACGACCAGGAGCCTGCTGCCAGCTGCCATGGGGGCCAAGGCTAGACCGCGCCTCCGAACTCGTTGTGAAGGATTCCGTGGCGATGGTGCGCGCATCGCAAGGGGGAGGCCCCGGATTGGGGATGGGGCCACCCCGGGCGGGAGTGAGTCGGGCTGGTGGCCCGGCGAGCGACCAGGACCCGGCGGGGCTGGTGCCCTCGCTGCGGAAGCGCGGCGAATCTCTGACTCGCGACACTACGGCCTGACTGAGGGGTCCAATGCCTGCTCCGGTGCCGCGAGGAGGTCAGGGGTTGCCCGGTAGAGGACGTGCCGTCGCCACCAGTCGGAGCCTGAGGCCCGCGGATGGTCGAACTCGCCGTCCGCGACCATGCCCAGGCGAGCCATGACGGCCCTGGATCGCTCATTGCGTGGGACCGTGAAGGCTACGATCTCCGTCGCCCCCAGCTGCTCGAAGCCGAACGAGAGGCTGGCCCGGCCGGCTTCGGTCGCGATGCCCAGCCCCCACCACGCCGGCAGGAGCCGCCACCCGACCTCGAGGCAGGGACGCGAGCACGGGAAGGGCGGCTCGAAGGGGACGTGCTGGAGCCCGGCGAACCCCGCGAACGAGGTTGCGCCTCGGGCGCTCCGGCGGATCTCGATGACCCAGAGCGTGTAGCCGAAGGCGGCATCATGGGCACGCAGCCGTGCCACCAGGGCGTCGGAGGCCTCACGGTCCAGAGGTGCGGGCATGTGGGCCATCGCGACCGCATCGGCGTTGAGCTCGGCGGCAGGGGCGTGATCCCCGTGTCGCCAGGACCGCAGCAGCAGCCGTGGGGTGACCAGGCCGTCAGGGACGCCGCGTTGTCGATGCCCTTTGACCGGGCCGGGTCCGTCGGCCACTCCCGGGCGGGGTCCGTCGGCAGCCTCCGGGCCACGCCCGGGTTCCGCGCCGTCACACATGGGCCTACCCTGCCCGGGTGAGGGAAGATCTGCACCCGGACGTGGCAGGCCATCTTCCGGGGGCGCCTCAGCCCTCCCCCGAGCCGGCACCTTGGGTCGAGGTGTCGCGCTCGAACGTGTCGCTGGTCGATCGGGAGCATGCCATCGAGGCGCTCAACGACCAGGTGGCCCAGCTTCGACGCCCGAGCTTCCGCGGCGACGGGGCAGGCGCCCGGCTGCTGATGCAGCGCACGGCGTGGGGCCCCCTCGTGCTGGACAGGATCGGCCTGCGGATGGACGTCGCCGTCCAGGTCGCACCGATCCCCGACGTCATGATCACGACCATCACGGCCGGCCAGGTCAGGGTGAGCGGTCCTGACGGCGCAGTCGTCCAGGCGGCGGGCGAATCGCGTCTGCTCGCCCCGCAGGCACAGCCGCGCTTCGAGATCCACGGCCATGACTCATTCCTGCTCCAGGTCCCGTACGAGGAGCTCTTGGCCACGGCCTCGGAGATCACCGGCAACCCGGACCACGACCTGCGCTTCCTCAACCCCGAGCCGCTCTCCCCCGCTATGAACCAGAGCTGGGTGGGCATCGTCGGACTGGTCCGTGCCGAGCTGGGCAGCGCCGGGCCGGTCTCGCCCATGCGCCTGGCCGCACTGATGCGGGTGGTGTCCGCCGGGGCACTGGCTACCTTCCCCAACACCACCATGACGACGACCAGCGACCTCACCGACGGGTGGGTCGGGCCGACCGTGGTGGCACGCGCCATCGACTTCATCGAGGCGCACGCCCACGAGCCGATCCGCATGCGCCAGGTCGCCTCGGCCGCCGGCGTCGGCACCCGCCAGCTGCGCCGTGCGTTCCGGCGCCACCTCGACACCACCCCGAGCGACTACCTCCTCTTCGTCCGGCTCAACCGGGCCCACGACCGACTCGTCGGGTACGACGAGCCGATCGCCCAGCTGGCCCGGGAGGCCGGCTTCGCCTCCGCCACCGGCTTCTCGCGCGCGTATCGGGGGGTCTTCGGCCGGCCCCCCGATGCCGCCAGAGCGCCTCGACGCTGACACCTCGCATTTGCGGACACCGACCATCGGGGTCTCGACTGGCTCGACCGGCGGGG
>CAZWXF010000141.1:0-1554 GCA_964638055.1 uncultured Bifidobacteriaceae bacterium | reverse complement strand
ACCTCGCATTTGCGGACACCGACCATCGGGGTCTCGACTGGCTCGACCGGCGGGGGCCCGACTGGCTCGACCGGCGGGGTCTTGACTGGCTCGGCGCCAACGGGTCGCTGGGAACGGCGCACACGGGATATGGCAGGCTGTTGTCCATCTCTGCGCTCCTAGCGGCCGGGATCGCCCATGGCATGGACACTTCGCGATTCCCTGCGATCGCGAAGGGCGCGACGCGCCGGGGGTCGGTGCGCTTCTGGAGCCGCTTGATCCGCTAGCGTCCGTCGGGCTCTCCCGCCAAACGGCCCCTGTGGTCGCCCAGACGATGGAGGAATGCCCGTGACTCGACTGATCGGGGCGCTGGCAGCCACGGCGGTGGCCACGGCCAGCCTGCTCGGCGCGGCACCGGTCATGCGGTCGGCTGCCGAGGCACCTGCGGCCATCCAGCCGAGGGGCGCCGACACGGCCCCCGTGCTGGCGGATGGCAGGACAGCGACGAGCATTCCCATCCCGAGCACGGTGCGCGTGGCGACGTACAACATCTGCAACTCCACGTGCGGCAAGGGCCGGTACGCCTGGAGCAAGCGCCGGGTCGCCCTCGTCCGCGCGGTGCAGGCCGAGAACCCCGACGTGCTGGCGGTCCAGGAGGCGAACACCTCGCGCTACCGCGGCGCCCGCCAGATCGATGACGTCCGGAGCCGGCTGGCCTCGATCGGCTTCAGGATCGCTTCGACGAACTACAACAGCTGCACGCGGCGCTGCACCCGAGGAGCGCACATCTTCTACAAGCCTGACGCCATGCATCTGGCGGCGACCCGGGGCGTCGCCCCCGCCGGGATGCGTGGCATGTCCACGATCGCCGGGACGAAGTTCAGCGGCGTGCAGGATCGGGCTGTCTCGTGGGCGTTCCTCACTCCCAACGGCGGGCCGCGCACGACCCTCTACGTCTCGGTCCACCTGCCCACGCAGCAGAACCAGACGGGGGAACGACTCCGCCGAGCCGTGGCCAGCCACCTGCGACCATGGGCCAACAACCTGATCCGGCGCAGCGGCCTGGCGAACGTCGAGCTCGTCATCGCCGGCGACTTCAACTCGTTCAGCCGCCGGCAGCCCAACGGCGCCCAGCGGATCATGGTCAGGGCAGGCCTGATCGACAGCAACTCCGCCCCGGTCCGGGTCAACGCCAGCTTCGGAACCGTGAACTACACCCCCAAGACACGCAAGTACGGCGGGTTCCCCCCACGCCCCTACAGGTACGGCAGCACCACCCCGGCGAGGATCGACTACATCTTCACCACGGTGCGCGCGCAGCGCCACGAGATCGTCCTGCGCCGGACATCCTCGGGTCGGTTCGATGACTCGTACCGCGCCTCGGACCACAACATGGTGGTGGCGGACCTTCCGCTTGGCTGACAGCCCCGAACCGGCCCGTCAGGACCGTCAGCGCTGTCAGCGCCTCCATGCGGTCCGTCAGGTGGCGGCCTGGCACGCGACCTCCCTGGGTCTCGACGGGCACGGGTCTCGACGGGCTCTGGACGGGCTTGGTCTCGACGGGCTCGACCGGCG
>CAZWXF010000140.1:0-5210 GCA_964638055.1 uncultured Bifidobacteriaceae bacterium | reverse complement strand
CCTGTCGAGACCAAGGTCGGGTCGAGCCCGCTGGTCGAGCCTGTCGAGACCAAGGGCCACTCGTCTCGACAAACTCGACCGGCGCGGGGCTTCGCAGGGCGCTGGTCTCGACATGCTCGACCGGCGCAGGGCTCGGCACGATCGACCGCGCCGGTCGAGCCCGTCGAAGCCACGCCGGTCGAGCCCGCTGGTCGAGCCTGTCGAGACCAGGTCCGATCCCTGGTTCGCCGAGCTGGCAGGACCCGTCGAACGGCGACCGTGCCCCGAGCGCGAGGATGGGGCTGGGACTCGGCCAGGGGAAGTGAGGGTTCGCGATGACCTACACGTTCGAGTCGGTGCCGGACCTCACGGGCCGGATCGCCGTCGTCACCGGAGCCAACGGCGGCCTCGGCCTGGAGACCGCGAGGGTCCTGGCCGCCAAGGGCGCCCACGTGCTCATGGCGGTCCGCGATCGGGAGAAGGCGGATCGCGCGACCCGTCAGATCCTGGCCGGCTCGCCCGCGGCTTCCCTGGAGATCGTGCCGCTGGACCTCGCCTCCCAGGACAGCGTGCGCGCGGCTTCCGGGGCGATCCTGGCCGAGCATGCCTCCGTCGACATCCTGGTGCTGAACGCCGGGGTCATGGCCCCGCCGGAGCGCTGGACGGAGGACGGCTACGAGCTCCAGCTCGGGGTGAACCACCTGGGCCACTGGACTCTCACGGCCCTGCTCATGCCCGCCCTGCTGGCGGCGGGCCGGGCACGGGTCGTGACCGTGACGAGCTACGCACGGCACTTCGGCCGCGCCCTCGACCCGCACAACCCCTACCGGCGTGGTCATTACGACCCCTGGCTCGGGTACGCGCAGTCCAAGCTGGCCAACTACCACTTCGGCCTCGGGCTCCACGAGGAGTTCGAACGCGCGGGCGTTGCGGCGATGAGCCTGGTGGCCCACCCCGGCCTCTCGCACAGCGACCTGCAGCCGACCACGGTGGCCTCCGGCGGGGGTGGCCGGATGGGTCCGTTCTGGGTGCTCGCCGCCCGGTACACCGGGATGGAGGTAGCCGACGGCGCCCTGCCGCAGGTCCGAGCCGCGACCGATCCCGGCGCGCGCAGCGGGGAGCTGTACGGCCCACGGTTCGGCAGCTTCGGCCCGGCGGTCCGCCTGCCGCTGCTGCGCCGCGGGAACGCCACCGCGATCGAGACTCTCTGGCGCATCTCCGAGCGTGAGACGGGCGTCCCGATCCGGCTCTGAACGGGCTGCGTCCGGCGACGCTCCCTGTCCCCGCGCCCGACTGAGCCCGGTGTCCGTGGTCCTGTGACCGGCCTGTCCCGGGGAACACCTCCCCGGACCCGCGGCCGCGTGCTTCGATGGGCAGATGGTGGCCTGGCAGACGCTCTCGGTGACGCCTGATCGGTTCGAGGACTTCGCCGACGTCATCAACCCGAACCGACGGGCCACGCACTGCTGGTGCCTGTCGCATCGGCTGCAGGCACGCGAGATCGAGCAGCTCGGCCACGGGAGTCGGGAGGCCGCCATGCGGGCGCTCTGCGCGCGGCCGAACCCGCCCGGGGTCGTGACCTACGCCGACGACGTCCCGGTCGGCTGGTGCAACACCGGGCCGCGCAGCGAGATCCCCCGGCTCGCCTCGTCCAAGCTGATGCGCCCGGTCGACGACGTTCCCGTCTGGAGCATCGTGTGCGTCGTCGTCCGCGGGGGCCACCGAAGGCGGGGCGTCACGAGTCCGCTCATCGAGGGCGCCGTGGCCTACGCGGCATCCCGGGGAGCCCCGGCCGTCGAGGCCCATCCGGTGGACCCGCCCGGGCGGATGGACACGACGATGGCGTTCGTCGGCACCCGGGCTATGTTCGAGGCGGCGGGCTTCCGGGTGATCGGCACGACCGACGCCCGGGCGAGCAGGCTGCCCCGCCTGGTGATGCGCCGGGACCTCGGCTGAGGCCGGAGCCGGGGGAGCCTCCGACCCTCGGCAGGGGGCGGAATACCCTGCTGCCCGGCCCTTCCCCCATCGATCGGAGTCCGCCGTGCCCGATGCGCGTCCGAAGGGGTCGGTGCGCGACATCGGCGTCGTCGTGACGGGCGCCGGACAGGGGATCGGGCGGGCGGTGGCGCGACGCCTGGCGACGGAGGGCGCGCGGGTCGTGGTGAACGACCTCGATCCGGCGTCCGCCGAGCGCGTGGCCGCGGAGATCGACGGGCAGGCGATCCCCGGGGATGCCGCCTCCGAGGAGGGTGTCCGGGCACTGGTGGCGGGCGCTCGATCCCTGCTCGGCCAGGTCGACATGTACGTGGCCAACGCCGGCGTCGATCGGGGCCTGGGGCTGGAGGCATCCGAGGCTGAGTGGGCCGGCGCCCTCGAGGTCAACCTGATGGCGCACGTCCGGGCGGCGCGGCTGCTGGTGCCCGACTGGGTGGACCGGGGCGGCGGACGGTTCGTCGTGACGGCCAGCGCGGCCGGCCTGCTGACCATGCTGGGCAGCCCGGTGTACTCGGTGACCAAGCACGGTGCGGTCGCCTTCGCCGAGTGGCTCGCTGTGACATACGCGCACCGGGGGATCGAGGTCCACGCCATCTGCCCGCAGGGGGTGCGGACCCGGATGTACGACGAGGCTGGACCGCTCAAGGACGTGCTCAGCCGAGATCCGGTGCTCCACCCCGACGAGGTCGCCGAGGCCCTGATGGCGGCCATAGCGGACCGGCGCTTCCTCGTGCTGCCCCATCCCGAGGTCGCCGACTACTACGGCTTCCGGGCGACCAGCACCGACCGATGGCTTCGGACCATGAACAAGCTGCAACAGACACTGGAGGAGAGCCGATGAGGGCATGGCGGATTCACGAGCTGGGCGAGCCGAAGGCCGTCCTGGAGCTGGAGGACATCGACGCCCCTCGCCCTGGTCGCGGTCAGGTGCTCGTCCGCGTCCTGGCGGCGGCCGCGAACTTCCCGGACGTGCTCATGTGCCGGGGCGAGTACCAGGTCCGCCCGCCCCTGCCCTTCACCCCCGGCGTCGAGCTGTGCGGGGAGGTCGTCGAACTCGGAGAGTCGGCGATGGGCGTGGCCCTGGGGGACCGGGTCATCGGCACCACGGCCCTTCCCGCCGGTGGATTCGCCGAGCTTGCCCTGATGGACAGCGCCACCACGTTCCCGGCGCCCCAGGCCCTCGACGACGCCGAGGCGGCGTCGCTGCACATCGGCTACCAGACCGGCTGGTTCGCCCTGCATCGGCGCGCGGCGCTGCGGCCGGGCGAGACGCTGCTCGTGCACGCGGCCGCCGGCGGCGTGGGCAGCGCGGCGATCCAGCTGGGCAAGGCCGCCGGGGCCCGTGTCATCGGCGTGGTCGGGGGGCCGGACAAGGCGGAGTTCGCCCGGGCGCTGGGTGCCGACGTGGTCATCGACCGCCATCGCGAGGACTTCGTGGAGGTCGTCAAGGCCGAGACCGCTGGGCGCGGCGCGGACGTCATCTTCGACCCGGTGGGGGGCCAGACCTACCAGCGCACCACCAAGTGCGTCGCCTTCGAGGGCAGGATCGTCGTGATCGGCTTCGCCGGCGGGGAGATCCAGTCCGCCGCGCTCAACCACGCCCTGGTCAAGAACTACTCGATCCTCGGGCTGCACTGGGGCCTCTACAACCGGATCGATCCCGGGGCGGTCCGTGCCTGCCACGAGGAGCTGACGAGGCTGGCGGACCAGGGCGCCATCCGTCCGCTGGTCAGCGAGCGACTCGGCCTCGACGAGGTGCGCGACGGCGTGCAGCGTCTCGGCGACGGTCTGACCGTCGGCCGCGTGGTGTGCATCCCGTGACCTGCCCGTGACTCGTTCCCGCACCCTGCCCACAGGAGTCCCCGCATGACATCACCCCGCGTCGCCGTCGTCACAGGGGGCGCCCGTGGCATCGGCGCCGCCATCGCTGCGCGCCTTGCCACCGATGGGCTCGCTGTGGCGGTCCTCGACCTCGTGGAGTCCGACTGCGCCGGCGTCGTGGCCGGCATCGAGTCCGCGGGCGGCCGCGCCCTGGGCGTCGGCGCGGACGTCTCGGAGGAGGCATCAGTGGCAGCCGCCGTCGCGCGTGTGGCCGACGAGCTGGGTGCCCCGACCGTCCTGGTCAACAATGCCGGGATCATCCGCGACAACCTGCTGTTCAAGATGACGACCGGGGACTGGGACGCGGTCATGGGGGTGCACCTGCGCGGCGCGTTCCTGATGTCCCGCGCCCTGCAGGGGCACATGCGCGAGGCTGGGTTCGGCCGGATCGTGAACCTCTCCTCGACCTCTGCGCTGGGCAACCGCGGCCAGGCGAACTACTCGGCCGCCAAGGCTGGGCTCCAAGGCCTCACGAAGACCCTGGCCTTCGAGCTGGGGCGCTACGGGGTGACGGCCAACGCCGTCGCCCCGGGGTTCATCGAGACCGACATGACGCGTGCCACAGCGGCTCGGATGGGTGTGTCCTTCGAGGACTTCGTGGCGGCCTCGCTGGCCCAGATCCCCGTCGGGCGCGTCGGCCAGCCCGAGGACATCGCGCATGCGGTCTCGTTCCTGGTCAGCGAGGGGGCCGGGTTCGTCTCCGGACAGGTGATCTACGTGGCAGGCGGGCCGAGGGGCTGATGGCCGGGACGCAGGAGGGTAGGAATCGGATGAGGGTCTTCGACGGGATCGACGAGCTGCGCGCCGCCGCGGGAGAGCACCTCGGCGTGAGCGGCTGGCACGAGGTCACCCAGGAGCAGGTGAACCTGTTCGCCGACGCGACCGGTGACCACCAGTGGATCCACGTGGATCCGCAGCGTGCCGCCACCGGGCCGTTCGGCACCGCCATCGCCCACGGGTACCTCACCCTGGCCCTGGTGCCGCTGTTCGTCGGTGAGGTCTACACCGTCTCGGGCATCCGCATGGCCGTCAACTACGGCTGCAACAAGGTCCGGTTCCCCGCACCCGTGCCGGTCGGATCACGGCTGCGCGGATCGGTGCGCCTGGACTCGGTGACGCCGGGCGTGCTCGGGTTCACCGTGGCAGCGACGGTGACCGTCGAGATCGACGGGTCGGACAAGCCGGCCTGCGTGGCCGAGACGCTGGCCGTCGTCGTCCCCTGAGCCGCCCGGCAGCTCCCCGAGCAGGCGGGTCTCGCGCCGGTCGAGCCCGTCGAGACCAAGTTCCTCGAGTCCCCGCCGGTCGAGCCTGTCGAGACCAAGCCCGTCGAGACGCCGGTCGAGCCTGTCGAGACC
>CAZWXF010000139.1:0-5330 GCA_964638055.1 uncultured Bifidobacteriaceae bacterium | reverse complement strand
CGACGGACCCAGCCTCGTCGATGCCCTCGTGAAGGATCTGGCCATTCGTGGCCTCTTTGTACGACAGCATCAGCTCGCGGTCGACGGACAGGTACTTCTGCCCCTTCGGGTTGTAGATCTTGAGCGACGGGAACAGCGCATCCATGCCGAACGTCCGGGCTTCGTCCGGGATGATCGGGACGAACCGGTAGCCGATCTGGGGATCGCGCACCAGGTCCTTGAACAGCCGGACGAACGCCATCGTGGTGGCGACCTCCTGCTTGCCCGAGCCGCGGGTGACGATGTCGTAGGTCTTGGGTCCGGGCAGGGCCAAGGGGCGGGAGACCCGGCGGCGGCGCGGCATCGAACCGCCCAGGGTGAGCCGGCGCTCCATCATGTAGCGGATGCGCGGGTCGTCGGGTCCCGGGTGGTAGTAGGGCGGTGTGTACTTGTCGAGCTCCGCGTCAGGGATCGGGATGCCCAGCCGGTCGCGGAAGGTCCGCAGGTCCTGCTCCGACAGCTTCTTCATCTGATGGGTCGCGTTGCGGCTCTCGAAGTGCTGTCCGAGTGACCAGCCCTTGATCGTCTTTGCCAGGATCACGGTGGGCTGGCCGGTGTGGCTGACGGCGACCCGGTACGCCGCGTACAGCTTGCGGTAGTCCATCCCGCCGCGCTTGAGGGCCCACAGCTCTGGGTCGGGGATGTCCTCGACGATCCTTGCCACGCGGGGGTCACGGCCGAAGAAGTTCTTTCGCAGGAACGCCACGTCCTCGCCGCGATAGGTCTGGTAGTCGCCGTCGGTCGTGTTGTTCATGAGGTTGACCAGGGCCCCGTCGGTGTCGCGGGCGAGCAGCCTGTCCCACCCACGACCCCAGATGACCTTGATGACGTTCCACCCGGCCCCGCGGTAGATGGACTCCAGCTCCTGGATGATGTTTCCGTTGCCGCGGACAGGGCCGTCGAGGCGCTGCAGGTTGCAGTTGACGACGAACGTCAGGTTGTCCAGGCCTTCGCGGGCTGCGAGGCTGATGTTGCCCATGGTCTCGGGCTCGTCGCTCTCGCCGTCGCCGAGGAAGCACCAGACACGCTGCTGGCTGGTGTCCTTGATCCCCCGGTTGAGCAGGTAGCGGTTGAACCGGGCCTGGAAGATCGCGTGCAGCGGGCCCAGCCCCATGGAGACCGTCGGGAACTGCCAGAAGTCGGGCATGAGGCGGGGGTGCGGGTAGCTGGGCAGCCCTCCGCCCGGGTGGGAGAGCTCCTGGCGGAAGCCGTCCATCTGGGTCTCGGAGAGCCGGCCCTCCAGGAAGGCTCGAGCGTAGATCCCCGGGGATGCATGACCCTGCACGAAGAGCTGGTCGCCGCCGCCGGTCGCGTCAGGTCCGCGGAAGAAGTGGTTGAACCCCACCTCGTACATGGCCGCGGACGACGCGAAGGACGAGATGTGCCCGCCGACGCCGATCCCCGGTCGCTGCGCGCGGTGGACCAGGATCGCCGCGTTCCAGCGGGTCATGACCCGAATCTGGTACTCCATCTCCTCGTCGCCGGGGAACGACGGCTCCCGATCCGGTGAGATGGTGTTGATGTAGTCGGTGCTCCTCAGGGCCGGAACGCCGACGCTGCGCTCGTGGGAGCGCCGCAGCAACTCGAGCATGAGGAAGCGCGCTCGCCTTGGGCCGGCGTGGTCGATGACACCGTCCAGCGAGTCGACCCATTCGTTCGTCTCTGTCGGGTCGACGTCGACGTACTGGTCGGGAAGGCCACCCGGCATGAGCGGGTCGTACGCGGCGGAGGTCACGGGGGCACCCCTTCAGCTTCACGTGCGGTTGGGCAGGGCCCACTATTGCGCCTCCGTCTCGCAAGGGCGAGTTGGGACAGGCTTGGCGGGTGCCCCGTACCCCATACTTGCGCCCGAGGGTCCGCCCCGCAGGGCGTCGAGAGATGAGAGGTTTTCACGTGGAGGCGACGGCCGGGGGTGCCGACCAAGCGGCGGCACTGGCCAAGCGACTGGGCATAGGTGAGGGGATCACCGTCCAGGAGCTGGGATACGACACGGACACCGACGATCTCGTCGCCCAGGCCGTTGTCACGGGCTCCGGAGAGGCGCCTGTGGATGAGGACTACGAGGGTGTCGTCGACATGGTCCTGCAGTGGTGGCGCCTGGATGACGGTGACCTCGTCGACGCCCTGGTGGACGCCAAGCCACCGCTGGCCGATCACGGCGTCATCTGGCTGCTGACCCCCAAGTTCGGTCGACGCGGCGCCCTGGAGCCCGCCGACATCGCTGACGCGGCCGCGACCTCGGGACTGCGCCGCACGACCTCGGTGACCCTGCCCCAATGGCAGGCTGTCAGGCTCGTCCCCCGGTAGGTCGCTTCGCCCGGACAGCGATCGCGCGAGGCAGGCGCGCCTCGGCAGCTCGTCAGCTCCGGCCCGCGCCGGGGTCAGCGGCGCAGTCGCCCCAGCAGGCCACCGACGGCGTCAACCACGTGGATCGCCCGGCCCACGGCGCCCAAGGGGGGCAGCCCCGGCACCCCCTCCAGCACCGGGGCCAGACGGATCATCCCCGAGAGGTCACGCACCTGGAGCTCGCCCGTGCGGTACAGGTGGGCGACCGGGGCACGACCACTGGTCACGTCCAGGATCACCTCGGCCGGAGCCATCGCGGCCGGCCCGAAGCCGGTGTCCTTGGCCAGGATCGCAGTGCGCCAGTGACCGCCATCGGATCCCACACCCACGACCACGCTGGGCGTGACCGCCGTGAAGGTGGCCGTGACCGCCTTACGCCCGGCCAGTGCCCCGGTCACGTCGACCAGGGCGACCAGGCCGATGTCCAGCAGCTCCTCGGGAGGGGGGCCGCAGGCAACCTCGACGTCGAGGGCCGCGATCGACATCTGATAGGTCATCGCGTTCACCACGGTCAGCACCGGGAGGGGCCCCAGCGGCGAGGACGTGTGGACCAGTCCCCACGTCGTGGGAGCGCTGGTTGCCAGCCATCGGGACGTGGCCTCGCGAGCCCGGGCGATGCTGTCCCGGATCTCCTCCGGGGAGGCCAGTGCGGTGATCGCTCGGACGACCTCGTCGGTCTCGTGGGGATCGGTGAACGTGGCGTCCCCCTCGTGGGCGACCCGGACCAGGTCGGCCAGAGTGGTCGTCCCGTCCCACACGCCGATCCGGCCGATGATGTCGCCGACGTTCCACCCCTCCCGGCGCGACGGGGCCGCCATGTCGGCATCGGCGGCAAGCTTCTCGAACAGCTCCCAGGCGCGGTCGATGGTGTCGGCAAGTGCCGGAAGGCTCCCAGAGGCGAGGCCGTGCTCATGGGGGCCCGGGCACAGCGCGGAGGGCATCGAGGGGGGCACGGTGGTCCATCCTGCCTGCCCGGTGCAGGATTGGCGCGGTCGGCTATCCCAACTCGAAGGAGTCATGTCTCGTGTCAGTCAGCGTGGGCGATCAGGCGCCCGACTTCACCCTGCTCAACCAGCGCGGCGAGCCCGTCACGCTCTCGGAGCTCCGCGGGCGCAAGGTCGTCCTCGTCTTCTTCCCCTGGGCGTTCTCGCGGATCTGCACCGGCGAGCTGTGCGACCTGCGCGATCGTCGGGGGGAGTTCGACGACGACACGGTGATGCTCGGCATCTCGATCGACAGCAAGCACGCTCAGGCGGCGTTCGCCGAGCGTGATGGCTATCAGTTCGACCTGCTCAGCGACTCGTGGCCGTACGGCGAGGTCGCCCGGGCGTACGGCGTGTTCAACGAGGAGCGCGGCGCAGCTCGACGCGGGACGATCATCATCGACCGGGCAGGGACCATCCGCTGGATGGTCGTCAACGAGATCGGCGAGGCGCGTGACGCCGGGGAGTACCGGCAGGCCCTGATCGACATCGACCTGGTCGACGCGACGGTCTGACCGAGATCGGCGGTCTGACCGACAGGTTCGCCGGACCGGCCAGGACCTCGAAGTCCGGTCGGGAGGCGGCGCTGCGGCGCGGGTGCTCCGCATCCGGACCGGGCGGCGCCGGCGGGTTCATGGGGATGCCGGGAGCGTGGAGCGCCCCGTCGCGGTGCCGCGGTTGGTCGAGGCTGCGCGCCTTGCGTACCCTTGCCCGCGGGCCCGTGGCGCAGCTGGTAGCGCAACCCGCTTACACCGGGTAGGTCGTCGGTTCGAGCCCGGCCGGGCCCACCCGACGCACGAGGTTCAAACTTTCGCCTGATCCACCATTTGGCGGGGTTTGGGCCTCGTGTGCTGTCAGGGTGCCGTCGCCCGCCCATGCTGCGGCGTCGGCTTGGCAATCGGGATATGGAGACACGCCCTAACTCAGATGCCGGGCGAAGAACCTGGCCGCGTCGTCCCCTGCGAACTGCGGGACGCCGGTGTGCCCGCCCATGTTGGCGTGCAGCGTCTTCTCCTGGGAGCCGAAGACGTCGAACAGGTCCAGGGCCATCTGCCGGTCGTTTCCTTCGTCGTCCCACTGCAGCAGGACGTGGAGCGGGATCGTGACCTGACGGGCCTCGGCGAACATGGCGCGGGGCACGAAGCTCCCGGCGAAGAGAACGGCGGCCGCGATGCGCGGCTCGACCAGCGCAAGCCGGATACCGATGGCGATCGGCCCGCCCGAGTACCCGACCGGGCCGCTGATCTCGGGCAGCGCAAGGAGCGCGTCCAGGGTGGTCTGCCATTCCGGGACCGCCTTCTCGACCAGCGGGAGGACCAGCCGGTCGACGATCTCGTCGTCGACCGGGTCGCCGGCGGCCAGCGCCCGGTGCAGATCGGCGCGGGCCTGTTCGGCCTCGGCCAAACGGGGCCGGTCACCGCCCCCGGGGAGCTCGATGGTGGCCGCGGCGAATCCGCGCGCCGCGGAGTGCAGGGCTCGCCCCGCCAGCCGGGGGTACATCGTGCGCAGTCCGCCGGGGTGGCCGACCAGGACTAGCGGTGCCGGTGAGGATGTGGGTGTCCACAGGATGCCGGGGATCTCGCCGAGGGTGAACTCGCGTTCGAGGACGCCCTCGGCGAGGTGTTGTTCGGAGGTGAAGTGCATGGTCGTGCCTTTCGGGAGTGCTCGTTGAACGGCGCTCCCGGACGACCTATCGCCCGACCGTGACCCCGAAGAGGAGCACCCACGTCGATACGTTCACGGGTACCACCTCCTCGTTCTCTCGCACGGCCGCCCGGAGTGTAGCAGTGGGGTGCCTCCGCCCACGGCTGTATCGTGGCGACAAGTTCAAAGCCCCTGTCCACGTGAGGGACCGTGAGTCCTATCAGTTCGGCGGTACCCGCACCACGCGATTGGCGGGGCGCGGAACCTCCCGGCTGGAGGTCGGTCACCGCTACGTGATGGGGGTGGTGCTGCTGCCCG
>CAZWXF010000138.1:2049-5453 GCA_964638055.1 uncultured Bifidobacteriaceae bacterium | reverse complement strand
ACTACATCGGCACCGAGCACATCCTGCTGGGGCTGATCCGCGAGGGCGAGGGCGTCGCCGCGCAGGTCCTGGTCAAGCTCGGAGCCGACCTGAACCGCGTGCGTCAGCAGGTCATCCAGCTGCTCAGCGGCTACCAGGGCAAGGAGCCAGCCGCAGCCGGCGCCGGCGCCGGCCCGCAGGAGGGTCAGTCCTCCAGCTCGCTCGTCCTCGACCAGTTCGGTCGGAACCTCACCAAGGACGCCCGCGAGAACAAGCTCGATCCGGTCATCGGCCGCGAGAAGGAGATCGAGCGCGTCATGCAGGTGCTCTCGCGGCGCACCAAGAACAACCCGGTTCTCATCGGGGAGCCGGGCGTCGGCAAGACCGCCGTCGTCGAGGGCCTGGCCCAGATGATCGTTCGTGGGGAGGTGCCCGAGACCCTCAAGGACAAGCACCTGTACACCCTGGACCTCGGCGCCCTGGTGGCCGGCTCCCGGTACCGCGGCGACTTCGAGGAGCGGCTGAAGAAGGTCCTCAAGGAGATCCGGACCCGCGGCGACATCATCCTGTTCATCGACGAGATGCACACGCTCGTCGGTGCCGGGGCCGCCGAGGGTGCGATCGACGCGGCCAGCATCCTCAAGCCGATGCTCGCCCGCGGCGAGCTGCAGACCATCGGCGCCACGACGCTGGACGAGTACCGCAAGTACGTCGAGAAGGATGCTGCCCTGGAGCGACGCTTCCAGCCGGTGCAGGTCCACGCCCCGACCGTCGCGCACACGATCGAGATCCTCAAGGGCCTGCGAGATCGCTACGAGGCCCACCACCGGGTCTCCATCACCGATGCCGCCCTGGCCAGCGCCGCACGGCTGTCCGATCGGTACATCTCCGACCGGCAGCTCCCGGACAAGGCCATCGACCTCATCGATGAGGCCGGGTCGCGGCTGCGGATCCGCAGGATGACGGCGCCGCCGGACCTGCGCGAGTTCGACGAGCGGATCGCCACGGTGCGCCGGGAGAAGGAGTCCGCGATCGACGCGCAGGACTTCGAGAAGGCGGCCTCCCTGCGGGACCGGGAGAAGGCCCTCCAGCAGGAGAAGCTCCAGCGGGAGAAGGAGTGGAAGGCGGGCGACATGGACGTCGTGGCCGAGGTGGACGACAAGCTCGTCGCCGAGGTGCTCGCGCTGATGACCGGCATCCCCGTGACCGACCTGTCCGAGGACGATGCGCAGCGCCTGCTGCGCATGGAGGACGAGCTGCACAAGCGCGTCATCGGCCAGCAGCCGGCCATCCACGCGCTGTCGCAGGCGATCCGGCGCACCCGGGCCGGCCTCAAGGACCCCAAGCGCCCCGGCGGCTCGTTCATCTTCGCCGGGCCCTCGGGTGTGGGCAAGACCGAGCTGAGCAAGACGCTGGCCGAATTCCTGTTCGGCGACGAGGACGCCCTCATCGCCCTGGATATGAGCGAGTTCTCCGAGAAGCACACCGCCTCGCGGCTCTTCGGCTCCCCTCCCGGATATGTGGGGTACGAGGAGGGAGGCCAGCTGACGGAGAAGGTCCGCCGCCGGCCATTCTCGGTCGTCCTATTCGACGAGGTGGAGAAGGCCCACCCGGATATCTTCAATTCGCTGCTGCAGGTCCTCGAGGAGGGCCGGCTCACCGATGCCCAGGGCCGGACGGTCGACTTCAAGAACACCGTCATCATCATGACGACGAACCTGGGCACGCGGGACGTCAGCAAGGGCGTGATGCTCGGCTTCGGCGGTGGCGAGGGGGACGCCAACGAGTACGAGCGGATGAAGGCCAAGGTCCAGCAGGAGCTGAAGGCCCACTTCCGCCCGGAGTTCCTCAACCGCATCGACGACATCGTGGTGTTCCACCAGCTCTCCCGGGCAGAGATCGTCCAGATCGTCGACCTCATGGCCAAGCACCTGGACGACCGGCTCAAGGAACGCGACATGGGCATCGAGATCACGTTCGCTGCCAAGGAGCTCCTGGCCGAACGTGGCTACGATCCCGTGCTGGGCGCGCGGCCGTTGCGACGGACGATCCAGCGTGAGGTCGAGGACGCACTGAGCGAGAAGATCCTCTTCGGCGAGGTCCGACCCGGTCAGATCGTCGTCGTCGATGTCGAGGGGACCGGCCCGAGCGCGAAGTTCACCATCGAGGGGACTGACAAGGTCGGCCTGCCCGATGTCCCGCCTGTCGCTTCTGCGGGAGCCGGTGAAACCGACAAGGCATAGGACCTGTCTGACGGATCGACCGCTGCGCTGCGCGGCTCCCGCGGGGGCGTTCGCGGTGTCCTCGTCGGTCGACGCACCCTCCCGGTGCGCCTGGCTGCTCCTCGTTGCGACCACCTCCCACGCAAACCGCTCGCCGCAGCGGACCCTGAGCGGGTCGCTCGGCGGCGCCGGGGGTTCCGCGGGCTACGGTTGACCGGTGAGCTCGCTGCTGAATCCGGTGGGACCTGAGCCCAGCGGCACCTACTGGCGCCGCCGTGCAGCTCTGCTGGCAGGGGCCCTGGTGGCGCTCCTGCTCCTCTGGACGATCGCCTCGGCCGCGTTCGGGTCCGACGGATCGCCCGATCCGTCCGGCGATGACGCGGCCGCGGGCGGCGCGTCGGCGTCGCAGGGAACCGACGGTGGGGGCCAGCCCGAGGAGTCCAGCCCACCGAGCAGCCCGGCCGCTGCACCCACCGGATCCGTGACCCCCGCGCCCTCCGGCACACCCACGGACGCGGGCGCGTCCTCTGCTCCCAGCGTCTCGGCCTCGCCGAGTGCAGCCAAGTCGCCGTCGGCGACGCCGGTGACCCCGTGCCCCGATGCCGCTCTCGCCCTGCGTGTCGCCCCGAAGTCCGCGACGACGCAGGTGGGCGCAGGGATGGCCATCACGGCGACGCTGACCAACCTCACGACGGTGGCCTGCACGCGTGACGTCGCCGCGACCGTCGTCCGGGTGACCTCGGGGCGGGCACTGGTCTGGTCCTCCCAGTTCTGCTCGGGGAGTCAGCCCAAGGCCGAGGTCGTCACGATCAAGCCCGGAAAGCACTGGTCGGGCAGTTTCGAGTGGCCGGGCCACGTCACCTCCGCGTCCTGCCCGGATCGGCAGCCGCAGGCGGCTCCGGGGACGTACAGGGCGGTGGGCAGCAACAAGGGGATCGCCTCCCCGGCCGCCCGCTTCGTCGTGCGCTGAGCAGACGCCCCCCGCGGGTCGAGCCAGTCGAGACCCGCCGGTCGAGCCTGTCGAGACCCGGGCCCGCTGGTCGAGCCTGTCGGGACCCGGGCCGGTGGAGGCCTCGCTGGTCGGGCGGGGTGTGGTCTCGACGAGCTCGACCGACGGGTTCGGCTCGTTCCCGTCGTGCGAGCCCGCTGGTCGAGCCTGTCGAGACCCGGGCCCGCTGGTCGAGCCTGTCGGGACCCGGGCCG
>CAZWXF010000138.1:0-1949 GCA_964638055.1 uncultured Bifidobacteriaceae bacterium | reverse complement strand
GGGTGTGGTCTCGACGAGCTCGACCGACGGGTTCGGCTCGTTCCCGTCGTGCGAGTCGCCGCCCGAGTGCTGCCGGCGGGCGCACATGAGAGTCCTCTCAGGAAGCCACGAGCACGGGCCACGCGCCGCCTGGAACTGGCCATGCTGGAGCCACCCCCACTGAGAGGAAGCCCGATGAGCAAGCGTTTCGCGATGGCCACGGCTGCGGTGAGCTGCGCCGCACTTCTGGCCGTCCCGGCCGCGGCGAGCGCCGCGCCGATCCGCATGGAGGTCGAGCGAGAGAGCGACGGCCGGTGCAGCGCCAGGAGCACCTGGGACCTGAACCTGGAGAAGGAGAACGGCCGGATCGACATCGACGTCGAGATCGATTCGCCGACGGCCGGTCAGCGCTGGACGATCAAGGTCACCCACGAGGGCAGGACTGTCGTCAACCGGACGCGAACCACTGACCGCGACGGCGAGGTCGAGGTCAGCAAGCACGTCCCGAACACCCGCGGCAAGGACAAGGTCACCTTCCGCGCCACGAACAGGACAACCGGTGAAGTGTGCCGTGCGACGCTCAGCATCTGACCTGCGTCTGGTCGTGGGCGCAGGCGTGCTCGCCCTAGTGGCCGGCTGCTCGAGTGGTTCCGGGGACCTCGCCACCGAGCCCGCGATCGCGCTGGCCGACGGCAGCGCGCCCACGGCGACGGGCCTGCCCGACGGCTCGGCCAGCGACGACGGCACGGCCGACGTCCCCCCCGCGGACACGACCGACGACTCCAGCCAGGAGCACGATGACGCCACGACCGACGACGACGCGATTCCGGTGAACTCGCTGACCGTCGTCGACGAGAGCGCCGAGGTCGAGGTCGACGACCAGGCCGGCGATGGCACCACGGTGCAGGTCGAGGAGGTCCGAGTCGGTTCGCAGCCCGGCTTCGTCGTGATCCACGACGCCGGCCGGACCGTGCTGGGCTGGGCCTACGTCCCCTCGGCCGTCCGTGGGGTGACGGTGACCCTCGCCACTCCGGTGCGGGCCAGCCGGGAGCTGGTCGCCTCCCTGTTCCGTGATGACGGCGACCGCGTGTTCGACCCCGGCGTCGATCGGCTGGTCGTCGAGACGGACGACGACGACGGCGAGATCGAGCCGGTGGCGGAGGACTTCGACTACCTGCTGCGCTGATGGTGAGCGCGGCGCACGTGCGCGACGATGGACCGATGACGACCCGAACGCGCATGCCCCTGCAGGCGCGGCTGGTCGCGTGGGTCCTGCTCTCGGCGTCGGCGATCCTGGCCGCCACCCTCCTCGTCAGCCAGCTCGTGCTGCGCGACCGCGCCGCCGACCGGGTGGCCCAGGAGCTCCGGGGCGAGGTCGCCGAGCTTCGCCTGCTGGCCGACGAGGGCCTGGACCCGGCCACGGGGGAACCGTTCACCGATGCCTCTGCGCTGCTCCAGCTGCACGTTGGCAGCAGCCTGCCGGATCCCGGTGAGAGCATGTTCGCCGTGGTCGACGGACAGGTCGTGGCCCGCAGCGACGACGTCCCCACGGTGCGTCTGGACCGGGACCCCGAGTTCCTGGAACTGGTGAGCTCGGCGACCTCGACCGAGTACGGCACCCATCGGACCGGCGCCGCCACCATCCGCTACGCGATCGTGCCAGTGACCGCGACCGGGCACTCCGGGGCGTTCGTCGTCACCGTGGCGGACAGCGCCGAGACCGACGCGATCCGGGCCGCCGGCTGGCTCACTCTCGCGGTGGCAGCGGCCCTGCTGATCCCGGCTGCGATCGCCACCTGGCTGGTGGCCGGTCGCGCGTTGACGCCGCTGCGGGCCATGCGCCGTACCGCGCAGGACATCTCAGAGTCGGACCTGACCGGGCGCATCACCCCCCGGCACGCCGTCGACTCCCCGGCGTGGGACGAGCTCGACGACCTGGCGGTCACGTTCAACGACATGCTCGACCGCCT
>CAZWXF010000137.1:0-5670 GCA_964638055.1 uncultured Bifidobacteriaceae bacterium | reverse complement strand
TGCTCGTCGCCGTGGTCATCATGGGGCTTGCGGTGATCGCGCTCCTCGGCGGACTCGGTACGGCCGTGATCGTCTCCGACCAGCACCGGCAGCAGGCAGTAGCAGGCGCGGCGGTCCGCAGCTTCGCCGAAGCCGTGGGCGCGACCACGTACGTGAACTGCGCGACGCCCTCCACGGCCGGGTACGTCTCCCCCAGCGGGTACGCGTCCCCGGCCGGATACAGCAGCACGATCACCAGCGTCCGGTACTGGAACGCCTCGTCGCGGACGTTCGTGACGAGCTGCTCGAGCCCGGACGCCGGCGCGCAGAAGGTGTCCCTGCAGGTCCGGAGCAACCGCGGTCAGGCCACCGAGACGATCGAGGTCATCCTGCGCAAGGCGTCGGCATGAGGAGCAGACTCCCAGGTGCGCGTGGCGATCGCGGGTTCACCCTGGTCGAGCTGCTGATCGCCGTCTCTCTGATGGGCATCGTGACCGCGGCACTGGGCAGCACCCTGACCTTCATGATGAAGCAGACCGCCGCCACGCAGACCCGGCTGGAGGTGTCCAGCGACGCCCAACTGGCGGCCGCGTACTTCGCCGAGGACGTGGCGAGCACGGGGGTCCGCGTCACCACCCCACCGTTCGATCCGCTCCAGTCAGTCGAGACGAACGCGTCGGCGACCGGTGGCCTCTACCCCTGCGGGTCGGCGGCTCTGCCGAGAGCGGTCGTCCGGCTCGCACGGGACGAGGTCACCGGCGGGGCGTCCGAGGTCCGTACCCGGGTGATCGTGTCCTACGTGGTCGTGCCTACCGCCACCGAACGGCAGCTGCACCGAGTCGTGTGCCGCGGCAGCTCCACCTCTCCGACGATCGACCAGGTGGTGGCGCACAACGTGTCCGCCGTGACAGACCCGGTGCTCTCCTGCTCGAGCAGCTGCACCGCCGCCAGCCCGCCGAAGCGCGTGAGCTTGGCCCTGACCCTCGCCCACCCGGACGACCCGACCCCGGTCACCGTGACCCTGACCGGCCAGAGAAGGCAGACATGAGGAACCAAACCGCCCGCGACGAGGGCTCGGCCCTGATCCTGGCGCTCGTCTTCACCACGGCCATCGCCCTCATCCTGGGCGCCCTCCTGTCGTTCGCGTCCATGACCCAGCGCACCACCGTGGCGCTGCGCAGCGAGGCCGCCTCGGCCTACGACGTGGACGGCGCGGTCCAGCAGGCGATCAACACGCTGCAGCGCGGCACGTTCATCAACGACGAGGGCTCCTACTGCTTCGGCGCCTCCGACACTTCCGCAGGCGTGGAAACGGACACGATGGTGATCCCCGATCCCGACGGCACCGGATCGATCGCGGTCGTCTGCGACGGTGTCCTCGGCTCCGGGGTCCAGTCGCCCGAGGTCCCGATCACGATGACCAACACGCCGGGCAATGCGATCCTGACCCTCGGCTCCGCCGGCACCGATGGCCTGAACGTGGAGTCGACCTACGACTCCAGGTTCAGCCGGTTCGACGTCGGCGGCCCGGTGTTCTCGCACGGCCCCATCAAGACCAACGGCCGCAACCTGGTCGCGCGCGGCTATGTGCGAGCCCGCGGAGACTGCCCGGATGCGGCCAGGATCACGCCGACGCCGCAGTGCAACTACGGTGGCTACGACGGTGGCTTGGACCCGAATCTTGGGCTGCCCACCGTCGTGCCCGGCACGGATGAGCTCCCCTATCGCAAGGTTCCGACCAGCACGTGCACCTCCATTCTCGGGTTCAGGACCACCATCACATTCGAGCCGGGCTACTACGACGATGCTGCCGCCCTGAACGCCGTGACGTCCCGCGACTGCAACTTCTGGTTCAAGCCCGGCACCTACTACTTCGACTTCCACAACGGCGACAACCCGGCGTTGCCGCCCAGCAGCCACGAGTGGCGCGTCACCGACGGACGGCTCATCGCCGGTACCCGGACCACGACCTTCCCCCTCCTCGGCATCAACATGGACTGCCTCAGTCCCCTGAAGACGACGGCGGTTCAGAAGGGCGTGCGCTTCGTCTTCGGCGGCAACAGCCGGTTGACGGTGTCCAATCAGGCCTCGGCCGCGATCTGCGGCAGCTGGTCCGGGACAGGGCCTACCGACAGCGGGCCGCCCATAGCAGTTCAGGGCGTGAAGACGGGGTCCGAAACCACCCAGATTGCCACGCTGGCTCCAACCGCGCAGACCAGCGTCGCTTCCTTCATCCGCAATCCGACCGGAACGACGGCCAAGGTCTGGGAGGGCGCCAAGGAGGCGTCCGACTCGATCACCGCCCAGTTCACCAAGACGAAGAATGGCAACAACACGGCAAGCGGCAATCTAGAGGTCTCCAGCTACACCTCCGCCACCGCGATTCCGTCCGGTTCGGTCATCGACTCGCTGATGCTCGATGTGCGCCACAACAGTCCTGCCACCATTGCGGGCGACACCCGTTCGGTCGTGTTGACGGTGCCGGGCTCACCCAATCTGACCTGCCCCCTGGCCGTCCCCAACACGCATCCGGGAGCCTTCTTCACCGACGCCCTGGATGTGCTGACGGACTGTTCGACTGCCTTCGTGCAGCGGCTCGTCGACACACTGCGCACGTCTGGCCAACCGACCAGCGGCACGAAGGTGAACTACTCGGTGACTCTGGCCAAGAGCACTTCGAGTGACAGAACCGATGTGCTGGATGCGCTCACCCTGAAGGTCACCTTCCGCGCACCCGCCTACCGCACCCAGCAGGGCGCTGCTGCCGGGGACTCCTGCAACCTGGGTGCCACCTTCGTGCCGAACTCGAGCTTCGACGGCGGCCGCCCCGGTGAATGCGCCGCGCTCTTCCTGAGGAGCGGCGTCGGGAGCATCCTGCCCGGCATCAACAACACCGCCGTCAACGGAACGGTCTACACCCCGCTCGCCGCTGTGGCAGTCAGGTTGGACTTCCTCTCCTCCTCGGGGCTTCGCTCTGGCGTGATCTCGCGCTCCCTCTACCTCAGGGCTGCCGGCGTCCTCACCTTCGCGAATGTCGCCTCCGTCCCCTTCACGAGCCAGGGCACGGATCCGAGTGCGTACCTGACGGCCTACGTCTGCGAGACGGCGTCCACCTGCTCGGCGACCACCGGCGTCCCCAAGATCAAGGCCAAGGTGACCCTCGTCGGGCAGGACACGGCCAATCGGCGCGCGGCGAAGATCCCCAGCTACAGCGTCCAGCAGTAGTCCGAGACCGACCCACCAAGAAGGCGAATGATGACCACCACCCCACCCGCGCTCCTCGAGACGCTGCTCACCGAGCTCTGGGAGCACGACGGCGGCACGGATGTGCTGCTCACCGTCGGAGTCCCGCCCCTGCTGCGCATCGACGGCTCGCTGCGTCCGGCGACCGGGGCATCCGTGCTCGTCGCGGACGACACGGCAGCGCTCGCCGCCGCGCTGCTCACTCCCGATCAGCACGCCGCCTTCGCCGGCGGCAGCGAGCTGGACTTCTCCTTCGAATGGCAGGACAAGGCTCGCATCCGCGGCAACGTGTACCGGCAGCGGGGCACGGTTGCCCTGGCGCTGCGCGTCATCCCGTGGTTCATCCCGACCATGGAGGAGCTCGGACTGCCTCCGGTCCTCGGCGAGTTCGTCGGCCGGCCGCACGGGCTGGTCCTGGTGACCGGACCGACCGGCTCCGGCAAGTCGACGTCCCTTGCGGCGATGATCGACGCCATCAACACGAATCGCGCCTGCCACATCCTGACGATCGAGGACCCGATCGAGTACGTCCACTTCCACAAGCGCTCCGCCGTCAGCCAGCGGGAGGTGGGCTCGGACACTCAGTCGTTCCCCGCTGCGCTTCGCTCGGCGCTGCGCGAGGACCCCGACGTGCTGCTCGTCGGCGAGATGCGCGACCTGGAGTCGATCCGACTGGCCCTGACCACCGCGGAGACCGGGCACCTGGTGTTCGCCACCCTGCATACCAACGACTCCGCGCAGTCCCTGTCGCGCATCATCGACGTCTTCCCGGCGGACCAGCAGACCCAGATCCGGGTGCAGCTCGCAGCAGCGCTGACCGGCATCGTCTACCAGCGGCTCGTGCCGAGGTTGGGAGGCGGCATGGTCGCCGCGTACGAGGTCCTGGTGGCGAACAGCGCGGTCCGCAACCTCATCCGGGAGGGCAAGACCAGCCAGCTGCGCAATGCGCTCGTGACCGGCCAGAAGGACGGCATGCGCACGTTGGAGCAGTCCTTGTCGCTCCTGGTGCATGCCGGCGAGGTGACCTACGAGCAGGCGGTCTCGCAGAGCCTCTACCCGGGCGATGTCGAGCGCACCGCCCCCACCCGCCTGGTCGCCATGAGAGGGCGCTCCTGACGGTCGCTGGAGCCGGCCTCCATCGGGAGCATTGGATGGAGAGCGGGTCTCGACGGGCTCGACCGGCGGGGTCTCGACGGGCTCGACCGGCGCGGGTCTCGACGGGCTCGACCGGCGGGGGTCTCGACAAGCTCGACCGGCGGGGGTCTCGACAAGCTCGACCGGCGGGGGTCTCGACGGGCTCGACCGGCGCGGGTCCCGACGGGCTCGACCGGCGGGGTCTCGACGGGCTCGACCGACCGGGCTCGACCAGCGTGGGCTCGGCCGACACCAAGCGTTGAGGTCTGTCGGACCGGTCGTTCGCTGAGGCGGACTTGAGTCCGCGAAGGTTGACCCGGCACCATCAAGTCACCCGGCCGACGTGCCGACACCGGGACTGAGAGCCTTGATCATCCCATCCATCCGGCCCTTGCCCGGGTCCTGGTCCGCGAAAGGAGGTCACCGTGAGTGTGGCCACAGCCTCCCCTCCGGAGGTGATCGCCCGCGCCCGCGTGGGCCGCAGCGGTCGGCGGAGCCGTGTGCTCGTCCTCGACTCGTGGGTGTCGTGATGAGCGATCTGTCGGGTCCGGATGCGGATGCCGCTGCGGAGGTGACGCGATTGCGTGAGCAGCGCACGGCACTGGAGCAGCTCACCCGCGACCTCATGGAGTGGGTCACCCTGCTCCGTCACAAGGCGTTGACCCTGCGCGCGCTGGCGGGCCGATCGGTGCCTGGCCGGACGTCCGGCGGGCTGCCGGCCGGACTCACGCCGGGATCGCTGGACCCCAAGGCACTGGCCCAGGAGCTCGCATCGGGCCTGGCCCAGGTGCGGCCGAGGTCTGCCATGCGCAACTCCAAGCAGCTGGCCGGTCTGGGCGCCGACCAGGCCATCGAACGGGCGCGTGCCCTGTGGGACACCGTCGCGGACCCTGCCGACGCCCTGGCCTGCGAGCGGCTGGCCGACGCTGCCGAGAGCCTTTCCGCGCAGCTGGAGGTCAGGGTCAACGAGGCCCTGGACCAGTACCGCAGGCTGGGCGACGAGCTGGTCCGGGCGTTGCAGCGCATGCAGCGTTCACGCACTGCGGATGGCTTGGTCTCGACAGGCTCGACCGGCGCCACGACAGGCGCCAAGGATGGCTTGGTCTCGACAAGCTCGACCGGCGCCTCAGGCTCGACCGGCGCCTCAGGCTCGAAGGGCGACCCCGAAGGGCCGCCGTCGGACGACAGCGCGCAGGGCGAGGGACCCCGCACGGAAACCTGACCCCTGCGCCAGCGCTGGTCTCGACCGGCGGGGTCTCGACGGGCTCGACCGGCGGGGTCTCGACGGGCTCGACCGGCGGGGTCTCGACGGGC
>CAZWXF010000136.1:0-5765 GCA_964638055.1 uncultured Bifidobacteriaceae bacterium | reverse complement strand
GATTAGGCTGCGCGCGTGATCGAGTCGCAGCGGCCGTTCGCCGACGGTCGCCCCACGGCCGTCTTCGTGTTCAACGCCCTGCGAGTGGACGCCGGACGGCTCACGCAGACGTGGCTCGGCCGTGTGCGCCAGTTCGACGCTGCGGGCTGGGCGACCCATGCCGCGCTCATCAACAAGGACCAGCAGCTGGAGCGTACGGTCGCCACGCTGCGCTCCCGGGGACGTCTGCCCGACGCCACGACGGTCCACCACTTCGCGACGAGGGACCGACGCATCCGTCCCGGTTGGCGGGCGCCGCTGGCACCGGGGGAGTCGATCGACCCTCGCGTGGGGGACTGGCTGGACTGGCTGACGGGGCAGATCCCGGGGGCGGTCGTCTTCGCCGACTCCCCTGCCGCGTACCCCTACCTGGCGAGCATGTCCAACCCCACGGTGGCTCGCGTCGCCGCGGTCAACCTGATCCATCTCGCCCCGCCGGAGGACGCAGGTCCCGGACGGGAGCTCGGCTCGGCCGATCCGTTGACGGGCACGCTCGCGCCCAGGTTCGCGGAGCGATTCGCGCCCGTGCTCGACGCCTTCGACGCCTTCGTCGTCATGACCCGGGCCCAGGCCGCGGACCTGCGCGATCGGTTCGGCGCCGACCTGCCCGTCGAGGTCATCCCGCCGGCCCTCCGTTCCGCCAGGGCGAGTGCCGAGGCGGAGCCAGCAGGGTCCGCTGGCTCTGACCCTGCTGGCTCCGCCGGTGCAGGCTCTGCCCTGCCGCGGGTGGCCGTCCTCGGCGCCCTGGAAGCCACCTTCGCCCACGACGCGACCATCCGTTCCTGTGCCCAGCTGGCCTCGGCCGGGCGGGGTGTCGAGCTCGTGTTCGCCGGAACAGGCCCCCTGGCGCCGTCCCTGCGCAGCCTCGCAGAGGGCCTGGGGATCGGTGCGCACGTGACGATCGGGGAGCCCGCCCTGGGAGAGGGCGCCGCGTTCGTCGGCGCAGCGATGGCGGTCTGGACCGGAGGCCGGGACGCCTTCCCGCTGGGGACCGTCCGTTCGATCCGGCTGGGTGTCCCAGTGGTGGCCCTCGACCTGCCCTACGGTCCCGCCGAGCAGGTGACCTCGCCGACGTTGGGCCGCCTCGTGGCAGACGCCGATCCGGGCGCCCTCGCGGCAGCGATCGCCTCGGTCCTGGCCAACCCCTTCCCACGAGAGGCCGTCCGTCGGGCGGGAGCCTCCCTGCTCAGCAGGACCGACCCGGACTCCGTGGGCGGTGACTGGGCAGCCCTGGCCTCGCGACTGTCGCGCCGGGCATGGGATCCGCGCACCCCCACGATCCTCGTGGAGGGCCTCGGCGTGGGCAGCCGCATCATGCGCGCCCCGGCGATCCTGGCCAGCGCCCGCAGCGACATGGACGCCTGGTCGATGGACCTGCCCGGGACGCCCGATCCCGCGGCGTGGCTCACCCCGATGTCCACCACGGCCAGCGAGGATCCCGACGACGAGGACGCCCCGCTGGCGACCCATGGTCCGGGCACGGTGCGCGACCTGTACCTCAATCTGCGTAGCAGCCTGCTGGCGTTCTCCGCGCACGAGACCCGCGGTCCGCTCTCACTCGAGCTCACCGACGGCTTCACACGGGCGCGCGTCCTCAGCACCGCATTCGAGCCCCGGTTCATCGCCTCCCGCGTCGGCAGCGCCGTGATGCGCCGTGAGCCCGACGGCAGCGTCGTCGTGGTGCCCCACGACGAGCTCCTCGCGGCGAGCAGCCTCGACGGCGGTCTGCTCGTCCGCCGCACGCCCACCTCCGCCCCCGACGAGGTGACCCATGCCGTCGACTGGGTGATCGACATCGACTGGGCCGACCTGGTGCCCTCTGACGAGGGAGTGGCGTTCCAGGGAACGCTGCGGGCCACGGGCATCGCTCCGGCAGCGGGCTCCATCCCCGCGATCTGCGTGCCTGACGTGGGCGGCTTCTCCCGGATCGTGGGGACCCTGCAGTACACGGAGGAGCCCAGCGTGTCCGGCCTCGACTGGTCGGCTCCGGTGGCCGGCAGCATCCAGACCGACCCATTGGTGGCCACCACCGCCCTGGCCCGGCGGGCCCTGAACCTGCATGTCGGCTTCCGCGGCCAGCTCACGCCGATCGGTGGGCTCTGGACGCATGGAAGTCGCACGGCCATCCAGCTGGTCTCCGACCGTGGGATGGTCACCTTGCTCGCCGCCGCCGGAGGGCGTGTGATCGCAGCTCCCGGACGAGGGCGCCGTGCGCGCATGACCAGTGCGATCCGCCATGGGTTGCGCGGTGGCTGAACAACCCCGGCTGGTCCTGGCTTCCACATCCCCCTCGCGCGCGGCGCTCCTGCGGGCGGCTGGCCTCGCGCCACACATCGTGGCCAGCCGGGTGGACGAGGAAGCCCTGGCCGCAGCGGCGGCCGAGCACGGCAATGATCCCCATGCCCTGACCCAGCTCCTGGCCGACGCGAAGGCCGCGGACGTGGCCGGACGCGGCGATGTGCGGGCAGGGGACCTGGTGCTCGGAGCCGACTCCATGCTCTTCCTGGCAGGTCGGCTCCTGGGCAAGGCGGGGTCCGCGGATGAGGTTCGCCGCCGATGGCAGTGGATGGCCGGGCGCACCGGGACCCTGGTCACCGGTCACGCGCTCATCGATGTCGCGACCGGGCGCTGGGCACGCGCGGCAGTCGGCACCACCATCCACTTCGGCCGGCCCGATCCGCAGGAGCTGGAGGCGTACATCGACTCGGGCGAGCCGCTGGAGGTCGCCGGTTCGTGCACCATCGAGGGCCTCGGCTCGGCGTTCGTGGAAGGGATCGAGGGCGACCACTCCAACGTGATCGGGCTGTCGCTGCCCACCGTCCGCAGGCTCGCTGGTGGGCTCGGGGTCCGTTGGACCGATCTCTGGGAGCGACCGGATCGAGGGTGACGAGTCCCGGATCCGGGCGCGGCAGGGGCATCCGGACGACCCTCGTAGAATCGATGCCAGCGCCCGCGATGAGGGCAGGTCAGGGCAGGCAGCGGTCGGGTCCACACCCCTGGGGGCACAGGGGCGGCCACCGACTGACCGGACAGCGCCCGGCCGACTGACAGGAGAGCGGCTTTGATGAAGAAGGTCCTGATCGCCAACCGCGGCGAGATCGCGGTCCGCGTGGCCCGTGCCTGCCGTGACTCCGGTCTTGCCTCCGTGGCGGTCTATGCGGAGCCCGATCGTGACGCCAAGCATGTCCGCGTCGCCGACGAGGCGTTCGCACTGGGAGGGACGACCGCGGCCGAGTCGTACCTTGTCATCGAGAAGGTCATCGACGCGGCGCGACGCAGCGGCGCCGACGCGGTGCACCCGGGGTATGGGTTCCTGTCGGAGAACGCCGACTTCGCCCAGGCGGTGATGGACGCGGACCTGACCTGGATCGGGCCTCCGCCCCAGGCGATCCGCGCCCTCGGCGACAAGGTCTCGGCCCGCCACATCGCAGCCCGCGCCGGGGCGCCGCAGGTCCGGGGCACCGCCGAGCCGGTGTCGGGGGCGGACGAGGTCGTCGGATTCGCCCAGGAGGTGGGCCTGCCGATCGCCATCAAGGCCGCTTTCGGCGGTGGCGGGCGTGGACTGAAGGTGGCCCGGACGATGGAGGAGATCCCCGAGCTGTACGACTCCGCGGTTCGCGAAGCGGTGGCGGCGTTCGGGCGCGGCGAGTGCTTCGTCGAGCAGTACCTCGACAGCCCTCGGCATGTGGAGACCCAGGTCCTGGCCGACAAGCACGGAAATGTCGTCGTCGTATCGACCCGCGACTGCTCCCTGCAGCGCCGGCACCAGAAGCTGGTCGAGGAGGCCCCCGCCCCGTTCCTGAGCCCTGAGCAGGTCGAGCGGCTCTACGAGTCGAGCAAGGCGATCGTGCGGGAGGCCGGCTACTACGGCGCGGGGACCTGCGAGTTCCTGGTGGGGCGGGACGGGACGATCTCCTTCCTGGAGGTCAACACCCGCCTGCAGGTCGAGCACCCGGTCTCCGAGGAGATCTCCGGGATCGACCTGGTGCGCGAGCAGTTCCGCATCGCCGACGGCGAGGTCCTGGGCTACGGCGACCCGCCGCTGCGCGGCCATTCCATCGAGTTCCGGATCAACGGCGAGGACCCGGGCCGCAACTTCCTGCCCGCTCCGGGACGACTCGTGCGGTGGAGCCCGCCTGCCGGCCCTGGCGTGCGTCTGGACGCCGGCTTCGAGCAGGGTGAGGTGATCGGCGGCAACTTCGACTCACTGCTGGCAAAGCTCATCGTCACCGGCCGGGACCGCGCCCAGGCCATCGAGCGGTCCCGGCGCGCGCTGGCCGAGTTCGAGGTGGACGGGATCGCGACGGCCCTGACCTTCCACCGCAAGGTCGTGTCCGATCCCGCGTTCGCGCCGGAGGATCCGGACCAGTCGTTCACCGTCCACACCCGCTGGATCGAGACCGAGTTCGTCAACGACATCCCGGCCTATGTGCCCACCGGGGAGGACGGATCGGACGTCGATCCCGGAACGAGGACCAGCCTCGTGGTCGAGGTCGGCGGCCGAAGACTGGAGGTCAGCCTCCCCGAGGGACTGTCCATGGGCCCCGCGCCTGCTCCTGCCGGTGTTGCGCGCAAGCCCGGTCACAAGCGCGGCGCGCGCAAGGCGGCGGGCGGAGCCGGCGGCGACGACGTGGCGGCTCCGATGCAGGGCACGATCGTGAAGATCGCGGTCACCGAGGGCCAGTCGGTCGCCGCCGGGGATCTGGTCGTGGTCCTGGAGGCGATGAAGATGGAGCAGCCCATCAACGCGCACCGGGCGGGCCTCGTCACGCACCTGAACGCCGAGGTCGGGGCGACCGTCCCGACCGGCACGGTGATCTGTTCCATCAAGGACGCCTGAGCAAACCAGCGCTGGGTCGGCCCAATCCTTGTCCTTGGAAGGGCGGGTCCTCGACCGGTTCGAGGGCGTCGGGCCCGACCTCGTCGATCTCGGTGCTGGCGTCCTGCCATGCCGCCACGGACGCCGACCGGTCGCGTCAAGCTCCCTCCCGGCCGAAGGTGGTCCCATGAGCGTCGACTTCAATCACACGTTGGTCCATTCCAGGGATGCGTGGAAGGCGGCACGTGACGTCGCCGGCGTGCTGGGCCTGGCCGAGCCGTCCTCGTACGGCCCGTTCGCAGTGCTCCAGCTCGACAACGGCGCCACGCTCGACTTCGTGGAGGACCGGGGCGAGATCCGGGGGCAGCACTACGCGTTCCTGGTCGGCGAGGAAGACTTCGACGCCATCTGGGGGCGGCTCAAGGTCCTGGGCAGGCAGTGGTGGGCCGACCCGTACAAGCGGAGGCCCGGAGAGATCAACCACGGGGACGGTGGTCGCGGGCTGTACTGGGAGGGTCCGGACGGTCACTGGCTGGAGATCATCACACGCCCGTACAGCGGGTGACAGGCCCGGCGACAGCTGCGGCGCCGTCCGTCCGGCGCCCCGGCGGCGTCGGACACGCGTGTTCGGGGACCAGAGTGCGGAGCACGTGTGCGAGCCGGCCCCGGCCCCGAGCGGCCTGCCTTGAGCCGCCACGAGGTTCCCCGTGTCCACACGGTTCGGCGGGTACTGGCGGGCACGCCGTGAGGTCGGTCGGTCGAGCTTGTCGTGACCAGGGCAGGGCATTGACCCCGTCCTCGAACAGATGTACGATCTAGGTGTCGGGTCGAAGAGGGTCCGGGTGGCGGAGACGACGGGGGTCGTGATGGATGCTACGCAGACAGGCGGTGCTGAGACAGGCGGTGC
>CAZWXF010000135.1:0-5818 GCA_964638055.1 uncultured Bifidobacteriaceae bacterium | reverse complement strand
CGAACTGGCCCATGTTCTCGGTGTTGATCCGGAAGTAGGCCTGCAGCGGGATCTCGACGTTGACCCCGGGCGGCACGTAGACGAACGACCCGCCGGACCACACCGCCGTGTTGAGCGCGGCGAACTTGTTGTCGCCGACCGGGATCACCGAGCCGAAGTACTCCTGGAAGATCTCTGGGTGCTCGCGCAGGCCCGAGTCGGTGTCCAGGAAGATGACGCCCTGCTCCTCGAGATCCTCACGGATCTTGTGGTAGACGACCTCGCTCTCGTACTGAGCCGCGACTCCGGCCACGAGGCGCTGCTTCTCGGCCTCGGGGATGCCGAGGCGGTCGTACGTGTTGCGGATGTCCTCCGGCAGCTCCTCCCAGGAGGTCGCCTGCTTCTCGGTGGACCGCACGAAGTACTTGATGTTGTCGAAGTCGATCCCGGTCAGGTCGGCACCGAAGGGCGGCATGGGCTTGCGCTGGAACAGCTTCAGGCCCTTCAGGCGCAGCTTGAGCATCCACTCCGGCTCGCCCTTCTTGGCCGAGATGTCGCGCACGACCTCCTCGTTGAGCCCACGGCGCGCTCCGGTACCTGCGTCGTCGGAGTCGGCCCACCCGTACTCGTAGTGGCCGAGGCCCTCGAGCTGCTCGGTGTTGACTGTCATCGACTCGTCCTCTCGTCGACCTGCGTGGCGTTCGGCTCGGGCTGGAACCGCGCGGTGGGGATGTGGGTGGTGCACACGCCGTCGCCGTGGGCAAGGGTCGCCAGGCGCATCACGTGGGTTCCGAGGAGGCGACCGAACGCCTCTGTCTCGGCCTCGCAGAACTGCGGGAACTCGGCGGCGACGTGGGCCACCGGGCAGTTGTGCTGACAGACCTGGACCCCGGAGTCGTTGGGGACCACGACGGCAGCGTAGCCCTCGGCGGCCAGGGCATCTGCCAGCACCTCGACCCGCTCGGAAGGGGCTTGGTCGGGGTCCATGAGGTCGGCGAAGCGCTCCTCGAGCTCGCCCACGCGGCGCCGGGCGAACGCCATGACCGCGTCCGATCCGCCGGTCTCGGCCATGAACCGCAGAGCGCTCACCGCGAGGTGGTCGTAGTCCTGCTCGAAGTGATCGCGCCCCTGCTGTGTCAGGTGGTAGTAGCGTGCGGGCCTGCCACGGCGCCGGGGCCGCAGGTCGGGGCCGAACGGCGGACGTTCCGAGGCCTCGGCCAGACCATCGGCGACCAGGTCCTCCAGGTGCTTGCGGACCGCCGCCCCCGTGAGGCCCAGCTGGTCGGCAAGGTCTGCCACGGTGGCCGACCCGCGGCGCAGCAACGCCCGGGCGACCCTCGCGGGGGCGCCTGTCAGGATTTCCACAACGTCATTGTTGCAAATATCCGCGACATCGCCAACAACGGGGTCTGAGAGCCCGCCTACACTTGGCCCGTGCCAGACCGCGACGCGACGGCCGTCGAGATCCGCGACCTCTCCATGCGCTACGCCGGACGCGTCGTCGTCGACGGGCTCACCCTGCGAGCCCCGGCAGGGGCGATCACCGTCGTGCTGGGGCCGAACGGAGCAGGCAAGACCACCACGCTCGAGACCGCCGAGGGCTTCCGAGCCCCCCATTCGGGCGTCGTGCGAGTGCTGGGCCTGGATCCGATCGCGGACGCCGCGAGCCTTCGTCCGCGGGTCGGCGTCATGCTCCAGAGCGGCGGTGCCTGGCCCTCGATCCGGGCAGGCCGGATGCTCGCCCATGTCGCGCGGCTCTACGGCAGCCCGATGAGTCCCGAGGCGCTGCTCGATCGGCTCGGCCTCCAGCACGTGGCCCGCACCGCCTACCGCCGCCTCTCCGGAGGGGAGCAGCAGCGGCTGTCGCTGGCCTGCGCGCTGGTCGGACGGCCCGAGGTCGTCTTCCTCGACGAGCCGACCACCGGGCTGGACCCGCAGGCCAGGGTCGACGTGTGGCAGCTCCTGCGCGACCTGCGCGACGCGGGCATGTCCCTCGTGATGACCACGCACCTGCTGGACGAGGCCGCCGCACTGGCCGATCACGTCGTCGTCATCGACTCGGGTCGCGTCGTGGGCTCGGGAACCGTGGCCGAGCTGACCGGGGCGCGCCCCGCCATCCGGTTCGCAGCAAGGCCCCGCCTGGACCTGGCAGGGATGGGCGCGGCCCTGGGCCCGGGGTTCGAGGTCGCCGAGACCATCCCCGGCCGCTACGTGGTCACCGGGGACATCGCCGCATCGACGGTGGCCGACCTGGCGGCGTGGTGCGCCGCCGCGGGGACGATGCCCACCAGCCTGACCACCAGCGAGGGCAGCCTCGTCGACGCCTACTTCGAGCTCACCGGCGGAACCCGGGAGCCGACATCGACCCTGGCGGACACCGGAGCGTCAGCCCCGCGAGGAGGAGCGCGATGAGCCCCAGCGCGGGAGCGGCCACGGACGTGCCCGCCATGAACGGGCTGGTCGCGACCCCGGCCCCATCCGCGGCACCGCGCGCAAGGCGCTGGGCGGCCCAGGCGGGCATCGAGTGGCGGCTCCTCATGACCAACGGGGAGCAGCTCCTGCTCACCCTCGTGATCCCCGTGGCTGTACTGGTGGGCGTGACCCGCTCAGGCCTGGCCGGTGTCGACGAGGCGACACCCGGAGTCATGGCCCTGGCCGTCCTCGCCACCGCCTTCACCGCCACCGCGATTTCGACCGGCTTCGAGCGCCGCTCCGGGGTGCTGAAGTTCCTCGGCACCACGCCGCTGGGCCGCACGGGCCTGCTGGCGGGGAAGGTCCTGGCCACGCTGGGCGTGCTGGCCGTCCAGCTCGCTGTGATCGCGGCTGCCGCCCTTCTGCTCGGCTGGTCCCCCGATCTGATCCGCCCGCTGGGCCTCGTCGCCTCCGTGGGCCTGGGCACGCTGGCCCTCGGGGCGTGGGGCTTCGCCCTGGCCGGGATGCTGCGCGCCGAAGCCACGCTGGCCGTGGCCAACGGGATCTTCCTGCTCCTGCTCGTCGCGGGGGGCACGATCCTGCCCGCTCACCGGCTGCCCAGCGGGCTGGATGCAGCCGCTGGCCTGCTGCCGAGCGCTGCCCTCGGGGACGCCCTGCGGACCTGCCTGGGCCAGGGCGGCCAGAGCGTTGGGATGGCGCTGCTGGTGATGGCCGCCTGGGCGGTCGCCGGGGTCGCGCTGGCGGCACGCCGCTTCCGCTGGGAGTGACGACGGGCGCGATGCTGGTGCCCACTGCATGGGGTCCCCCGCCTGACCCTCGCCGCCCATCCCCTCCGCGGACCTGACCCGGCAGGGGCGCCCCCCTGCGGCGACTACCCTTTCTGCCGTGGTCGTCTCCGCGCGCCAGGCGCCTCCCTCGACCGGCTCCCTGCTCCCGGTGGGCCCGGGGACCCAGCGGATCTTCCTGGCCAACCTGATCGCCCAGATCGGGATCGTCGTGACCGGCGGGCTCGTCCGCGTCACGGCGTCTGGGCTGGGCTGTCCGAGCTGGCCCAACTGCGTCCCGGGATCACTCGTACCCGTCCCCGGGCAGCCGGAGGAGTACCGCAAGTACATCGAGTTCGGCAACAGGACCCTGACGTTCGTCCTGGGCGCCCTCGCGATCGCCGCCGTTGTGGCTGCCTGGCGGCAGCGCTCCGCGTGGATCGCGGCCGGTGTGACGCCGCGTCGGCCGATCCTGCTGCTGGCCGCCGTGCCGCTGGGGGGCACGATGGCCCAGGCGGTGCTGGGCGGGCTCACGGTCCTGACCGACCTGAACCCACTGCTGGTCGGGTCCCACCTGCTGCTCTCCATGCTCGTGATCGCCGGCTGCGTCGCCCTGGTCCATCGGGCAGGCGAGGCCGGCGACGAACCGATGGTCCGTCTGGTGCGCGGCGAGATCATCTGGCTGTCCCGCGCGCTGGTCGCGACCTGCGCGGCAGTGATCGTCCTGGGGACCCTGGTGACAGGGGCGGGACCGCACTCCGGCGACGACGTCGCCCATCGGCTGGACCTCGACGTCCGGAACGTGGCCTGGCTCCATGCGGACCTCGTGATGCTCTTCGTGGGGCTCATCGTGGGCATGTGGCTGGCCCTGCGCGTCACCGCCGGCCCGGGCCCCGCGCGTTGGTGGGCGCACACGCTGATGGCGCTGGCGATCGTCCAGGGGGTTGTGGGCTACACGCAGTGGTTCAGCGGCGTCCCGTGGGCGCTCGTGATCGTGCACATGCTCCTGGCCTGCCTGGTCTGGGTGTCCACCCTCAAGGTCAGCCTGAGCCTCAGGCAGCGCGGCAGAGCCGTGCCGTGAACCTCGGCGGCGCGGAGTGCGCGCGCGTCGACCCTGCTGTGGTCCTGCTGTGGCCAGCAGTGCCCAGGAGCCCGAAGCTGCCGTCTGCAGGTGCTCGACCCGGCGGCGACCCGATAGGGACGCGCTGATCAATGGTCCATCCCGGGCGTGCCTGGCCTGCTGGACGAGCCCGTCGCGACCACGCTGGTCGAGCCCGTCGAGACCGAGCCCGTCGCGACCACGCCGGTCGAGCCCGTCCCTGCGTCCGCAGGCAACGGCGGGCCGCAGTTCGCATCGGCCAGTTAGGTGCCGATCTGCCCGGATCAGCGCAGCCGCCGGCCTGCGGGGCTCGCGGTGGGCGAGGCTGCCGAGGTGGGCGAAGTGACCGTGGAGCTGGCGGTGGTCGTCGGAGGCGTCACGGCCGGGCTGGCGGTGGCCGAGGCTGTCGGCCTGGGCGACGATGACGAGGTCGGGGTGGGGGTTGGCCACGGAGTTGGCGTCGGGCTCGGCACGGGCGTCGGCGTGGAAGCCGGTGGCGGGCTGGGCGACTCGCTCGGGGTCGGATCGCCCGGGCTGGGCGTGGGGCTCGGGCTGGGCGAGGGGCTGGGCGTGGGGCTCGGGCTGGGCGAGGGGCTGGGCGTGGGGCTCGGACTGGGCGTGGGGCTCGGGCTGGGCGTGGGGCTCGGACTGGGCGTGGGGCTCGGACTGGGCGTGGGGCTCGGACTCGGTGTGTGGCCCGGACTCGCCGTGGGGCTCGGACTCGGCGAGGCGCTCGGGATGGGTGTGGGGCTGGGGGTGGGCGTCGGGCTGGGCGCCGTTGCGACATCGGGGTCCGGGCCGGTCCCGGACCCGGACCCGGAGAGGCTGCCTCCGCTGGCCTTGACCGGATCGCGGCCCCCGCTGTTGATCGTCTCGGGAGGCCGGCGGACGTTCGAGTCGGTGTCGTCGGCGTTGCGTGCACCGGGGACCGCTGATGCCGATGAGGCCGGTGAGTCCGCGTTCGGGGCCGCCACGACGGTCGCGAGCGGTGCGAGTCCGGTCTCGGGCTGGCCGAGGATCTCGTCGACATCGCGAGCGGTGAGGACCCGGACAGGCTCGTCGGCCACCACGTGACGAACCCCGTCGACCGTGGCCAGGCCGATCACCACGGCCGCACCGGCAACAGCCACCCAAGCGGCGACGGGGAACCAGCTGCGACGTGGCACAGGACAAGTGTGCACACTGCCCCACCTAAGGCCGAACTAAGGTGGTCGCCTGACAGCGCCGGGATCCGCCGATCGACCCCACAAGCAGGCTTCAGGCCCGCTGTGGACAGCCCGCCCCCGCCATGGCGCCCCCGTCGCGGGGCGAGCCTGCGCCGGAGCATCCATTCCCGGGGGCTACCTTGTAGTCCATGTCGCGGATTCTGGTTGTGGAGGACGACCCGGGCATTCGCAGTGCCATGATCCACGCGCTGTCTGACCGGGGCCATGCCGTGGACTCCGCGCCGAGCGCGATGACCGGCCTCCAGCAGGCCGTGAGCGGCGTGCCCGACCTGATCATCCTGGACCTCGGCCTGCCGGACCTCGACGGCGTCGAGCTG
>CAZWXF010000134.1:0-5861 GCA_964638055.1 uncultured Bifidobacteriaceae bacterium | reverse complement strand
GCAGCTCCACGGCGTGGACGACGGTGCCCACGGGGATGTTGCGCAGCGGCAGGTTGTTGCCGGGCTTGATGTCGGCGCTCGGCCCGGTCTCGACCCGGTCCCCCTGCTTGAGACGGTTGGGGGCCACGATGTAGCGCTTCTCGCCGTCGGCGAAGTGCAGCAGGGCGATGCGCGCCGTGCGGTTCGGGTCGTACTCGATGTGCGCGACCTTCGCCGGCACGCCGTCCTTGTCCGAGCGCTTGAAGTCGATCACCCGGTAGGCACGCTTGTGCCCGCCGCCCTGGTGGCGCGTGGTGATGCGGCCGCTGTTGTTGCGTCCGCCCTTCTTGGGCAGGGGTTCGACCAGGGACTTCTCCGGCTCCGACCGCGTGATCTCCACGAAGTCGGCGACCGACGAGCCACGACGGCCCGGGGTCGTCGGGGAGTACTTGCGGATTCCCATGGGTTCCTCGTTCTGCTGTCAGGCCCGGTCAGGAGACCGGGCCGCCGAAGATGTCGATTCGGTCACCGGGGGCCACCGAGACGATGGCCCGCTTGGTGGCCGCGCGACGGCCGTAGCCACGGCGCGTGCGGACCCGCTTGCCCTCGCGGTTGGCGGTGTTGACCGAGACCACCTTCACGCCGAAGACCTTCTCCACGGCGATCTTGATCTGGGTCTTGTTCGCGTCCGGCGCGACGACGAACGTGTACTTGTTCTCGTCGAGCAGGCCGTAGCTCTTCTCGGAGATGACCGGTGCGATGAGCACGTCGCGGGGGTCGGCGATCCTCATGCGCTTGCCTCCGTTGCCTGATCCTGGACGCCCGCATCCTGCTGCCGCCCGGGCTGGCGGGACAGGAACTCCTCCAGCGCCGCAGCGGTGAAGACGACGTCGTCGCTGCACAGCACGTCATAGGTGTTGAGCTGATCGGTCACGAGCAGGTGCACCCCGGCGGCGTTGCGCAGGCTCTTCCAGCCCACGAAGTCCTCCCGCTGCAGCACGACCAGCACGTTGGGGCGCTCCGTGATCCCGGCCAGGCTCGCCACGGCGGCCCTGGTGCTCGGGGCGTCGCCCTCGATGACGGCGGTGATCACGTGGATGCGGCCGTTGCGGGCCCGGTCGGACAGGGCGCCGCGCAGGGCAGCGGCCTTCATCTTCTTGGGAGTGCGCTGCTCGTATGAGCGCGGTGTCGGACCGTGCACCACACCACCGCCGGTGAACTGCGGTGCGCGGGTGGAGCCCTGGCGGGCCCGCCCGGTCCCCTTCTGCTTGTGGGGCTTGCGACCGCCACCGCGGACCTCGCCGCGGTCCTTGGTGTCATGCGTGCCCGAACGGGCGGCGGCCAGCTGGCCGACGACGACCTGATGGATCAACGGGACGTTGACCTGGACGTCGAAGACCTCGGCGGGCAGCTCGACGCTGCCCTCGACGTCGCCCTGGGGGGTGCGGATGTCGAGCGTTGTCACGACTGGCCCCCCTTCGACGCCGTGCGGACCAGGACCAAGCCGCCCTTGGGGCCGGGAACCGCACCCTTGATGAGGATGAGTCCCTGCGCCTGGTCGACCGCGTGGACCGTGAGGTTCTGGGTGGTCTGACGCTCGTTGCCCATGCGTCCGGCCATCCGCACGCCCTTGAAGACGCGCCCTGGGGTGGCGCAGGCCCCGATCGATCCCGGCTTGCGGTGGTTGCGGTGCGCGCCGTGGCTGGCTCCGACGCCGGAGAAGCCATGGCGCTTCATCACGCCCGCGAACCCCTTGCCCTTGGTCGTGCCGGTGACATCGACCACCTGGCCCGGCGCGAACGCCTCTGCGGTGATCTCCTGGCCCAGCGTGTAGCTGGCGGCGTCGTCGGTGCGCAGCTCCACGAGATGGCGGCGCGGGGTCACTCCGGCCTTCTCGAAGTGCCCTGCCTGCGGCTTGTTGACCCGACGGGGGTCGACTGCGCCGTACGCGATCTGCACCGCCTCGTATCCGTCGACCGCGGGGGTCCGGACCTGCGTCACGACGCAGGGCCCGGCCTTCACGACGGTCACGGGCACGACGCGGTTCGCGTCATCCCAGACCTGGGTCATCCCGAGCTTCTCGCCCAGGATGCCCTTCACGTTGGTTGCCATTGCCAGTCCTCTAGAGCTTGATCTCGATGTCGACACCGGCCGGCAGGTCCAGGCGCATCAGCGAGTCGACCGTCTTCGGGGTGGGATCGATGATGTCGATCAGCCGCTTGTGCGTGCGCATCTCGAAGTGCTCGCGGCTGTCCTTGTACTTGTGGGGCGAACGGATGACGCAGTAGACGTTCTTCTCCGTCGGCAGCGGCACCGGGCCGGCGACCTGGGCACCCGTGCGCGTCACGGTGTCGACGATCTTCTTCGCCGAGCTGTCGATGACCTCGTGGTCATAGGCCTTGAGCCGGATACGGATCTTCTGTCCCGCCATGATGGGCGTCCTTAGTCTTCGAGTCGGCCGTTGGCCGGGTGGTCTGGCTGCCGAGGGGTTCGCGGTGATGGGGGCGCGCCTTCCCAGGGATGGCGCGCCCCCATCGAAGCGGGACTACTTGAGGATCTTCGTGACCCGGCCAGCGCCGACGGTACGGCCGCCCTCGCGGATGGCGAAGCGCAGACCCTCCTCCATGGCGATGGGCTGGATCATGTTGACCAGCATGTTCGTGTTGTCGCCCGGCATGACCATCTCCGTGCCTTCGGGGAGGGTCACGACTCCGGTCACGTCGGTCGTCCGGAAGTAGAACTGCGGACGGTAGTTGTTGAAGAACGGCGTGTGACGGCCGCCCTCCTCCTTGCTCAGGATGTAGACCTGCGCCTCGAACTCGGTGTGCGGGGTGACCGAGTTCGGCTTGCAGACGACCTGGCCGCGCTCGACGTCCTCGCGCTTGATGCCGCGCAGCAGCAGGCCGACGTTCTCGCCAGCCTGGCCCTCATCGAGCAGCTTGCGGAACATCTCGACGCCCGTGACGGTCGTCTTGGTGGTGGTCGGCCGGATGCCCACGATCTGGACCTCCTCGTTCACCTTGATGATGCCGCGCTCGATGCGGCCGGTGACCACGGTGCCGCGGCCGGTGATCGTGAAGACGTCCTCGACCGGCATGAGGAAGGGCTTGTCGACCTCGCGGTCCGGAGTCTTGATGAACTCGTCGACAGCCGTCATCAGCTCCAGGATCGACTCGCCCCACTTGGCGTCGCCGGCGAGAGCCGGGGCAGCCGCGACCCGAACGATCGGGGTGTCGTCGCCCGGGAACTCGTAGGTGCTCAGCAGCTCGCGGACCTCGAGGTCCACCAGCTCGAGGATCTCCTCGTCGTCGACCATGTCGCACTTGTTCAGGGCGACGACGATCGCCGGCACGCCGACCTGGCGGGCCAGGAGCACGTGCTCCTTGGTCTGCGGCATGGGGCCGTCGGTCGCGGCGACCACCAGGATCGCGCCGTCCATCTGGGCGGCACCAGTGATCATGTTCTTGATGTAGTCAGCGTGACCGGGGCAGTCCACGTGGGCGTAGTGGCGCGCCTCGGTCTGGTACTCGACATGCGCGATCGAGATCGTGATGCCGCGCTGGCGCTCCTCGGGGGCCTTGTCGATCTGGTCGAAAGGCGTGAAGGGGTTCACGTCCGGGTACTTGTCGTGCAGCACCTTTGTGATGGCCGCGGTCAGCGTCGTCTTGCCATGGTCGATGTGACCGATGGTGCCGATGTTGACGTGCGGCTTGGTCCGCTCGAACTTGGCCTTCGCCACTGGGGTCCCTCCTCAGGACGATCGGACCCGCCTGGCGACGTGGTCCTTCTCTTCTGGTCGAACTTGTCTGGTCTGTCTGGTCCTGCCCGGTGGCGGCTCGCCTCACTCTGTGAGATGGCCCACCGGTGCTCCTGGCTGCGCGAGCCCCGCTCGGCTCGACCCAGCCCTTCGTTCGGTGGCTACTCGCCCCTCGCCTTGGCGATGATCTCGGTGGCCACGTTGGTGGGTACCTGGGCGTACGAGTCGAACTGCATCGAGTAGACCGCCCGCCCCTGGGTCCGGCTGCGCAGGTCACCCACGTAGCCGAACATCTCCGACAGAGGCACCAGCGCCCGGACGACCCGGGCTCCGGCCCGCTCGTCCATCGCCTGGATCTGCCCGCGCCGGGAGTTCAGGTCCCCGATCACATCGCCCATGAAGTCGTCGGGGGTGGTGACCTCCACCGACATCAGGGGCTCGAGGAGCACCGGCGACGCCTTGCGGGCCGCCTCCTTGAACGCCATGGAACCGGCGATCTTGAACGCCAGCTCCGAGGAGTCGACATCGTGGTAGGCGCCGTCGATCAGGGTCACCTTCACGTCCACCATGGGGTAGCCGGCCAGGATGCCGTACTCCATGGCGTCCTGGACACCGGCGTCCACCGAGGGGATGTACTCCTTGGGGATGCGCCCGCCGGTGACGGAGTTGACGAACTGGTAGCCGCCGTCCCCGCCGCCCGTGGGCTCGATCCCGATGATCACCCGGCCGTACTGGCCCGAGCCGCCGGTCTGCTTCTTGTGGGTGTACTCGACCTTCTCCACCCTGCGCGTGATCGTCTCGCGATAGGCCACCTGTGGCTTGCCCACGTTGGCCTCGACGCGGAACTCGCGGCGCATGCGATCGACGAGGATCTCCAGGTGGAGCTCGCCCATCCCGGAGATGATGGTCTGGCCGGTCTCCTCGTCCGTACGGACCTGGAAGGTCGGATCCTCCTCGGCCAGGCGCTGGATCGCCATGCCCAGCTTCTCCTGGTCGGACTTGGTCTTCGGCTCGATGGCCACCGAGATGACTGGCGCGGGGAAGGTCATCGACTCCAGGGTCACAGGCTTGGCCGCATCGCAGAGCGTGTTGCCGGTCGTGGTGTCCTTCAGACCCATCACGGCGACGATCTGGCCGGCACCGACCGAGGGGATCTCCTCGCGCTTGTTGGCGTGCATCCTGTAGATCTTGCCGATGCGCTCCTTGCGGCCCTTGGAGCTGTTGAGGACCTGTGAGCCCGCGCTCAGCGTGCCCGAGTAGACGCGGACGTAGGTGAGCTTGCCCAGGTGCGGATCCGACATGATCTTGAACGCCAGCGCGGACAGCGGCTCGTTGTCGGCCGGCGATCGGGTGAGTGTCTCGGACTCGTCACCGGGCTTGTGGCCCTCGATGTCGCCGATGTCCAGGGGCGAGGGCAGGTAGTCGATGACCGCGTCGAGCATCGGCTGGACGCCCTTGTTCTTGAAGGCGCTGCCGGTCAGGACCGGGGTGAACCTCCCGGCAAGGGTGCCCCGGCGGATGGCTGCCTTGAGGTCGTCCACCTCGGGCTCGCCGCCCTCCAGGTAGAGCAGCATGATGTCGTCGTCGTTCTCGGCCACGGTCTCGATGAGCCGGTCACGCCACTCGCGGGCGGCCTCCAGGTGCGTGGCCGGGATCTCCATCGTGTCGTAGGACTCGCCCAGCTTGGTGTCGACCGACCAGACCAGAGCCTTCATCTGGACCAGGTCGACAACGCCGCGGAAGTCGGCCTCTGAGCCGATCGGGATCTGCAGCGGGAGCGGGACGGCCCCCAGACGCGTCTGGATCATGTCGACGCATCGGTGGAACTCCGCGCCCACGCGGTCCATCTTGTTGACGAAGCAGATGCGCGGGACGCCGTAACGGTCGGCCTGTCGCCACACCGTCTCGGACTGCGGCTCCACACCGGCCACACCGTCGAACACGGCGACAGCGCCGTCCAGGACGCGCAGCGAACGTTCCACCTCGACGGTGAAGTCCACGTGACCGGGGGTGTCGATGATGTTGATCTGGTGGTCGTGCCAGTGACAGGTCGTCGCGGCCGACGTGATCGTGATGCCGCGCTCCTGCTCCTGCTCCATCCAGTCCATCGTGGCGCCGCCCTCGT
>CAZWXF010000133.1:3868-5927 GCA_964638055.1 uncultured Bifidobacteriaceae bacterium | reverse complement strand
GTCGGCAAGCCGGGGCTGGACGGACACTCGAACGGCGCCGAGCAGATCGCCGTGCGAGCCCGGGACGCCGGCTTCGAGGTCATCTACCAGGGCATCCGGCTGACGCCCGCCCAGATCGTCGCCGCGGCGGTGGCCGAGGACGTGCAGGTTGTGGGGCTGTCGATCCTTTCCGGCTCTCACATGGTCGTCGTGCCGGAGATCATCGGCGGCCTGCGCGAGGCGGGGCTGACGGACGTGCCCGTCGTCGTGGGCGGCATCATCCCCGACGCTGACGCCCAGGCGCTGCTGGCGGCTGGGGCGGCCGCAGTCTTCACCCCCAAGGACTACGACGCCAACGCGGTCATGACCCGGGTGGTGGCCGCGATCCGCACTGCCCACGGACTGGCCTGATCCCCAGGGATATCGAGGGAAGGTTCTGTCGCTCGCCCGCGTTCGGAGGGCAGAAGGCGGGAGGCGTCATCCCCGCGGACGAGGTCGCCGCGCACTCTTCCGGGCATTCTCCCTGCGCTGCTGCGCGGCCCCCCGGCCCTCCTTCGCTCCCACGGCTTCGCTCCCATGGCCGGTAGCAGCGCCACGAACGTCCAGCGCCGTCCGCCACGCCATTTCGCGTCGGCTCAGTCACGGATGTGCCGCGATATCCCCTTTTTGGGGCCCGTCAGGGGACCACATTCCTCTTCGGCGCTCGATATCCACCTTTAGAGCGTCAGGAAGGCCGTCTAAGCGTGGATTCCGAGCGCAACTGGCCATTCCGCCGACAAGAGGGCCGCGAGAACGCGGATTTCGTGGCAGATTCCGGCCGGTCGGGGTGCGTGGGTGCATGGCGGCCCGTGTGGTGCCGCGGGCCGTGGCCCGCCCCCCGCCCGCTCGCCAAGGTCCTGCAGCCTGCCGTAGGCAGCGAGGGTCTCGCAGCGAGAGATGCGTGGGGCCGCGCGTGAGTCCGCGTCCGCGGACGGTCCGCTCCAGGCTGACTGGGGCGGATCCCCGCGCGGCAGGCCACGGAGAGCCTCGCTGTCCACAGATCGGTGGGGAGGGGGGGCCTGGGGTGGGCGCCGGGGCCAGCCTTGCGTCGTGCGAACTCCCGTCCCCTGGAATCCGCCCGAGGTCCCCTTCACGGCCGAGCACGTCCGACCGTTGGGCATCACGCATCGTCGGCTCGAGTCAGCGTTGCGGAACGGCCGCATCGTGCGTCTGCGCCACGGCGTCTATGTCAGCGCATCAGCCGTCCCGGACGACCCGATCAAGGCACACCTCTTGCGGGCCCAGGCCGCTCAGACCGTCGCACCTGCCCGTGTCGCGAGTCACGCGACAGCGGCACTCGCGCACGGGCTCCCCGTGCTGTGGACGGCGCACGTGGCTGCCGGCGCGGCCGAGTTCAGCGTGGCGCGGTCGGTCGCGCGCCGGGGGCGTCGTTGCAGTGCCCACGTGATCCGCGCTGCGCAGCTACCCGCACACCATGTGCAGCGGAAGGACGGCCTCCTGGTGACCACTCCCGCCCGGACGGCCGTGGACCTGGCCGCGCTGGCGACCCTGCCTGAAGCCTTGATGGTGTTGGACAGCGCGCAGCGCCTTGAGCTGACCGGGCTTGTCGGAAGGCTCGACCGGTTCCACTACGAGAACCCGCGGTTGGCCCTTGCTGCCCGCCAGCCCCTGCTCGAGGCAGCGTCGATACTCCGAGGGTCCGCCAGGAGCTCCGTGATCGCGGCGATCGAGGTGGCGGAGATGCGTCGCGAGTCACCCTTGGAGTCCTTCTCGGCAGGTCACATGCACCTGGCGGGACTGCCCCGGCCCCGCCTCCAAGCCAGGATCGTGACGGTCGCGGGGGATCTGTTCCCGGATTTCCTGTGGGAGGAGTTCCGGGTGGTCGGGGAGGCCGATGGCGAGGGCAAGTACGCCGACGCCTCCTCCTTCGCTCGAGAGAAGGAGAGGGAGTCCCTGCTGCGTGACGTTGGCTTCGAGGTCATCCGGTGGACCGGACGTGAGGGCTTCGGCTCGCCGGATCGAGTGGTTGAGCGCTTGTCGCGGGCGCTCCGGGCGGGCGGCTGGCGCGGTTGAGGCGATG
>CAZWXF010000133.1:0-3768 GCA_964638055.1 uncultured Bifidobacteriaceae bacterium | reverse complement strand
ACGTGGCGGTGCGTCGGTCGAGCCAGTCGAGACCACGTCGCCCTCCCCAGGGCAGCGCCGCCCACCCCGGACGACGTCCCCTTCGGGGATCGCAGCAGCCGAAGACCCCGTTGATCATGGCCAGCACATATGGCGTGGCCCTGGCCGGTGGAGGAGGCGCCATGGACGAAGTGGTGCACTTCGAGATCCCTGCGGATGACCTGGAACGGGCCAAGGGCTTCTACGAATCGGTGTTCGGCTGGGACTTGGCGACCATGTCAATGCCGGGCGGCGGTGACTACACCAGTGTCGTCACGACGCGCGAGGACCAGGCAACACAGCTGTCCACCGAAGCAGGCGCGATCAACGGCGGCATGTTTCGCGCGCAGCGAGCAGCTGCCAACATCGCCGGTCATCGCCATCGGTGTCGACGCAATCGCCGACACGCTGCGGGCCGTGGAGGCCAGCGGGGGAACGACTTGTCGCGCCGAGGACGGCCATCCCGGGCGTCGGCGCGTCCGCCCGCTTCCAAGATCCGGAGGGCAACGTGATGGGCCTGTGGGAGACCGAGGTTCCCGCCGGCGATGAGGCCGATCCCTGGGCAGCTGCTTCGCTCTGTGCTTGACTTCGGTCGGTGGCCGCCTGAGGGATCGCTCGGACCCTCACACTCGCTGAGGAGTCCACCAGCGGAGTCAGAACAAGCGGTCCTCGGAGGTGTCGTTGCCTCGCAAGGACTCGTAGTCCAGCACCACACAACGGATCCCACGATCCTCGGCGAGCGTGCGGGCCTGGGGCTTGATCTCCTGGGCAGCCAGAACCCCGGAGACCGGGGCCAGGCGTGGGTCGCGGTTGAGCAGGTCGAGGTAGCGGGTGAGCTGCTCCACGCCGTCGATCTCCGCGCGGCGCTTGACCTCGACGGCGACCCGCCCCCCTGCGGGGTCGCGGAACAGGATGTCCACCGGGCCGATGGCGGTCGGGTACTCCCGTCGGACCAGGGAGAGCCCCGGCCCCACGACCTGGGGCTGCTCGGCCAGGAGGACCTGCAGGTGCGCCTCGACGCCGTCCTTGACCAGGCCGGGGTCCTGCCCGAGCTCGTGCTCGCTGTCGTGGTGGACCTCTCCGACGCTGATGAGCAGGCGCTCGCCCGAACGATTCGTCACTGTCCACGTGCCCACCCCCGCGTCATCGACCTGCGTCGTGAGGGTGCAGGGAGGGCTCATCCAGTTCAGGGGCTTGTAGGCGCGGTCGTCCGCGTGGACGCTGACCGAGCCGTCGGCCTTCACCAGGATGAGCCGAGTGGCCTCGGCCAGGTGCGCCGTCAGCCGCCCGACGTAGTCGACGGTGCACGTGGCCACGACGAGGCGCATCCGCACAGGGTATTGAGGGGTCGGATGCCGCGATGTCAGACCCGGCTGCGACACTGCACCACAGCCGTGGATGGGCCACGGGATGGCGTCGCGAGAGGTTGGGCATGGGCGGGTTCAGCAGGGTCGGAGTCGTGGGGTTGGGGACCATGGGCACGGGGATCGCCGAGGTTCTGGCCAGGCACGGCATCGACGTGATCGCGGTCGAGGTCTCCCCGGAGGCGGCCGAGCACGGCCTCGCTGCCATCGCCAAGTCCACCGCCCGCGCCGTCACCCGCGCCAAGATCACCGAGGATCAGCGACAGGAGGCACTCGCCCTCATCCACACCTCGATGGACCTGGCCGACCTGGCCGACCGCGAAATCGTCATCGAGGCGGTCACCGAGGACCTGGACGTCAAGCGATCCGTGCTGGCCGCGCTCGACGCGATCCTGGCTCCCGAGGCGATCATCGCCACGAACACCTCCAGCCTGTCGGTCACCGAGATCTCCGTGGCGACGCAGCGGCCGGACCGGGTCGTGGGCCTGCACTTCTTCAACCCAGCGCCGGTCGAGGCGTTCGTGGAGATCGTGCGCACCGTGGTCTCGTCCCCTGAGACCGTGGCGCAGGTGAAGGAATTCGCCGAGGAGCTCGGACGCACCCCGGTCGTCGTCGGGGACCGCGCCGGGTTCATCGCCAACGCGCTGCTCTTCGGCTACCTCAACCACGCCGCGGCCATGTACGAGGCGAAGTACGCCTCCCGGGAGGACATCGATTCCGCGATGAGGCTCGGGTGCGGCTACCCGATGGGTCCGCTGGCCCTGCTCGACCTCATCGGGCTGGACACCGCCTACGAGATCCTCGACACGATGTACAAGCAGAGCCGCGACCGCCTGCACGCCCCGGCGCCGATCATCAAGCAGCTCGTCACCGCCGGCATGAAGGGGCGCAAGACCGGCCGCGGCTTCTACACCTACGAGTCGGAGGGGTCCTCCGCCGTGGTGCCGGACGCCCTGACGCCCCAGGCCGCGGCGAGCGCCGAGTCGGGTCGCTCGATCACCCGCGTCGGCGTCGTCGGCTCGGGGACCATGGCCCCCGGGATCATCGAGGTGTTCGCCAAGGCCGGCTTCGACACCGTCTTCGTCGCCCGCTCCCCCGAGAAAGTGGCCGCGGTCGGGGCCGCGATCGAGAAGTCCCTGTCACGGGCGGTGCAGCGTGGCAAGCTCACAGAGGCGGCCAAGACGCAGGTCGTCGGGCGCATCACCGGCAGCACGACCCTGGAGAGCCTCTCGGACGTCGACCTCGTCGTGGAGGCCGTGGTCGAGGACCTCGGCGTCAAGACCTCGTTGTTCGCCGCGCTCGACGAGGTGTGCAAGCCGGGAACCGTGCTGGCCACGACGACCTCGAGCCTGCCGGTCGTCGCGATGGCTGCGGCGACCTCGCGGCCTGCCGACGTCATCGGGATGCACTTCTTCAACCCAGCCGCGATCATGAAGCTCGTCGAGGTCGTGACGCACGTCTCGACGTCGCCCGACGTCGTTGCCACAGTGGCGGAGGTCTGCCGACGCACGGGCAAGCACGCCGTTCACTGCTCCGACGTCGCCGGGTTCATCGTCAACGCGCTGCTCTTCCCGTACCTCAACGACGCGATCAAGATGCTGGAGGCGAGCTACGCCACCGCCGACGAGATCGACCTGGCGATGAAGGAGGGCTGCGGACTGCCGATGGGCCCGTTCGAGCTGCTCGACGTTGTGGGCATCGACGTCTCACTGGCCATCCAGAACACGCTCTACCGGGAGTTCCGCGAGCCCGGCTATGCACCGGCTCCGATGCTCGAGCACCTGGTCGCCACGGGCTACCTGGGTCGTAAGACCGGCCGGGGGTTCCGCTCGCACCAGCGCTGAGCGGGCCCCTTCGCACGAGGGCGTCGCTGGGGGCCCGAGGAGTTCCCAGGGGTGAGACCGGGCCCGGCTCGCTTCGTCGGCTGGGGGTTGTTCGACGGCGTTCCCCACGGGCGTGATACCGGGGAGGGACTCTTCCAGCACGGGCGGTCATCGAGGGATGCGGCGGGGCGAAGCTCTGGATGGCCCCCGCAGATCACGTGGGCAGCACCGGAAGTCATCCGCCATGTGGACGCCGGGGCGGCGTTCCTTGGTGGGCCCCGCACAGGTCACGTGGGCCAGGCACCGGGGGTTGGCTGTGTTGACGCTGGGGCGGTGCTTCGGGTGGTCCCCGCACAGGCCACGTGGGCTAGCACTGGAGGTTCGCCGCTGTGTGGACGCCGGGGCTGTGGCGGGGCACGAGGGGATGCAGTGCCCCTCCCTCTCGACTCAGTGCCCCGGCGCGACTCCGACCCGGGTTGGGCCGATGTGTCGCAGGTCCGAGCGCGGCTGTGGGTCCATCACCTGCTGGCGCCCCTTTCGATGTGGTCGACGACCGGATCGAG
>CAZWXF010000132.1:0-6090 GCA_964638055.1 uncultured Bifidobacteriaceae bacterium | reverse complement strand
GATGATCACCGGGAGGGCGAAGAGCGTGGACCCGGCCATCAGCCCGCCCCAGTCGATCGCCTTCTGCCCGCCCTGGAACTGCGTCAGCCAGACCGGCAGCGTCTGCTTACCCTGGTCCAGCAGGATCACGTTGGCCAAGATGAACTCGTTCCACGCCAGGATGAAGGCGAACACCGACGTCGACACCAGCCCCGGGGCGATCAGGGGGAACAGGATCTTCCGGAAGGACTGGCCCTGGGTACAGCCGTCGATCATGGCGGCTTCCTCCAGGTCCTTGGGGATGTTCGCGATGAAGCCGCGCAGCGTCCAGATCGTGAACGGCAGCACGAAGGCCAGGTAGGCGACCATCACGCCAGTGAGCTTGTTCACCTGATTGAGCGAGTCCAGCATGATGTACATGGAGATCAGCAGTGCCTCGAACGGCACCATCTGCACTGCAAGCAGCATGATGATGTACGACTTGCGCCCGCTGAAGTTGAACCGTGCCACAGCCGTCGCCGCCAGAAACGCGACCAGCATCGACAGCAGGACTACGACGACCGTGACGATGAGGGAGTTCTTGGCGAAGTGGAAGAAGTCCTTGTCCTGGATCACGCTGGTGAAATTGTCTAGGGTCGCTGGGTAGGGGAAGAACTTGGGGGTCTCCAGGAAGATGTCCTCGCGCGGTTTGAACGCGGTGTTGACCATCCAGTAGACCGGGAAGACCATCACGACGAACAGGATCATGGCCAGAGTGTTGGCGAGCAGGCCGCCCTTCCTGTTCATCAGGATTCCTCGTCGATCTGCTTGATCATCTGTCGGATGTAGAAGAGGGACACGATGGCCAGCATGAGCACCATCACGACGCCGATCGCGGCGCCCACCCCGAAGTCGTTGCCCGAGAAGCCGACCCGGTAGGAGTAGATGCCCAGCAGGTCGGTCTCCCTGGCGATGCCACCCGACTTCTGCAGGATGAAGACTTGGGTGAAGACCCGGAAGTCCCAGATCGTCGACAGGGCCACCAGGATCAGGAAGATCGGCTTGAGTTGCGGCACCGTGAGCTTCCAGAACTGTGACCACGAGGATGCGCCGTCCAACGACGCGGCCTCGTACATCTCGTTAGGCACTTGGCTCAGGCCGGCGAAGAGCGTCAGCGCGACGAATGGGATCGCTCCCCAGACCGTGATAACCGCGGCCAGTGTCAGCAATGACAGAGGCTGGGCAAGCCAGGAATAGCCCTCGAACTGCTCGAAGCCGAGTTGCACGAGGGCCCAGTTGGCCACTCCGAACTGGGTGTCGAACAGGAACTGCCAGACCTGCGTGGCGGTGACGGCCGGCGTGGCCCAGGCCAGCAGCAGGCCGACAAGTACGAACAGACGCATCTTGTTGCCGAGCTTGTTCAGAAGCAGGGCCACCAAGGTGCCCAAGACCATCGTGGAGATGACGCAGACGAGCGTGAACGCCAACGTGCGGACGACGACTTCCCAGAAGTAGGAGTCGCTTAGGATCTTGTAGTAGTTGGCAAAGTTGTTCCACTTCTGCGTTCCCTGCACGAAGTCCTTGAGCTTCATTTCCTGCAGGGAGATGACAACCGTCCTGATGATCGGATACCCCAGGACGAACACCAGGATCGCCGTGGCGGGAGCCAGTAGGTACAGAGCCAGCCTGTTCTTCTTGGGCTCGCCGCCCTGTGGGCTGCCCGCGCCCTCTTTGCTCACCACCGGGGCAGTCGTGGTCACGTTGCCTCACCTCCACCGATTCATCTTCGCGCGCCAAGCGAGACCGCAATACCGGGACCGTAGTCGCCTTCCGGCTCGGCAGTCGCGACGGCGTGGCTCCGATCTCCTCAGGATTGCCGGAAGTCTGCATCTGTCCGGAGATGCCGATGGCCCGGGGAGCAAGGGTGCGCTCGCCGGGCCATCGTCGGGATCGGGTCTATCAGCCGCCGTTGAGCGTGGTGGTGATCGCGTCGGAGGCTTCCGTGGTCGCCTCTTCGATCGTCTGCCGCTCTGTGAAGATCTTGACCAGCATGTCCTGCATTACGGCCGAGCTCTCCACGTTGGCCCAGTTCGGGCTCACAGGCGTGAACTTGGAGTTCTTCGATGCCTCGTCGGCAGCCAGCAGGAAGGGGTCACCCTCGTGTCCCTTGAACGCTGCCTCCTGGTTCGGGATGAAGCCCTTCTCCTTGGCCAACTGGGTCTGGACGTCGGTGCCGGTCAGGATCTTCAACCACTCCACAGCTAGGCCCTTGTTGGGGCTCTTCTCGGAGACGGCCAGGTCCGAACCCCCCAAGAACGCCGGCGAGGTCGAGCCCGACTCCGTGCCCGGCAGTGCGAACACGCCGACGTCGCCCTCAAACTTGGCCCCTGGCGCGTTGAGCGCCCCTGGGTTCCACATCATGTCGATCATCATTCCGACATCACCGGTGTTGAACGCGTCGGGATTCTTGGTCTCGTCGCCGTCCTTCGGCGCCTTCGAGTAATTGTCGACCAAGCGCTTCAACGTGGTCAGGCCGGCCTGAGATTCAGGTGAGTTCAAGGTGCCGGTCCACGTGCCCGAGTCGTCGGACGTGGCGATATCACCGCCGGCGTCCCAGATGAACGGCAGGGCGCCGTACCAGAACTTGCCCGGGAAGAAGAACGCCGAGTACTTGGAGTTGTCGGAGTTCGACTCCTGCAACTTCTTGGCCGCGTCCTCGAGTTCGGCCAGGGAGGTGGGCACGTCGGTGATGCCGGCCTTTTCGAAGTCGCTCATCTTGTAGATCACGATGCGAACTGCACCGTAGTACGGGATTCCAGCCCGGACGCCATCCAACTCGCCGGAGGCCTGCAGGCCCGGGAGCATGTTGGCCACACCCAGGTCACCTGCCACGCTTGTGAGGTCGGCCAGCAGCCCGGAGTCGATGTACTTCGCCGTGTATGTGTTGCCGATCTCGACAACATCCGGAGTGGAGTCCGTGCCTAGGGACGTGGTCAGCTTGTCCTGAATGCCACCCCACTGCTGTAGCTCCACCTGGACCGTGACGTTCGGGTACGCCTCCTTGAACTTTGCATTTACCTGGTCGACCATCGCGGGGGTCTGGCTGCCGTCCATGAGCCACACCTTCAGGGTGGCGGTGGTGTCGCCGGGGGGCGCCTCGAGGCCGCCAGTGGTCGTCTCGTCATCGCTCGAGCACCCGGAGAGGATCAGGCCGGCCGCGGCGATCGCCGCTAGCCCCGTTCGGAACTTCATCGATACCCCTACCTGTCGTTGTTGCGGGTCGCTTTCGCCGCGAGCCGTGTGGAACCGAGCGCGCAGGCTGTCCCATTGAATCGCCTGGACGATGCCGTGGAGAGCCGAGCAGGCCACGGGCGGACGTCCGTTACCGAATTGTTGGACGAACCCCCGCTTTGCCCGGGTCTGCGCGGTGCACACCGAAAAGGCCGAGAGAGGATCGAGCGGACGGTACAACGAAGCGGACGCCCCACGCAGCACGTCGGGACCCGTGTCCGCAGCCGGCGTCGAATGCTCCGGTCGTCCCCGACGGGTCGCCCTCGGGCTGCACCCGGGTCGCGGCCGGAGGTTCAGGACAGGCGGACGAGCTCGTGGACGTCGTCGTCGGGCAGCGAGTCCACGACGACGGACACCTCCAGCTCCAGCAGGCTGACGATCCCCCCATGCGCGCTGAGGAACGCCGTGTCGGCCGCATCGCGCCCGGTGGCGATCCGCAGCAGCGAACCCCGGGGGGCCAGCGTGGTCGCATCGACGACGTACCAGTGCCCCTCGACGTAGGCCTCCGCCACTGCGTGGAAGTCCATCGGGTCCAGACCGGGCGCGTAGACCGCGACGAGCCGCGCGGGCACGTCCAGAGCCCGCAGGAGGGCCACCACGAGGTGGGCGTAGTCGCGGCACACCCCCCGTCGCGCCAGCAGCGTGCGGACCGCACCGTCGGTGGGGAGGCTCGAGCCTGGGACATAGGTCAGCCGAGTCCCGACCCAGGAGCTGACGGCGGCCAGCAGGTCCGCGCCCACGAGCCCGGAGAACTCGGCCCGTGCGGTGGGGCCCAGCGAGTCGGACTCGCAGTACCGACTCGGGCGCATGTATCGCAGGCGCTCCGCCTCGGTCGTCATGGGCTGGGGCTCGCGGCCGGTCACCCGTGTCGTGAAGTCGACGACCATGACCCCGGGCGTGGCGTCGACGACGTGGATGCGCGTGCCGTGCTCGGCCATCACGATGCGCGCGGCAGCCTTTCGGCCGTCGATGCTGACCTGGAGCGACTCGACACACACATGACCTGCCGAGGGCGCGATCTGCAAGGCGATGGTGGCGGGGTCCACGACCTCGGCGACGATCCGGGCCGACGCGGTGCGGTGCATGGGCTGATTCTCCCCCCAACCCGATCACGGTCAGGCCACCAGTTCGATTCCCGTCGTCGGCACGCCGGCTAGGGTCGCTGGGTCGCCGCGTAGACTGCCTCGCCACGACGCCGTGGAAGGGTCATGCCGGTGGTGAGCGAGTTGCTGGAGCAGTGCGCGGACCTGCCGATGGAGACCGTGGCGCCCGGTGACGTGCTCATCGCGGAGGGCTCGGATCCCGGGCGCATGCTGGTCCTGGCCCACGGATCGGTGACGGTCGAGCGTGATGGCGTGCCCTTCGCCCGAATCGATGCCCCGGGGGCGGTGTTCGGCGAGATGTCCTGGATCCTGGACCGGCCGGCAACGGCGACCGTCCGGGCCACGGCCAGCACGCAGGTCCACGTGATGGCCGACCCTGCGGCCTTCCTCGCAGCGAACCCGAGCGCGGCGCTGGCGATCCTGCGGATGACCGCATCACGGCTGGACGGCCTGACCCGGTACCTGGTGGACGTCAAGGCCCAGTTCGCCGGGCGCGAGGATCACCTGGGCATGGTCGACGGCATCCTCGATGCGCTGGTGCACCACCAGGCCCCGGTCCCGCGAGCCGGATCCGTGCGCGACCCCGAGGTCTGATCCTGCAGCGCTCGGTCGTGGTCTCGACAGGCTCGACCGGCGAACGATGCTGCTCGAGCCGGTCGAGACCCGCACGCCGGTGTCTGGGCCCGTCGAGACGCTGGTCGTGGTCTCGGAAAGCTCGGCGAACGACGCTGGTCGAGCCTGTCGAGACCCGCACGCCCGTGTCAGGGCCCGTCGAGGTCGACCAGCTCCGAATGGAACACCCCGAACCAGTCGGCCGTGCGGGACGCGGTGTCGATCGTGACGTGCGGGGGGACCCTGCCGACCTGCTTGCCCGGGTTGAAGACCCACGCCCGGCCCAGGCGTGCGTGCCAGGAGCCGCCCTCCACCCAGGGTGCCTGATGGATGTGTCCGCAGAGCACGAAGTCGGGCTGGTGCTGGTCGATCCAACCGGCGAGCTCATGGTCGGGGAACTCCCGCCGGCCGTCCCGGCACAGCGGGGTCCCGGCCGGTGGGGCGTGGTAGAGCCAGACCCAGGTGCCGGGTCGGCCGACGGCCGCGGCATCGAGCTGCGCGCCCACCTCGTCGCGGGTGATGGGGCCGTCCCACCACGGGCACACCGTGAACCGCACCCCGTCCACGTCCAGGCTGGCGCCGTCGGTGATCACGCGGGCGTCGGGCAACCGCCTCAGCCAGGCGGCCACCTGCTCGCCATGCTCCCCGGGCCCGTCGAGGTCGTGGTTCCCCGAGGCTGCCAGGACCAGGGCACGGTCGGCCAGGCGGCTCAGGTAGGTGCCGATGACGACCGACTGGACATCGATCGGGACCGGGCTCACCACGTCGCCGAGATCCCCGCACAGCGCCACGACATCGACGTCCTCGGCGGCGCGCACCAGCCAGTCGTAGTGCGGGAGCCGGTAGTGCAGGTCGGACACGGCCAGGATGCGCACGCTCGCAGTGTGCCGGATCAGCCCACGTCCAGGACGAGGCCCTCTCGGGCGACCACGATGTCGGGGTCGCTCAGCCCTGCTGCCAGCTCGTCCATCTCGGCATCCGTGCGCATCGGGGCGTGATGGAAGAGCACCAGCCGACGGGCACCGAGCTGCTCGGCCAGTTCGACCGCCTCCTCGACGGTCGAGTGGCCGTAGTCGACGGCACGCTGGCGCTCGTGGGCCAGGAACTGGGCGTCGTGGACCAGCAC
>CAZWXF010000131.1:0-6207 GCA_964638055.1 uncultured Bifidobacteriaceae bacterium | reverse complement strand
ACTGCTGGATCGATGACGACCAGCTGGCCGAACTGGCCGAGGGGCTGCTCAAGAGTGGCTACGGGCAGTACCTGAAGTCCCTGAAGCCGGACTCGATCGGAGCCCGGGGCCACTGAGCCTGGGGGCGAGGGAACGCGCGAAGGGTGCTGCTGCGTTGCGCCGGCCTTCCGAGAGCACGGGCGGGGGCTCAGGCGGTGGCCGATGTCTCGGGGTGATGGACCTCGGTGAGCCATTCCCGGCGGACCCGCCACATGGACAGCCAGAAGCACGTCGCGACCACTGCTGCCAGGGCACAGGCCCACAGAGGGCCGGCTGGCCCCAGACGACCGGTGAGGGCGACCGACAGGGCGAGCGCAAGGGCCGTCATCGTCGCGTTGAGCACCACCGATGTCCTGACCGCTCTGGGCCCCGCGAAAGCCAGGCTGAGAGGTGCGCTGACGAACGTCGCGAGTACATAGGCGGCCCCGGCGAGGAAGATGTCGCTGGGCAGGCCGATCTCCCCGCGGCTGACCCAGCGGGCCGCCGGCGGACCGAAGACGAGCAGGAGGGCCGCAGCCCCTGCCCCCGCCACGGCGGCTTGGGCCAGGAGGCGCAGCAGAGCCCGATCCGAGCCTCTCGTCCACCCCGTGCCACGGGCAGCGGCGATCCCCCCCGCAAGCAGCGGCGTGACGACCGCCACCGGGATCAGCGCGCCCATCACAAGCCGCCAGACCAGCCCGAAGGATGCGGCGGCATCGGCGCCGAGCTGGCTCGCGACGATGGTCGGCGCCAGCCCCGTCTGGGCCATGACAAGGACCGCGACGGCGGCCAGCTGCGCGACCAGCATCGTTCGCAGGTGCGGCGAGGGCGAAGAACGGGGCTGGGCGTCCACGTAGATGCTGGGCCGAAGATGCCAGTAGCCCCAGGCGAGGAACCTCGGGATCGCGAACGCGAAGCCCTGGATGGACGCCATGATCACCAGGCCGCCTCCCGCCTGCGCCGCGAGGGCTGTTGCGGGCAACGTGACGATCGGCCCCAGGCCTGCGATGACGACGGCGGCTACGGTCCGGCCCACCCCCTCGAGCGCTCCCAGGCAGTAGGCACCCGGCGTGCTGGCGACGATGGGCAGGGCGAACGCGGCAGTGGCCCACGTGACCTGCGCCGCAGTCAGATCCTCGGGCGAGCCCATCAGGTCCAGGAGCGGGGCCCAGGTGAAGGCCGCGACGACGAGCGCCAGATTGACTGCCGTGATCCCCAGGGCGATCCGACGAGCTGATGCCAGGAGCCACACGGGCGCCCTGTGCTGGGACCCCGAGCGCTGCTCGCCCGCGACCAGCCGCGTGGCCTGGGACAAGGCGCCGTCGACGACGATCAACCAGGGCCCCAGGGAGACGATCACCACGAGGGCCCCGAAGCTCTGCGAGCCCAGGTCCGCGATGAGCAGCGGGACGGCCGCGAATCCCGCGAGCGCCGCCAGGATCTGGATGAACCCACCGGAGGCGAGGGTCGACCGAAGGGTCCCCAGGGCTCCATAGGCGTTCGACGTGGCGAACTCGTTGGGGCCCACGCGTCGAGCCACGAGACCTCCGTTCCACGGTCTCGATGGGCCGAGCCCGGCGACCACCCCTGCCAACGACCTTCGATGGTAGCGTGCCGGCGCTTGGGGCTGCCGATGACGCCGCTGGTCGATCTGCGCAGGAGGTCGAGTGAGCCGAGCACCCATCCGTATCGCGATCTACTACGAACACCTGTTCCCGGAGTCCCGCGGCGGCGGGGAGCGCCTGTACTGCGCCTTCGCCGAGGAGTGGACCCGATCCGGATCCGACGTGACCTACGTGACCCGCGAGCACGAGCCGGCCACACCTCCGGTCGACCGCACCTTCCGGACCCTCTTCATCGCGCCCGGCTTCGGGGTCTACGACGAGACGGGCACCCGGTCTGCGGCAGGTGCCGTCGTGTTCTCATTGGCGGCACTACGCACCATCCGGCGGCGGCGGGATGTCGACGACGCCCTCATGGTCAGCTCAACACCGGCGCTCCTGCCGATCGCGGCGCGTGCCGCCCTCCTGCCTCGCGGGAGCAGTGCGCTGGTCGTGGACTGGCTTGAGGTGTGGACGTTCGAGCAGTGGCGCGAGTACCTCGGCGCCCCCAGGGGCGCCGCCGCGTGGCTCGTCCAGGGCATTGCGGTCTGGGCCACGCCCCTGGCCACCTGCCACTCCGCCATGACCGAGTCTCGACTCAAGCGCCTGCGTCCACGATTGCGGGTGCTTCGCAGCCCTGGTCTCCTGGACCCGGCGGCGGACGATCCGGCTGCCATCCCCCGATCGCGCCCTCCGACGGCGGCATCGAGGGACGCGGCCGGCGTCCCCCCGTACGGCCTGTTCGTCGGACGACTGATCCCGGACAAGAACGTGCTGGCGATCCCCGCCGCAATCGCCGAGGTCCGCCGTCGCGTGCCCGGATTCCGGGCTGTGATCGTCGGCTCCGGGCCGCTGGCCGACGCCCTCACCGATGCCATCACCCGGAACGGACAGCAGGGTGCGATCTCGATGCGGTCCGGACTCACCGACGAGGAGTTGAGCGACCTGATGGCGGGGGCCGCCTGCCTGATCCATCCCTCACGCCGGGAGGGGTACGGACTGGTCGTGGTGGAGGCGGCGGCCTGGGGCACCCCCAGTGTCGTCCTGGACGCACCGAGCAACGCCGCAGCCGAGCTCGTGGACGCGGGAAGGAACGGCATGATCGCGCCCAGCACTCGCCCCGAGGACCTGGCCCAGGCGATCCTGACCTGCCTCGACGGCGGCGCGGCCCTCCGTGCAACGACCCGCGCCTGGTACGAGGAGGCTCGCGAGACCCGGTCGATCCGGGTCACCGCGCGACGGATCCTCGACATGCTGCAACGCGAACGGGAGTCGAGGAGGTCGTGAGGATCGGACTGGATCTCACCTTCTACACGGGCACTCGCGGCGGCATGGAGACCTATGTGCGGCACCTCTACGGCTCCCACTCGCCCCTGCACGAGACGGATGAGGTGATCGCCATCACCACCGCGGACGCTCACGAGGCCGTCGAGCAGTGGTTCCCCGGAGTCGTCCACGAGACCCGAGTGGGCGGGACGACTTCCGCGGGATGGGCAGCGGCCGAGCTCCTCGGGGTGCGTCCCGCCGTGCGCCGACTCGGCTTGGACGTCCTGCACTGTCCTGCCAACCTGGCTGCGTCCGTGACTGGCCTGCCGATCGTGCTGACCCTCCATGACGTCAACGCGTTCGGTCCCGGCCTGGCACCCGGGGTGGCGGGCGCGATCACGAGAGCACTGATCCGTCACTCTGCTCACCGCGCGAGCGCGATCGTCACTGTGAGCCGCTGGTCGGCGGACGAGATCCGGCGCTACCTGCCGCGCGTCACTGCGCCGGTGACCGTCATCCCGCCTCTTGCCCCGGCAGCGCCCGGTGCGTTCCCATTGCGGCGGCCCGCCGTCCTTGGCACAGCCTCCGTGTCGCGGCCCCTCGTGCTGGCCGGCGGCAATCGCCTCCCGCACAAGAATTGGGACGGCCTGCTCCGTGCGATGCGCAGGATCCCTGCCGCGGAACGCCCGCTGCTCGTTGTCACCGGACCCAGCGGGGACCGCGACCCCCTGATCCCGCTGGTCAGGGACGCGGCGCTCGATCAGGACGTGGTGATCACCGGGTACGTGGCGCCGGAGGAGCTGGAATGGCTCTACCGGCAGGCTGCGCTCTACGTGCTGCCCAGTCGGTATGAGGGCTTCGGTCTGGGGGTCATCGAGGCGATGTCGCGCGGCGTTCCCGTCCTGGCCTCTGACATACCGGTCCTGCGCGAGGTGGGCGGAGATGCCGCCTGGTACGTCGACACGACCGACATCGCGGCCCTGGCCGACCGCATGATGGAGGCTCTTCACGACCCGGACGGGGCAGCCGATCTGCGAGCCCGGGGCCGCGAACGCACGGCGCTGTTCGACGCAGAGACCAGCACCGACCGTGTGCGGACAGTGTTCAGCCAGACAGTCACTCGGACGCGTTCGAGGGGGATGTGAAGACCCCCGAGCATCAGGTCAGGGAAGGGGATCGAGGCCGTCCGGTGCCCAGACCCGCAGGGTCCTGTCGACTATGCCGTCCCAGTCGAACGCCTCGGCGAGCTCCCGGGCGCCGCTGGCAAGGGCGCCGGCCAGCTCCGGCGACGACGACACTCGGGCGAGGGCCTGGCGGATCTGTTCTGGCGTACCCATCTCGATGAGAAGTGCGTTGACGCCGTTCACGAAGGGGCGTGAGTCCGCGATATTGGGCGCGGCTTGTCCAATCACGACCAGCCCGTGAAGGGCAGCGGCGATCGCCGACCCCGATTTCGCGGTGAGGGGATGACGAGCGGGCAGGACGAAGAAGTCGGCCAGCTGCAGGAGCCGGGAAACGTCGCTGTCGCCTGCGTCGGCCACAACGCGGATCGCACCGATCCGATCCCGACGCACGTCCTCCACCATGCGGAGCAACCCTGCGTGGTACGGGTCCCGGCCTGCATCAAGGCGACTGATGATCAGCAGCTGCATCTCTGGAAGGAGCCGGATGGCGCCCATCAAGTCCTCGAGCCTCTTGCTGCGGAAGGCATGCCCGAAGAAGACAGCAGTCCGGCGACCCGGTTCCAGGCCGACCTGCTCCGCCAGCGACTCTCGCTCGGCGGACGACATCTGGACCACGGGGATATTGGTCCCGATCGGCACGATCCGGGCCTTTCGGCGTTCACGCCGCGGCAGCGCGCGGAGGTCGGACGGGTTGGAGACGATGACGGCATCCGATGGAATGGTCATCAGAGAATTCCGCAGTCTCCCGACGATTGGCGAGGCCGACTGCTCGTGGAGGGTGACGACGATGCGCGGGCGCGGGTGGACCGTGAGTCGCACCAACGGGATGAGCGCGTGTATCGCCATCGAGCGGCTGAATCCTGCCGTCGGGTACTGCACAGACAGCACATGCGCTCGGCTGGCCCGGATGTCGCGAAGTGTCGCCCACACCCCCGTCGCGGACCAGTTGGGCACGGCCTTCGCCGACGCGGCCAATGGAGTCGTCCCGTCAAGCTGTGCCACTCGCACCGAGTGGCGCATGGCCACGCGCACCACGAGCCTTGCCGTGTAGTCGCCCACCCCACACGGCATGGGCGGCGCGGAGCCGGCCACCAGGTACACCTGCGTGGTGTCGTCGCTCACGAACTCACCACGCGTCGAATGCGCTCGATCTGCCCCTCATCCGCGGCGAAGTAGAAGTTGTTCACATATGTCGCGGCCGGTCGCCGATCTCCCCAGTTCACCGCGGTCCGCGGCTGCAGGGCGACTGGGTCGAACTCCGACACGGGACGCATCCCGTGATGCACGTAGAAGCCCCGATACCCGATGGAGTCCGCCAGCTCGGAGAAATCGATCAGCGAACCTGGATGGTGCCGCTCCTCAACCTCAACCTGGATGAGCGGCCTGTCTCGGGCGAGAGTCTCCATGCCGCCGCGAAGTACGGCCAACTCATGGCCTTCCACGTCCACCTTGACGAACCCACAGTCGTGGAGCTCCAGGTCGTCGAGCCGAGCCAGGAGAACCTGGCGGGCCTGCACCTCCCCGTACACAGAATCGTCCAGCTCCAGCGAGGAGAGCCCGTCCTGAGCACCGAAGTCGCCGATCGGGGTCCGAAGCGTTCCTGGACCGACTCGATCGGACAGCGCCACATCGAGGACGTGCACCGTTCCCTTGGACCAACGCCGCACGAAATCCGCCAGATCCGGGTTGGCCTCGATGGCGACGACTTGCGAGCCTTGGCGTCGAGCGACGTAGCTGTAGATGCCGCGATTGGCCCCAACATCGACGAAGAGGCGGCCGCGGTCCAAGAGCTGCCCCACCCTGCGCAACTCGGGTTCCCCTCCGGCGAGCTCTCTGCGAACCAGTTCGCGAATCACCATCTGGGCGGGCGCGTGCTCGAGAACAGCCTGCTTGACCTTCCGGCCGAGTCCCACGCTCCTCCTCCCTCTGGATGTCCGACTACAGGTAGTCCGGGTGGTGCTCGACGCCGGTGACCATGCGGCGCCCGTCCACGGCCACCATCCGGGCGACGACCTCCGCCAGGGGCGTGACGGGGGCCCAGCCGAGCTCCGCCCCGGCGCGCTCGGACGAGCCGACCATCTCAGGGATGTCCGTGGGCCGCACGAACGCGGGATTGCTGCGGATGCGGTCGAAGTCCT
>CAZWXF010000130.1:0-6357 GCA_964638055.1 uncultured Bifidobacteriaceae bacterium | reverse complement strand
CGGCGGCGACACAGGCTCGACCGACGACGACGAAGCGGCTGCCGGCCTCTTGACCTCCATGAGTCGATGAGGCGTGTCCACAGCACGACCTCGCGCGGGACTGGCTCGAAGACGCGCTCAACGGCCCGGTCCGGGCGCCCGCTTGTCCGGTCACGTCCAGGCCCGGGCAGCCGGCCCGGATGAATCACTCCGGAGGGGCCGGGCGGCCGGTACCCTCGGGCGATGCCGCGCTTCGTGTACTACACGGCTTCGACGCTCAACGGCTTCCTGGCCGACAGCCACCACTCGCTGGACTGGTTGTTCGCCGTGGAGGGCAGCGACGCGCCCGACATGACCGATTTCCTGTCCGGGATCGGCGTGCTGGTGATGGGCTCGCACACGTACGAGTGGCTCGTGGCGCACGAGCACCTGCTGGAGAACCCGGGGGCGTGGACCACGTGGTACGCCGACCGGCCGGCGTACGTGTTCACCTCGCGACACCTGCCCGCGCCCGAGGGGATCGACCTGCGGTTCGTCTCCGGCACGGTGGCCGACGCCCTGCCTGGCATCCGTTCGGCGGCGGGTGCCCGTGATGTGTGGCTGGTCGGCGGTGGGGACCTCGTGGGCCAGTTCCACGACGCCGGCGCGCTCGACGAGATCCAGGTCAGCATCGCACCGGTCACCCTCGACGTCGGCAAGCCGCTGCTGCCGCGCCGGATCGGATCCGAGCACCTGAGGCTTGGCGAGGTGAGCCGCAACGGTCAGTTCGCCGAGCTCACCTACGCCGTCTCGCGGTGACCGGACGGGGCCCAGGCAGTCACGTCGGTCGCGCTCCACGCTGCCTTCGACAGGGGCAGGCCAGTCGCCCTCGATCCGATCCCCGGTCGAGCCCCGCAGCCGGCGAGGCGCAGTCACCCCCCGCCCTGCCGACTCGACGCGGCTGAGTAGGTTGCCCTCCATGCTCCACGCCCCGCGGACCCACAAGTACGTGCTCTCCGAGGAGGAGATGCCCACCACGTGGTACAACCTCATCCCCGATCTGCCGGAGCCGCCGCCCCCGCCGCTGCACCCTGGCACGCACGAACCGATCGGGCCGGAGGCACTGGAGCCGCTGTTCCCCCTGGAGCTGATCCTGCAGGAGGTGGCCACCGACCGGTTCATCGACATCCCCGGCGAGATCCTCGACGTCTACCGCCAGTGGCGGCCGTCCCCGCTGTACCGGGCACACCGCTTCGAGGAGGCGCTGGGCACATCGGCCCGCATCTACTACAAGTACGAGGGTGTGAGCCCGGCCGGATCGCACAAGGTGAACACCTCCGTTCCGCAGGCGTACTACAACGCCAAGGCCGGCGTCCGGAAGCTGACGACGGAGACCGGGGCAGGTCAGTGGGGAACTGCCCTGAGCTTCGCCGCCGCCCTGTTCGGACTGGAGTGCGAGGTATGGCAGGTCGGGGCCTCGTACGACCAGAAGCCGTACCGGCGAATGATGATCGAGACGTTCGGCGCAACGGTGCACCGGTCGCCATCAACGCTCACTCAGGCGGGCAAGCACTACCTCGAGATGGATCCGAACCACCCCGGGTCCCTGGGGATCGCGATCTCCGAGGCCGTCGAGGTGGCTGCTGGCGACCCGACGGTCAAGTACGCGCTGGGCTCGGTGCTCAACCATGTGCTCCTGCACCAGACGATCATCGGCGAGGAGGTGCTGCTCCAGCTGGCCAAGGCCGGCGACACCCCGGACGTGATCCTGGGGTGCACCGGCGGTGGGTCCAACTTCGCCGGACTGGTGTTCCCCTTCATCCGCGAGACGCTGGCCGGCCGGATGAGCCCGGTCATCCGCGCGGTGGAGCCGGCAAGCTGCCCCACGCTCACCCGCGGCGCGTACGCCTATGACTTCGGCGACGCGTCCGGGATGACCCCGCTGATGAAGATGCACACCCTCGGGCACAGCTTCGTCCCTGATCCGATCCACGCCGGAGGCCTGCGCTACCACGGCATGAGCCCCCTGCTCTCGCACGCGTACGCACTTGGCCTGCTGGAGGCCCAGGCGCTGCCGCAGCGCGAGTGCTTCGACGCGGCCATCCGGTTCGCCCGGACCGAGGGGATCGTGGCAGCGCCCGAGTCCAGCCACGCGATCGCCGCAGCGGTGCGGGAGGCGCGGGCGGCCACCGAGACGGGACAGGAGCGGTGCATCCTGATCGCGCTGTCCGGGCACGGGCACTTCGACCTTGCCGCGTACGACGCCTACCTGGGTGGCCGGTTGACCGACGAGGACACGCCCGACGAGCGGTTCGCCGAGGCACTGGCGGAGCTGCCCACGATCTGACGGGGCTCCCGCCGGTGACGCTGCGGCCCCGCCGGTCACGTCCACCGGCAGCCAACCGTGCTGAACGGGGAGGCGCCGTCCGGGAGCCAGGACGTTGGGACCCGACGTGGGGAGCACGAAGGCCCTCGCCGGCTACGTGGTCGGTGACCCGGCGGCGCCGGTGCTCGCGGCTGTGGCGGTTCGGCGCTGCTCCGCGGGCACTCCCAGGGTTGCCAGCAGCGCGGCGGCGATCGCATCGAAGCGTGCCGTTCCCTCGAAGGGCCGCGAGACGAGCATCGCCCCCTCCAGCCCGGCCAGGAGTGCCCTGGCCGCGTCGAGCGGTGACGCGGACTCCGTGAGCGCTCCCGACGCGATCCCCTCGCGGATCACTCGCTCGAGCCACTGCTCGTTGCGCGCGAAGAAGGCAGCCACGTCGTCCTGGGCCTCGCTGGGCAGCGTCGCGTAGTCCGAGGCGAGCATCCCGCACAGGCACATGCGCCCGCGCGAGAGCACGCCGGCGTAGACGTCGGCGTACCCGCGGACGAGCTCGGCGGGATCCGCACCGGTCGCCTCCAATGCATCGAGTCCGGCGAAGAACCGCAGCGAGTAGCGCTCGACGAGGGCGCGGACCAGGTCCGCCTTGGACGGGAAGTGGTAGTGCAGGGACGCCGTCGTGATGCCGACGCGCTCGGAGATGTCCGCGTAGCTCATCGCGTTGAGCCCCCGCGTCGCCACGAGCTCCTCGGCGGCGTCCAGGATGCGATCCGACGTCCCCCCCGGCCTGGCGCTGCTCATGTCGGCTCCTTCTCGACGGTCCCTTGACTCTACCATCCAGTAGGTAGATGATCCTCGTGTCTACTGGCAGGTAGATGCGACGAGGAGGGCACCATGAAGCAGACGGTGGAGCACTTCACCTTCGCCCAGCCCACCGAGATCCGGACCTTCGAGCACGGACGGGCGGAGATCCTCACGGTCGGCGAGAGCACGATCGGACGACTGGTCCTCGAACCCGGGTGGCGGTGGTCGAACGACGTGAAGCCGCTCGCGGGCACGGACTCCTGCCTGGCACCGCACTTCCAGTACCACGTGGAGGGCCGAATGGGGATCCGCATGGACGACGGCACGCAGTTCGTCGCCGGCCCGGGCGACGTGACCAGCCTCCCCGAGGGCCATGACGCGTGGGTCGAGGGCGACGAGACGGTCGTGGTCGTCGACTGGTTCGGCGCGACCAACTGGGCCGTGCCCGCCTCCCAGGCGTAGGAGGCGGTGGCGGCCACGGCGTGCGCGTTGCGCGCCGGTCAGCCCGTCGCGCCCCGCGGGGCCACGAACAGCGTCTGCCCCGTCTGGCCCAGGGCGCCGTGCTCGTCGCCGAGGACGCCGGTCGTCCTCCCGATCCCGGCCGGTGAGATGAACGACTCCGCCCGGAGCCACAGGCTCTCGCCCTGCGGCGTCCGGTCGAGATGGATCGTAAGGTCGGTGTTCACGAAGAGCAGGGTCTCGGGGTCTGCGACTGCCGAGATTCCGCTGGCGGAGTCGGAGAGGGCGACCAGTCGCTGGATCGGTGTCGTCGGCTCGCCGGCCACGAGGTCCACGAGCGGGAGGGCCCAGATCGTGGCGGGACCCGGGCGCTCGAACGATCCCTCGACCCATGACCAGCTGATCGCGTCGAGGTAGCCCGGGAGCCACCCGGGCGGTCGGGGGACCGTCGTCCCGCGGTGCTCGGGGACGGTCGTGTCGAGGTGAGCCGGGATGCCGGACCCTTCCGGGGCTTGGCGCAGCAGCCATGCCCGCAGCGTCATCAGCGGACGATCGGGGCGATCGGCGGCGGCGAGCTCGGCCTCGGTCAGCACGATTCGGGACCCCGGCCGCACGACCCGGGCGCGCAGCGCCAGATCCGCCACGGGGACGGGGCCGAGGATGTCGAAGCAGAGGCGGGCCGGCAGGGCGGCAGGGGGCAGCCCACCCAGCCGCGAGACCTCGCGGACCAAAGCGGCCCCGGGGGGACCCGCATGCTGGAGGCCCTCCTGCCACGGACCGCTCGTGTGGCTGGTCGCCCGCAGCAGCGACCGGCTGGTCCGCTCGCCGGACGGGGACTCGGCCAGGGCCTCGAAGAAGACCTCGGGTGAGACAGGCAGGGGCACGAACTCACCTTAGGTCGTGGTCTCGACAGGCTCGACCGACGGCTGCGCTGGTCGAGCTTGTCGAGACCGAGCACCGCGCTGGTCGAGCTTGTCGAGACCGAGCACCGCGCTGGTCGAGCTTGTCGAGACCGAGAGCGTGGGTCGTGGTCTCGACAGGCTCGACCGACGACCGCGCCCGTCGAGCCCATCGAGACGACCGAGCCCGTCGAGACCGACGACTGCGCTGGTCGAGCTTGTCGAGACCGACGGCTGCGGGTCTCGACGGGCTCGACCGACGACGGAGCCGTCCCTGAGGCCTAGGGTGATCGGCCATGGCGACGGCGCGCGAGATCCTCGCCTCGGCCACCGCGAGGCTGAGCCGGGCCGGCGTGCCGAGCCCGGCGGTCGACGCGGAGCTGCTGCTGGCCCACGTGACGGGACGGGAGCGCCTCATGCTCCGGTTGGCGGACCCGATCCTCGATGCCGACGTGGTCGAGCGGTTCGAGGCCGCCGTCGGCGACCGGGAGCGCCGTGTCCCGCTGCAGCACATCACCGGTGCCGCGCACTTCCGCCACCTGCGCCTGAGCGTCGGACCCGGGGTGTTCGTGCCCCGCCCCGAGACCGAGGTGATGGTCGAGGCGGCCATCAGTCACCTACGAGCCCTGCGGCCCGAGCCCCCGACCCCTGCGGGAGAAGGGCGAGCAACCCCTCGTGCCCTCGTGGTGGACCTCTGCACCGGTTCGGCGGCCATCGCCCTGAGCCTGGCCGTGGAGGTCCCCGGCCTCGAGGTCGTCGCTGTCGAGCTCTCGGCCACAGCCCTCGCCTGGGCCCAGGCCAACCTCGTCGCCGTTTCCCCGGAGCTGGATCGCAGCGCGAGCAGCGTGCGCCTCGTCGCCGGGGACGCCACCACCGTCGCCGGGCCCGGCGGACCCCTGGAGGAGCTCGCCGGGCGAGTGGCGCTCGTCATCAGCAACCCGCCCTACGTGCCCTCCGGGATGGTCCCGCGCGACGCCGAGGTGCGCGACCACGACCCTGGCCAGGCCCTCTTCGCCGGGCCGGACGGCCTGGCCGTGATCCGTGGTCTGGTCGGCCAGTCGGCGATCCTCCTGGCTCCGGGTGGCCTGCTCCTCGTGGAGCACGCGGACGTCCAGGGCGAGGACGGCGGGGCGCTGGGCGTGCCGGGACTCGTCCGGCGCGTGACCCTGGGCGACGAGCCCGCCTTCGAGTCGGTCAGCGACCACACGGACCTGTCCGGCCGGCCGCGCTTCACGACCGGGGTGCGCACCGCGCGGGGGCGGGCGTGATCCGAGCCTTCGACATGACCGAGCCCGAGCAGCGGCGGCGCGGCCTCGACGCGGCCGTCTCGGCGATGCAGCGCGGCCAGCTGGTCGTGGCGCCGCTGGACACCGCGTACGGCCTGCTAGCCGACGCGTTCAGCGGCACCGGGATCGCGGCGCTGCGCGTCGCCAAGGGTCGACCCGACCTGGCCATCCCCGTGCTCGTCGCCCGGGTGCGCGCCGTCTCGGGGATCGCCGTCGTCGGCCCGGACGCCCATGACCTGATGACGGCCTTCTGGCCCGGCCCCCTCACGCTGGTGCTGCGGGCGCAGCCGTCCCTGGCCTGGGACCTGGCCGATGCCGCCGGTCGGATCGCCGTGCGGATGCCGTTGCACCCGGTCGCCCTGGAGCTCCTGGAGCGAACCGGGCCGGTGGCAGCGGTGACAGCCCCCGGGGGAGACGACGCGGCCGCGGCCGAGGCGCTGTCGGCCAGCGTCCACCTGGCAGCCGGGCCGCTGCCGCCATCGGCCGCCTCGACGGTCGTCGACCTGACAGGACGGGTGCCCAGGCTGGTCCGGGCCGGGGCTGCCGCCGTGGACCAGATCCGCCTGGTGTGCCCCGCCCTCGATGCTCCGGGAGAAGCGCCCTCCGGGCCGTAGACTCGGGCTGCCCGGCG
>CAZWXF010000129.1:2292-6360 GCA_964638055.1 uncultured Bifidobacteriaceae bacterium | reverse complement strand
CTCGACAGGCTCGACCGGCGGGGCTCGACGGGCGTGGTCTCGACAGGCTCGACCGGCGGGGCTCGACGGGCGTGGTCTCGACAGGCTCGACCGACGGGGCCGGCGCGGCCACACGTTGCATGGAGGCTGGGTGCGAGGATCTCCGAGCACGAGGAGGGGGTTGCTGATGCCGCTGGTCAGCACGCGACAGGTGCCGTACGGGTTCGAGGCGTTGGCCGCCCTGCGCGAGCTCATGGGCGAGATCAAGCGGGACGACCCCTTGGCTCCTGCGACGGTGGTCGTGCCCACCAACATCGCCGGGACCGTCGCCCGCCGGTCGCTCGCCCGCGGCGTCGACGGCCACCCGGGCATAGCCGGCCTGTCCGTGACCACGCTCCCCCGCCTGGCCGAGCGTCTGGCAGCGGGTCATCTGGCCCCGCGGCGTCCCGCCACCGGGCCGGTGCTCGCCGCGGCGTGGCGCTCCGCGCTTGCGACCGAGCCGGGGGTCTTCGAGCCAGTGGCCGGCCATTCCGCGACGGCGGAGGCCCTCGTCGCTGCCCATCGCGAGTTCGACGAGCTCTCCGGGCCCACCCTTGCCGCCGTGGCAGGAACGTCCCCCCTCGCCGCGGATGTGGTACGGCTGCACCGACGCGTCCGGGCGTCCCTCGGTGCCGGCTGGTACTCACCGGGCGACCTCATGGCCGTCGCCCGGCCCGACCCCAGGGCGGTCGCCGAGCTCGGAACCGTCGTGCTCTACCTCCCGCAGCAGCTGACTCCCCGCGCGTCGAGGTTCCTCATGGCGCTCGCAGAGGCCTGCCCGGTCCACCTGGTGCTCGGCCGCACAGGCGTCCTGCGGGCCGATCGTCCGGTCCTCGAATCGTTGCCCTCCGGGTGGGCCCCCTCCGCCCCCGCCGCCGCGGTGACGCCCCCCACCGCCCACGAGGTGATCACCGCTTCCGACGCCGACGACGAGGTCCGCCTCGTCGTGCGCCGGGTGCTCGCCACGCTGGGGTCCTCCCCCGCCCACCGGGTGGCGGTCCTGTTCCCGGCCGCCGAGCCGTACGCGCGCCTGCTCCACGAGCACCTCGCGGCGGCCGGTGTCACGGTCAACGGGCCCGGGATCCGGTCGGTGCGCGAGCGTCCCCTGGGTCGCCTGCTGCTCGAGCTGCTGGAGCTCAGGCAACGGGAGTTCCCCCGCGTCGACCTATTCCGGGCCCTCGCGCACGCCCCGACGTTCGACCTCCACGGCGAGCGAGTGCCACTGAGCCGCTGGGAGAGCATCGCCCGCGAGGCCGGCGTCGTGGGAGGGACGGACTGGGCCAAGCGCCTGCCGGCCCACGCCGACCTGCTGCGGGTCCGGCGGGCCGACCTCCTCGACGCGCAGGACCGCGGGGAGGACGAGCAGGACCGGCGCCTGGAGCGCGTGGGCCGGCAGCTCGACGCCTGCGCGGCTCTGGGCCGGTTCGTCACCGAGGTCACCGGCCGCCTCGACCATGCGGCACTCAGCCAGACCTGGGCGGTCATGGCCGAGCAGGTCACGATCCTGCTCACCGACCTGGTCGGACCCTTGGACCGAGCCCTTCCGGTGCAGGAGCAGTACGCCGCGACGAGCATCCTGAGGGCACTCTCCGAGCTCACAAGCCTGGACGCTCTGGGACTGCAGCCGGACTTCGGATCGCTGCGCGACGTGCTCGACCTTGCGCTGGCCTCCGCCGCACCACGGGTCGGTCGGTTCGGTGAGGGCGTCTTCGTCGGCCCGCTCAGTGCTGCGCCCGGGCTCGACCTGGACACCTTGTTCCTCGTCGGAGTCGCCGAGGATCTCCTGCCGGGGCGACTGCACGAGGACGCCCTGCTGTCCGCCGACGTGCGCGCGGCGGCGAACGGAGAGCTCGGAGCTCCCCTCGACGACCTCCACGCGATCCACCGGCAGTTCCTCGTCGCGCTGCAGTCCGCCAGCCGTGCGGTGGTCAGCTTCCCCCGCGGGGACCTGCGCCGCTCCAGCGCTCGACTGCCCAGCCGCTTCCTCCTGCCGACGCTGCGCGAGCTCAGTGGAGACCACCGGCTCGCCGCGACGCAGTGGGAGGACCTGGAGATCACCGAGCTGACGAGCGCTCCGTCCTTCGCCGGCGAGCTGCGGCGCACCGGGATCCTGGCCACCGAGCAGGAGTGGCGCATCCGGCAGGCGCTCGCCGAGCCCGACGAGGCTCGCGCGGACCCCGTGGTCGCGGCCTCGACGACCCTGCTGGAGGCACGCGGCTCCTCGGCGTTCACCCGCTTCGACGGCAACCTCGCTGGTGTCGAGGGCCGGCCCGACTACGCCGACGGTGAGCTCGCGGTGTCCCCGACCGCGCTGGAGTCCTACGCGACCTGCCCCCACGCCTTCTTCGTCAAGAGGCTCCTCGGGGTCACCCCGCTGGAGCAGCCCGAGGACACGGTGGCGATCTCCGCGATCGAGATCGGCAACCTGGTTCACCAGGCGCTGGATCGACTGATCAGCCAGACTGCCGACCTTCCCGGGCCCGGTCAGCCGTGGACGCCGCGCCACCGCGCCCGGCTCCTCGAGCTGGCGGAGGAGCTGGCAGCCGAGTTCGAGGCCCGCGGCCTCACCGGGCACCACCGGCTGTGGGCGCGAGACCGCCCGCGCATCCTCGCCACGCTGGCCAAGGCCCTCGACGTCGACGATGAGTGGCGGGCCGGGCTGGGCGCCCGGGTCCTCGCCAGCGAGCTCGAGTTCGGGCCCGGCAAGCCTGTGGAGGCGGTCGCGATCCCGGTCACCAGGGGCACCGTCCGGTTCAAGGGCAGCGCGGACAAGGTCGACGTCGCCGCGGACGGCACCCTTCTGGTGACCGACGTCAAGACAGGCAGCAAGCGGAAGTTCAAGGGGATCAGCGAACAGGACCCCGTGCTCGCCGGCACCAAGCTCCAGCTGCCCGTGTACGCCGCCGCCGCCCGCCGTGCCCACGGCCAGCCTGACACGAGGGTCTCAGCGGCGTACTGGTTCGTTCACAAGGACGAGGGCCGCATCGGGCTGCCGCTCACCGAGGACGTCCTGGCCACGTTCACCGCCTGTGTGGAGGTGCTCGTCGAATCGATCGCTGCGGGGCTCTTCCCGCTCAAGGCACCCGAGGAAGCCGACTGGGGCTGGGTCCAGTGCGAGTACTGCAACCCCGACGGGGTGGGGCACGCAGCCGAACGTGCGCGGTACCAGCGCAAGCGATCCGACCCCGCCCTCGCCCAGCTCGTCGCCCTGGTCGATCCCAAGGCCACCCACCCCGCCGAGGAGGACGCGTGAGCACCCGCGCGCCCGTGCCTACGCCGCCCCTGATCGACGGCCCGGCCCGGCTGCAGATCACTCAGGACACCGGCAGGACCCTGTTCGTCAACGCTGGTGCCGGATCCGGGAAGACCAAGGCCCTGATCGACCGAGTGGTGACCCTCGTCTTGCGCGACGGAATCCCGTTGGCGCGGATCGCGGCCGTGACGTTCACCGAGCGTGCTGGCGCGGAGCTGCGCGACCGGCTTCGCGCGGTCTTCGAGGATGTCCGGCACGACGCCGCCGAGGGCAGCGAGCCACACACTCGTGCCAACGAGGCGCTCGACGACCTCGATGGCGCCGCGATCGGCACCCTGCACTCCTTCGCCCAGCGGATCCTCGCCGAGCACCCGATCGAGGCAGGGCTGCCGCCGCGCCAGGAGATCCTGGACGAGGTCGCCTCCTCCGTGGCCTTCGAGGACCGGTGGCGTCAGCTGCGTGGCGCCCTCCTCGACGACGACTCGGTCGCACCGGCGCTGCTGCTGGCCCTCGACGCGGGCATCACGCTCGACAACCTGCGCTCCCTCACCCACGCGCTGGGCTCCGACTGGGACCTCATCGACAGGGATGTGCTGATCGGACCCGAGCCGGTCCTCACCACCCCCGACATCAGGCCGCTCGTGATCCGGGCACGAGAGGCGCTCCTGCTGCGCAGCGAGTGCTCTGACCCGGCAGACAAGCTGCTCGCCGACTCGAACGCGCTCGTCGCCGCGATCGACCGGGCCCCAGGCCTGAGCGCTCTTGGTCTCGACAGGCTCGACCCGGCGGGTCTCGAC
>CAZWXF010000129.1:0-2192 GCA_964638055.1 uncultured Bifidobacteriaceae bacterium | reverse complement strand
GGTCTCGACAGGCTCGACCCGGCGGGTCTCGACCGGCTCGACCAGCGCGGTCTCGACAGGCTCGACCAGCGCGGTCTCGACGAGCTCGACCGGCGTGATGACGTGCTGCTCTGGCTCAGGGAGGTCGCCGGCGTCAGGATCAGGGCGAACGTCGGGCGGCAGGGCTCGTGGGCGCTCCCCACGAGCGAGGTCCGCCAGGCCTGGCGCGACATCGTCGACCTGGCCGGTGCGCTGCACGCCCGCTGTGTCGACGCCGCGCTGCGGATACTGATCCGCTGGCTGGCACGGCAGGTGCTGGACGTGGCCGAGCGACGCCGCGGCGAGGGGCGCCTGGAGTTCCACGACCTGTTGGTGCTCACCCGCAACCTGCTGCGCGCCTCGGCCGACGCGCGGGGCGCGCTGCACGGCAAGTACCAGCGGCTGCTCCTCGACGAGTTCCAGGACACCGACCCGATCCAGATCGAGCTCGCCGTGCGCATCGCGGGCGGGGCCGCAGCGTCCGCCGAGGACTGGGGCGACGTCGCCGTCCCGCCGGGTCGGCTGTTCGTCGTCGGCGACGCCAAGCAGTCCATCTACCGGTTCCGCCGGGCGGACATCACCACGTACCTGCAGACCCGGGACGTCCTGGGCACCTCGGTCGAGCTGAGCACGAACTTCCGGACCGTGCCCGCGGTCCTGGACTGGGTGAACGCCGTCTTCGGCTCGTTGATCCGGTTCGTCCCGGAGCAGCAGCCCGCCTATGAGGGCCTCTCCCCGCACCGGCCAGCCGGGGGACGGGGGCCGTCGGTGCTCATCCTGGGCGCCGAGGAGCACCCCGACAGGCTCAACGCCGCCCAGCTGCGCCGGGCCGAGGCCGCCGACGTCGCGACCGCAATCCGGCAGGCGCTGGACACGCCGTGGGATGTGTACGACGCGAGGTCCGAGCAGTGGCGCGCTGCCCGGGCCGGCGACATCGCGGTGCTGGTCCCCGCGAAGACGTCGCTGTCCCACCTCGAGGACGCGCTCGAATCGGCCGGCATCCCCTACCGGGCGGAGTCCAGCTCGCTGGTGTACCAGGCCGACGAGGTCCGCGCCCTCTTGGCCACCGCGCGGGCCATCGCCGATCCCGCCGACTCGATGTCGTTGGTCACCGCCCTGCGGTCGTCGGCCTTCGGCTGCGGCGACGACGATCTCTTCCGCTGGCGCCACGCGGGCGGCAGGTTCCGCCTGTTCGCCCCACTGCCCGAGGGCGCCGATGACGCTATCGCCGACGGACCCGTGGCCGAGGGATTGGCCTACCTCGCCGACCTCACTCGTCGGGCTCGGTGGCTGTCGGCCAGCGAGGTGCTCACCGCGATCCTGACCGAGCGCCGGGCGTTCGAGACCGCCGCGCTTCGACCCCGGCACCGGGACGCCTGGCGCCGGCTGCGGTTCGTGGTCGACCAGGCGCGGGCGTGGTCGGAGGTGTCGCCGGGGGGCCTGCGCGCCTACCTCGCCTGGGCCGCCTTCCAGGGCCAGGAGGGGACCCGGATCGCCGAGGCCGTGCTGCCCGAGAAGGACGTCGACGCCGTGCGGATCATGACCGTGCATGCGGCCAAGGGCCTGGAGTTCCCGATCGTCGTGATGTCGGGCATGACCGCGCAGCCGCGCACTCCGCGCGGCGTCCAGCTGCTGTGGACCAAGCCCGGCTACCAGGCCCGGCTCACCCCCTCGATCCAGACCGGCGACTTCGCCGCCGCGCTCCCGGTCGACGAGCAGATGGACGAGCAGGAGCGGCTACGCCTGCTCTACGTCGCGGCCACCCGGGCGCGCGATCATCTGGTGGTCTCGTTGCACAGGTTCGGGGGCACCAGGTCGTCCGCTCGGCTGATGGCCGATGCCGGAGCAGCAGAGGCCGCCGGGGGGCACTTGGCTCCTTCGGACCTGGCGCGTACCGAGGCACCGCCCGCCGAGCCCCGGGCCAACCCGCCCCGGGCCTTCGCCGAGTGGGCAGCGTGGCGGGAACGCGCGCAGGCGCGGAGCCGGTCCGTTCCCGCGGTGAGCGCGTCAGGCCTGGAGGGGACCGAGCCGGAGGTGGTGCTCACCTCCGAGGTCGAGCCCGGCCTGGCCAAGGGCCCACGCGACCTGTCGCTGCCACCCTGGTCGAAGGGTCGATACGGCTCGGAGGTGGGCCGAGCGGTGCACGGCGTCCTCCAGCACCTGCCCCTGGACAC
>CAZWXF010000128.1:0-6380 GCA_964638055.1 uncultured Bifidobacteriaceae bacterium | reverse complement strand
CCCAACGCCCACGGGCTCCGGGTCGCAACCTCCCGACTTGCTCCGCTTGGAGGGCACTACGTGGCGCGCATCTCGGCCACGACTGCGGACGCCAAGATCAACCACGGCTTCGCGACCACCAGCCTCAAAGGCGCGGGGATCCGCGTCTACGAGTACGCCAGCGACCAGGACACCAAGCTCTGCCGCCTCCAGCTGGAAGCACTGTTCTGGGGCTGCCCGGATGCCCTGGACGTGGTGCAGGCGCTAGGAATGACTGAGGCTGCGGCGAGGCTCCGCCGCCGGGACACTCTCACAAGGGCGGAGGCGGCCGGCCTGCTGGACATCGAGCGCCTGGAGAAGCTGCGCATCTTGAACCCCGACGGGCACACGGTCTGCCCGCTGTGCCTCAACAGGATGTCAGCGCGCGCCTTTGTGAGCCGCGTGGAGCAGGCCTCCGGCCGGGAGACGCTGGACCAGACCGTGACGGAGGTGAGCCTGTTTCACATCGACGAGTTGCGAGTCGGGACGCTCCAGCATCAGCCGTACAACCTGGGCTGGGGCCACCACCACTGCAACGTCGTCACAAAGGACGCAGGCATCGTCCCCACGCTGGAGTGGATGGCGCGGGTGCTCGAGAACCAGGGCGGCATCGCGGCCATCGCCGAGGTGCGCGAGTCAGTCGAAGAGGCTGCCGGTGACCGCTGAGGCCTGACTGCGGCGTTTGTTGTGAGACGTGCGGACGGGTGCCTCGAACTGCTCACCGGGCCTGGCCGCCGTGACCTCCCTCGCTGCTCGCTGCGCCCACCTCGCCTCAATCTCCATGACCACCGCGCGCCGGCCTAGCCTGACCGCCGCGACACCCGTAGACCCGGAGCCGCCGAAGGTGTCCAGAACGATGTCACCCGGGTAGCTGGAGGCAGCGATCATGTGGAGCAACATGTCCTGGGGCTTCTCGGCCGGGTGCTTGTCGGCGAAGGGCCGGACGCTCATGAAGTTCCAGACGTCCGTGAACTCCATCTGACCGTTGACCTGCATGGGCCGGATCAAATCCTCATAGTCCAGCATCGAGGTAACACGCCCAGTGCTCATCAAGGCCTGGACCAAGCGGGTGTACTGATCACGGCTGGGGATGTTCCGGCCCGCCTCCCAGTTCGCGACCGCTCCTCCTCGATTTACCTTGCCGTACTCGCCCATAATCTCGCAGACGTCAGTCATGGTGAGGCCCGACAGCTTGCGCTGCGCCAAGAGGTACTCGCCCATCGGCGAGCGGCGGTAGGCCTCGAGCGACCCATACTGGCCGTGCTCGAACATCAGGATGCGCTCGCTTTGCGGGTACCACGAGCGCAGCGCCTGCTTGTTCATCTTGCCCTTCCATCCGTCGTAGCCAGGCTCGTTCGGCTTGGACCACGTGACGTGGGCGATGGGGCGGAAGTAGCGAGACATCATCACTTCGAGCCGGGCCGACATGGCGCCGGAGCAGAAGACGTACACCGTGCCACTGGGCTTGAGAACGCGCTTCCACTCCATCGCGTACTTCTCGAGCCACTCCAGGAAGTGCTCGTCCTCCTCAAAGTCCCGGTCGCCGGTGATGTTGCTCTTCTTGGTCGAGTGGTAAGGCGGGTCGCAGAGGACCAAGGACACGGCCTGGTCTGGCAGGAGCGGCAGGAGTGCCAGGGAGTCCCCCTGCGCGACGAGACCGGACTCCGACTGACCTACTACTGCTCCGTTGAGGGCCTTCGCGATGGCCGCCAAGTCATCCGCCCGGTTCGTCACCCAAGACCCTCCGACTACGGCGGCCAATGCTCGGCCGCTCGACTCCCAGACTACCGAGGGAGGTTCTACCGGACGGCTACGACATTCGCCTCGGCTCACTCCCAGACCATCCACGTCGGCCGAGGGGATGACACACGTCGGGCAGGGAGCGTAGCCGCCCTCGTACCGGCCAACGTCCCTCGCCATGCGAGGTGCTCTTGCAGTGCCAGCGCGGCTCGGGGTCACTCCTTCAAGCTTGCTCACGCGGCGGCCTCCGGGTCGGTGTAGCGGTAGACCGTCGCCCTGCTGGTCCCGAGGGTCTTGGCAATCTCCGCGATGGCGAAGCCTGCCTCGCGCATGCGCCTGGCGGTCTCGGCCTGGCCTGGGGTAAGGGCTCGTGGTCGGCCCACGTGCAGCCCCCGAGCCTCTGCAGCCTCACGAGCGGCGGCAGCACGCTCGCGAAGTAGCTCGCGCTCGTACTCGGCCATGGCGGCGAAGATGGCGGCCTGGAGCCGGCCGGTCGGGGTGGAGAAGTCGATGCCCTCGCGGAGGCTGCGGAGGTTCACGCCCCGCTCTTGCAGCTCCGTGATTGTCTTGACCATGTGGGACAGCGACCGTCCGAGCCGGTCGAGCGCGGTTACGACAATGGTGTCACCCTCACGCGCGTAGGCGAGGAGAGCCTGGAGAGCGGGGCGGTCGCTGCGGGCTCCGCTGATGCCGTGGTCGGTGTAGATCCGCTCCGCGTCCACGCCCGCTGCGATGAGGGCGTCGTGCTGGGCGTCGGTGGACTGCCTCTTCGTGGAGACTCGGGCGTACCCGAGCAGGTGGGTTCTCATACCCACAGAAAGCCCAGAATCCGGAGGGTGTCAACTTCTGGACGGCGAGTCTCTGGACAGCCTTCCGGACGTCGCTAGGAGGTGGGGGGAGGTCGTGGGCGGCGGTCCGGAGGTGGTGTCCAATAGCAATCAAATGGGCAGTCCGCGCGTTCGCCACCGGGCTTTGCCCCCCTCGGAATGGATTCCAAGGGCCGACCCCGTTGGCGTCGACGTCGCAGAAAATCGCGGAATGGCAGAGTCGTTACCTCCTGTGATGGAAAGTGGCTCAACTTCCGGGCGGCGCGGGACCAGGGCGGGAAAGTGGCTCACCTTCCGGGCGTCACCGGCGTCACCGGAACTTGGCACAAGCAGGATGGCCCCAAGTTTGCGAGAGACCGTCAACCAGTGGTGGGCCAGTCTCCGCCCGGAACTCCTTAGCGGAAGCCTCTACGATTCTCCTGGACAAGATCAAATTGCTGGTGCCCAGCGCCCCCAAAATATCGAGCTTCAATGTCTGTAGGAGGCTGCTAGGGGCCTTCCCGAGGCTGCCAGCGGCTGCGCTATCAAGGCGGGGCGTCCGGGACGTCAGGTCGGGAGCCGAGGCGACCCACTCCCTCCAGAGCAGGGCCCGTAGCGCCTCACCAGTGAACAGTGAACCAAGCCTCGCCACGCGGCGGTGAGTCGAAGTGGGCAGGAGCCCGCGCGGCGAGGCCTGGGGCCTGAGGGCGTGACGGGGCGTGACGGGAGGGGAGCCCAGTCAAGCCAAGCCTCGCCGCGCTGAGGTGAGCCCGGAGCAGGAGCACGCGCGGCGAGGCCTGGGGCCTGAGGGCGTGACGGGGCTAGGTCGGCATCTTGCGGACTAAGGTCACGAAGACCCGCAGGGGAACGGTGACGTAGGCGTCCATGAGCGCGTGGCCGCGCCGGTGATGGACGGTGGCCCACAGATCCGTGCCGGCCTCGCGGGCGGCGACCTCCGCGGCGTCGAGGGCGGGACCAAGCTCGATAGTCGCCTGCCGATGGGTCGTGAGGTGGAACGGCAGGCCCAGGATGGTCCCGGAGTCGCGCCAGGGCGACCCGGCGGAGGGAGGGCGGCTGGCGTCGGTGAGGCCGGCGGCGTGCATCTCGACTAGGAGGGCGTCGCGGAAGGCCATGGTCCGCCAGCGGTTGCTCGCGTTGTCGGGGAGGGGGTCGGGGACGGAGACGGGGACGGGGGCGGAGACGGGGAGGAGTAGGTCAGACACGGGGAGGGACCTCTTGAATCGTGCGGCTAGTCGGCCCGGGGGCGAACTCCTCTCGCAGGCGGGAGAGGGCGAGTGCGCGCTCGCCCTCGTCGCTGATCTGCCACGCCTGCCTCCGCTGCGCCTCGTAGGCGTCCGCGTGCTCGAACGAGCCGGGCTGCAGGCGGGACCGGTCGGGGGGCCAGGGGCCAAGGTGAATCCCGCTGCCTGCCCGTAGACGGTCGAGGAGCGAACAGCGGCCGTCGCGGCCGGTGTTGAGAGCGACGAGCTCCTCGGTGAGCTCCAACTCCTGGCCGAAGCTGAAGACCTCCCCGCCCAGGCCGAGGGCGCCGTCCGCGAGCAAGACGCTGAAAGTGTCCGTGAAGTGGGCGATGAACGGCAGCGCGGGTAGGGGTAGTTCGCTGGTGGCGGTCGTCATGGTCTGGTGCTCCCTGTCCGTCGTTACTGGGTGGTGGGGCTGAGGCTGATGGGGCTGATGGGGCTGATACCGCGGGCGCGGGCGCGGGCGGCGAGAAAGTCGAAGTCCTGGGCGAGGGGCTCGGAGCCGAGGCGGCGACACTCGGCGGCGATCTCGGTGCCGAGGCGGCGGTAGTGGTCGCTCGGCTGGCGGAGCACGTTGCCGACGGCCTGCGCGAGGACCTGGGCGAGCAGGAGCTCGGCGGCGGGCGACCCGGCGGGCAGGGCCGGGAGCGGGCTCCGCATCATCTCGCAGGCCGCCGACTGGACGATCCGAGCCTCGGTGGCCAGGCCCTGGTCGTGCAGCTCCAGGGCGATCTGATCGGCGAGGCGGTGGTAACGGTCGTGGAGGGCTGCGCGGACGATCACGGCGACGAGGGAGGCCCGGTCGTCGGCGTCGGGCGGGACGAGGTCGAGGGGTGCGACGCACGCGGACAGGTGACGATGGAGGGCGTCCTTGTTCGTCAAGTGGCCCTCAGCTGCGAGGGAGGCGGCGATGCCGCGGAGGGTCACGCCCTCCCGGCGCTGACGCTTGACGTCCTCGCGGACCGCATGCGGTAGGGCGCAGATGCTGCAGGGTCGAGTCATGCCGTGACTCTCGTCACGGTGGTCCCGCTGCTCGCGATGGTCCAGGTGGACCCTGACGGTGGCGAGGGTGGCGAGAACATGGCCCACCTTCCGGGTGTCAAAGGCGAGGGGGCGGGAGGACTTGGGTCGTCACGTGCCCGTGGTTGTCCATGCCCTCCACTCCTCGTCTGACTCCGTGACCGGGCACTGACTGGCCGTTGCCCTCTGGTGTGACCAGAGGGCTTCGGACAGGCCCCCCTACCCCCCAGGGCAGATGCCTGGTGGAGGTGGGGAGGGTCCGTGCCTCGAGCGATCGCGTGACCGGGAGGGAACGGGGCGAGGGTCCCTAGTCCTCGCCGGCCCACAGCTCTCGCTGCACTCTCTACTTCGGCACCAGCGCCGCCGGACCAAGCACTCGCTCAAATCCGTCCGTGGACCCTGGGCGCGAACGACATGCTGATCGGGCAGCGAAAGTGGCCCACCTTCCGGAACGTGGCTCACCTTCCGGGACTCATGCGCTCATGGCCGGTTGTCCAGGATCACCGGCAGATCCCTGACCTTGACGTCGAACTCTCGGACCTGGGCGTGCCCGATCGAGGAGGAGGAGCGCCGCCCGCACTGGGGACACAGCCACCTGACCTGCTTCCCGCCGTTGGACGAGACGAGGACTCCCCAGGAGCCGGGCTCGGGCTCGGATGCGGCGGGGTCGAGAAACCAGTCATGACGGACGGGACAGCGCAGGCGCTCGTGGCGGGCGCCGCGCTGTGGATCGAGCAGAAGCGCGGGGGCGGGATGTGCCAGGTCGACTTGTTCGGTACTCACCCCGCCGATACCGAGTCACGGGGCAGGAACCAGGACGAGTCACCCTCCGGGCACTCGGAGGAGACCCGACTCGAAGAGGGCGGCGAGGTCCCGAAAGACGGCCCTCTCGTGGCAGTCGCGCTCACCGGGCACAAGCCAGGCGGGCAGAGGCAGTCCCAGTCCGTCGCCTCGCCCGCGAGGAGGCGATACGCGCGAGTGTTGCGCCGGTTCTGGTTCTGCTCGGTGGCGGATGACCACTTCAGGTTCCCTGGCACGTAATGACCATCGACGGCGATGCGGTCCAACGACTGGCCCGGGCCTCGGGGGCCGAGATTCTCGGCGGCCCACTCGATGAACGCGGCGGGGTCGTCTCGCCAGGGCTCGTGAAGGCGGATGCCGCGGCCGCCGTAGTTCGGGTCGTCTGACCCGGTGCGGCGGCACATGCCACGCCAGACCTCGTACAGCGGGTGGGACGAGACCGGCCCGGTGGTCCCGTCGGGACACTGGTACCGCCGGTGCTTGGTGAACTGTGCCTGCGCCTGCGCGGAGCGGCGCTCGGTGGCCGTGCCGTTCTCGGCACGCCAGGAATCGAGGACGCTCGCGCGGTAGAGCCTGCGAGTGGGTGTGCCCTCGGAGGGAAGTCCGAGGCGGCGAAGGCCCTTCAGGCCGATGCCGAGGTGGAGGGCTGCTGCGGCGGGCGGGAGCAGGGAGTCAGCCTCGACGGGAAGCGCGCTCACGCTGGGATCCTCTCCGGAAGCGCATAGCGCTTAGC
>CAZWXF010000127.1:0-6562 GCA_964638055.1 uncultured Bifidobacteriaceae bacterium | reverse complement strand
GGTCGTGGATGAGCTGGGCCAGGTCCTCGATCGAGTAGATGTCGTGGTGCGGCGGTGGGCTGATCAGGCCCACACCGGGCGTCGAGTGCCGCGTCCTGGCGACCCACGGGTAGACCTTGTGGCCGGGGAGCTGGCCACCCTCGCCGGGCTTGGCCCCCTGCGCCATCTTGATCTGGATGTCGTCGGAGTTCACCAGGTACTCGCTGGTCACCCCGAACCTGCCCGAGGCCACCTGCTTGATGGCGGACCGCTTCGAGTCGCCGTTGGGCAGGGTGACGTACCGCTCCGGGTCCTCGCCACCCTCGCCGGTGTTGGACTTCCCGCCCAGCCGGTTCATGGCGATCGCCAGCGTCTCGTGGGCCTCGGCGGAGATCGAGCCGTAGCTCATCGCTCCGGTCTGGAACCGCTTGACGATCTCGCTGACCGGCTCGACCTCGTCGAGCGGGACCGGCGGACGGGCCCCCTCGACGAAGCGGAAGAGCCCGCGCAGGGTCATCAGCCGTTCGGACTGGGTGTCGACCCGGGTGGTGTACTGCCGGAAGATGTCGCGTCGCCCGGAACGGGTCGCGTGCTGGAGCCGGAAGACCGTCTCGGGGTCGAACAGGTGCTGCTCGCCCTCGCGGCGCCACTGGTACTCGCCACCGACCGGCAGGGTCCGGTGCGCCGGGGCGATCCCGTTGGGTGGATAGGCCACCGCGTGACGCTGCGCGACCTCCTCGGCGATGATCGTCAGGCCGGCCCCGCCGAGGCGGGATGTCGTCCCGGTGAAGTACTGCTCGATGAGCGAGCGGCTCAGGCCGATGGCCTCGAAGATCTGGGCGCCGCGGTAGGAGGCGACCGTGGAGACCCCCATCTTGCTCATCACCTTCAGGACGCCCTTGCCCAGGGCCTTGACGAGGTTGCGGACGGCCTTCTCGGGCGTGAGGCCAACGATGACGCCCCGGCGCACGAGGTCCTCGACGGACTCCATCGCCAGGTACGGGTTCACTGCGGCAGCCCCGTAGCCGATCAGAAGCGCGACGTGGTGCACCTCGCGGACGTCGCCGGCCTCCACCAGCAGCGACACCTGCGTGCGCGTGCGTCGGCGCACGAGATGGTGGTGGACGGCGGAGCAGAGAAGCAGCGACGGGATCGGTGCCCAGTCCTTGTCCGAGTCGCGATCGGACAGGACGATGAACCGCTTGCCCCCGGCGATGTGCCGGTCCACCTCGGCGCAGATCTCGCCCAGCCGCTTGCGCAGCCCCGGCCCACCCTCAGAGACCCGGTAGAGGCCGTTGATCCGCACCCCCGAGAAGCCCGGGGCGTCTCCGTCGGCATTGATCTGGCTGAGCTTGGCCAGCTCGTCGTTGTCGATGACCGGGAAGGGCAGCACGACCGTCCGGCAGTGCGCCGGGCTCGCCTCCAGCAGGTTGCCCTCCGGACCGATGTGGCTGGCCAGGGAGGTCACGATCTCCTCGCGGATCGCGTCCAGCGGCGGGTTCGTGACCTGGGCGAAGAGCTGGATGAAGTAGTCGAACAGCAGTCGCGGCCGGTCGGACAGGACGGCGATGGGGGTGTCGGTCCCCATCGAGCCCAGCGCCTCCTGCCCGTTGACCGCCATCGGCGTGAGGAGTATCCGCAGCTCCTCCTCGGTGTAGCCGAACGTCTGCTGCCGCCGCGCGACCGACTTGTGGGTGTGCACGACGTGCTCGCGCTCGGGGAGCTCCTCGAGGTGGACCAGGCCCGCGCGCAGCCAGTCGGCATAGGGGGCCGCCGCTGCCAGGTCGGCCTTGATCTCGTCGTCCTCGATGATCCTGCCCGCCACGGTGTCGACCAGGAACATGCGGCCGGGCTGGAGCCGGCCCTTGCGGACCACGCTGGCCGGATCGATGTCCAGCACGCCAGCCTCGGAGCCCAGGACGACCAGGCCCTCGTCGGTCACCCAGAACCGGCCCGGGCGCAGCCCGTTGCGGTCCAGGACGGCCCCGATGACCGAGCCGTCCGTGAAGCTGACGTTCGCCGGGCCGTCCCAGGGCTCCATGAGGTTGGCGTGGTACTGGTAGAAGGCCCGTCGGGCCGGATCCATCTCGTCGTGGTTCTCCCACGCCTCGGGGATCATCATGAGGACGGCGTGCGGCAGGCTCCGCCCGTCCATGTGCAGCAGCTCGACCACCTCGTCGAAGCTGGCCGAGTCGCTGGCCCCCGGCGTGCAGATCGGCAGGATGCGCCGGATGTCCCCGGGGATGGCCAAGGAGTTCAGCTGAGCCTCACGGGCACGCATCCAATTGCGATTGCCCTTGACGGTGTTGATCTCGCCGTTGTGGGCGATGAGTCGGAACGGGTGGGCCAGCGACCAGCTGGGGAACGTGTTGGTCGAGAAACGGGAGTGCACGACGGCGAGCGCACTGGCGATGCGGTGATCGGTGAGGTCCGGGAAGAAGTGCTCGAGCTGGCCGGTGGTCAGCATCCCCTTGTAGACCAGGGTGCGCGAGGACAGGCTGGGGAAGTAGGTGTCCGCCTCCCGCTCGGCGCGCTTGCGCAGGCAGAACGCCATCCGCTCGAGCACCATGTGGTCGCTGACGCGTTGCCGGGGGGTGACGAACATCTGATGGAAGCCCGGCATGCTGCTGCGCGCGGTGATCCCCACCATCCCGGAGTTGGTCGGCACCTGCCGCCACCCGAGGACGACGAGGTCCTCCTCGACGGCGATCCGCTCGATCTCGGCCTTCACATGGCGCTGCCCCGCCTCGTCAGCAGGCAGGAACGCGATGCCCATCGCGTAGGCCCCGAGGGCGGGCAGGTCGAACTCCACCACGGCTCGCAGGAATGCGTCCGGTACCTGGATCAGGATGCCGGCCCCGTCACCGCTGTCCGGCTCAGCCCCCGAGGCGCCGCGGTGATCCAGGTTGCGCAGCGCGGTGATGGCCTTCTCGACGATGTCGTGACTGGCGACACCTGTCATCGTGGCCACGAAGGCGACACCGCAGGCGTCGTGCTCGCTGGCCGGGTCGTAGAGGCCCTGCGCCTGCGGAACCTGGGTGTGGGCACGCAGCGATGCCGAGCGGCCCTGCGGATCGGCCTGGAACAGTGGCATGTCGGCTCCTCAACGTCATCCACCGGCCTTGCTCCTGCTGGCCGCTGGCGACGCGGTTGGTGCGGGAGTTGAGGTCGGCAGGACGACGTTGGCCTGCCAACGAGCAGGATAGGCCATCGTATGGGCCGGTGCACCACGCCGTCCCCCGGGAACCGTCCCCCGCCCTACCTGCCGATTCCTGACTGGGCAGACCCGGCGTCCAGACAACGGCCTCGGTCAGTGGGGGCGCCGCGTGACCCACCTGATTGCCACCTTCCGCTCCATCACGCCGGGCGATCCCACGCTTGTCGTCCGCGCACGCGCGAGTCCGGCAAGCCATGCCACGGCCGCCCCGCCGCTCGACACGCAGCAGCCGCCGGGGCCCCACGGCGGGAGCACCCGGCGGCCGCCGGTGGACGGAGGAGGTGTCAGACGCTGGCACCACGCTTGGCCACGGCCGAGACTGTGGCAGCAATGATCAGCGTGATCACGCCCATGCCCATGGCGAAGGCAGCCACCCCGAACGACACGACGGAGGTGAAGAGGGATGCGCGAAGGAAGGACGCCTGCATCGCGGTGGTGCGGGCCGGATCGTCCCGATCGAGCTCGGCGTACGTCTTGCCCCCGGTGGACGCGAGGGCGTGCGTGTTGATGATCTCGGCCTGGCAGTACGCCTCGATGGGTCCGTTGACCTCCTGGCCTGCCTGGCAGGGGGCGTCGTCGGACACTGTGATGTTCTCCGCGGCGAGCTGGTTCGAGACTGTGATCCAAGTACCGATTCCGGCCACGATGAGCACGACCCCGGCGATGTAGAGCAGAAGCGTGCCGATCTTCGGTGACATGTGAGGCTCCTCCGTTCTGCGGCTGTGACGGCCCTGACGCTAGCCGGGGGGACATGTCGGACGCATCAGGACACCACGTGTCGCGGCGATTCCGTTGCGTGGCCTTGCAGGAGTTCCGGATCCTCACGGCCGGGGCGCCGCCGTGATGAGAGCAGCAGGTACAGCACGGCACCCGTGAAGACCACGACGACGGTGACCAGGTTGATCCGCAGGCCCTGGACATGCGTCGCCGGATCGATGCGCAGCAGCTCGGTTCCCAGCCGCCCGATGCAGTACGTGGCCACGTAGAGCGCGAAGGCACGCCCGTGCCCGAGCTGCCAGCGTCGGTCCGCCCAGGCGACCACCGCGGCGGTGAGGAGCAGCCACAGGCACTCGTACAGGAACGTCGGATGGAAGGTGACGTACTGGGCGTAGCCCGCAGGTCGGTGGGCGGGGTCGATGACCAGGCCCCAGGGCAGGTCAGTCGGGCGGCCGAAGAGCTCCTGGTTGAACCAGTTGCCCCAGCGCCCGATCGCCTGGGCCAGGGGCAGCCCGACCGCCACCGCGTCCGCGAACGGCGGCAGCGGGACATGGTTGCGGCGACAGGCGATCCAGGCGCCCACCCCACCGAGGGCCACGGCGCCCCAGATGCCCAGGCCGCCCTCCCAGATGGCGACGGCTCCACCCATCCCCAGGCCGTTCGCACCGAAGTACGTCTGCCAGTCGGTGGCCACGTGGTAGAGCCGCCCGCCGAGGATGCCCATCGGGACCGCCCACACGGCCACGTCGTAGGTGAAGCCCTTCGCGCCGCCGCGCGCCACCCAGCGGCGATCGGTCACGACCAGCGCGACGACGATCCCGACGAGGATGCACATCGCGTAGGCCCGCAGGGGCAAGGGCCCCAGGTACCAGACGGAGTTCTCCGGGCTGGGGATCGAGGTGGCGACCCCCCGGGTCACTCGGCTGTCGCGCCCTCGAGCAGGCTGCGAAGCGTGTCCGGGTCGGCCAGGTCGCCGGCGGCCACCTCGGTTCCGTTGAGCACTGCGGTCGGCGTCCCGGTGTGGCCGGAGCTGACGAAGGCCTCGTAGCTGTTGGCCGACCACGGAAGGTAGGTGCCGTCGCTCACGCACTTCTCGAACGTGCTCAGCTCGTCGCCGGTGATGCCGACCTCGGAGCCCAGGGCCTTGAGCTGGTCGTCGGTGTACCCGTCGCCCTCGGTCTCGGGCTGGATGGCGAAGATGCCGGAGTGGTACTCACCGGTCTTGCCCGCGTCGACGGCGCATCCCCAGGCGCTGGTGGCCCGGGCCGACGAGTTGAGCGACTCCGGGAAGGAGCGGTCGAGGAACGTGGTGGGCCGGTAGAGGAGCTTGACGAGCCCGTCGTCGGCGACCTGCTGGATGTCGGCGCCCGCGGCGTCCTCCAGGGACTTGCACGCTGGGCACTGGAAGTCCTCCCAGAGCTCCAGCGTGGGCAGCTTCGAGGCGTTGGCCGCGGTCCAGCCCGCTCCGTAGGGCACGCCGTAGGTGTCGGACTGCACGCCCGTGGGCAGAGCCGCGTTCGGATCGGCCTTGGGCGGCTCGGCGCCGGGGTCCTCGGCGCCCCGGCTCATGAATCCGACCGCGATGATGCCGGCGACGACGAGCAGCACCACCACGGCTCCCACGCCGCGGATCATCCGCTCGCGACGCCGCTCGGCAGCGGCGGCCTCTGCTCGGGCTGCGGCAGCCAACTGCTTGGCGGTCTGCTGCTGCTTGACGCTCGGCTTCGACGATGCCGGCTGGGGAGTGGGCTTGCGGTCAGACGCCATGCGGGATCGATCCTCCTGGTGGTGGCCGCTCAAAGGGTACCTGAGCCGTGGCGGACGGACGCTCCGTCACGACCGAGGCCCAGTCGGGGCGCATCCGCGAGGAGTCGCCTGGCGCTACCATCGCACGGGCGACCCGGTCCCGGGTCGCATCGGCGCCACCGGGGTCGGGGCCGACATGGAGGGGTGGCATGGACCAGATCAGCGCGCCAGCCGATGAGGTGGCGCCTGCGACAGGTCGCTACCACGTGGCGGCCTTCGTCGAGATGCTCATCTCCTCGGCCCTCGGTCTGGTCGCCTCCCTGGTGCTGAGCATCGAGGCCATCACGCTGGCCAAGGATCCGCTGGCGGACCTGTCGTGCAACATCAGCCAGAAGATCTCCTGCGCGAAGGTGGGGCTCAGCGATCAGGCGAACCTCCTCGGGTTCCCGAACGCGTTCCTCGGGCTGATGACCGAACCGGTCGTGATCACGATCGCGATCGCGGCGCTGGGCGGCGTGCGCTTCCCGCGCTGGTTCATGCTCGGCGCTCAGGTGGGGTACTCGATCGGCCTGGCGTTCGCGTACTGGCTGTTCTACGAGGCGTACTTCACGATCGGCGCGCTGTGCCCGTGGTGCCTGCTGATCACAGTGACCACGACTCTGGTGTTCGCCTCCCTGACTCGGGTCAACATCCTCGAGGGGCACCTGGGCGAGGGGATCCGACGTCGGCTGGAACGGCCGCTGCGGCTCGGGGCTGATGTCGCCGGGGTCGTGCTGCTCCTGGCGATCATGACCGCGATGGTGGTCTACAAGTACGTGTGAGTGCGCCGGTCGAGCCACTCGAGACCGAACCGACGCGTCCACCCAGCGGGGTCTCGACAAGCTCGACCAGCGGGGTCTCGAC
>CAZWXF010000126.1:0-6623 GCA_964638055.1 uncultured Bifidobacteriaceae bacterium | reverse complement strand
CACGAGAGGCCCTGCCGTCGCCGGCGGGCGTCGGCCATCCCTGGGATCATGCCCGGCCCTGTCCCCAAGCACCCCGCCGCGCGGGCCCGTCGCAACAGCACCCCGGCGCGCGCACCTTGGTCGCCGTCCCCACCGGGCGGTGGCGGCGCCCCGCACTGCCGAAGGTCCGCGACTGGCACCCCCAGACCAAGGCGTGGTGGCGCGACGTGTGGACCTCACCCATGGCCGGCGAGTGGGACACCTCAGATCGCGGGGGGCTGCTCGTGCTCGCGGTCCTCGTCGACGACTTCTGGACCGCGCCCGGCCCCGACGCACGGCGTGCCCTGGCCGCGGAGATCCGGTTGCAGCGCCAGGCCTACGGGCTGGCCCCCATCGGCCGCAGGCGCCTGGCGTGGAAGATCGACCGCGGCGACCAAGCCGAGCGCTCCACCCGCGCCCGCCGCGCCACCGACACCCCCGGCCCGTGCCCGCCGTCGACCCGCGCACCCGGCTGGCGTCGAGCTGATGGCCGTCCTGCTCGTCCCCCCGCCCGGCGATACAAGGGCTACCACGACGGGTACCCGCTGTTCGCGAGGCGCCGCAGCAGGGCGGCGACCTCTGTCTTTCCTCACCGCTGCGCGTTGCATCAGTTGACACGGCAGATCGGCTTGATTGTCGGGGCCAGCGAGGAAGTCGTTCGCGGCAGGTTCGCCTGCACGAAGCGGCACTTCCCGGGAGGGAGCCGATTCGAGGCTGCTGATACTCTAACAAGTATCGGATCGCGATAGGGAGGTGTCGTGGCTGGGACCATCGCGGGACAACTGATCAGGTCAGCCCGCCGGTACCGGGGCGTGTCGGGACGCGAGTTGGCTCGAACGGCTCACGCGAGCCAGGCCGGACTCGTCGAGGTCGAGCGCGGTCCGAAGGATGCCACCACCGAACGGCTGGACCGCTTGCTGGCACCCCTGGGCTACCGGTTGACGACCCTTCCCACCCGTCTGGGAACCGCCGCGCAGGCAGGCGACGAGGTCAGAGCGTTCCTGGCGCGGGGCGATCGTGATGGCGCACTGCGAGTCATCTGGCAAATGGCGGCGGACCTGGCTGCGGCAGAGCCTGCCCTGCGCGTTGCCCTGGCGGTCACTCCCCCGGCACCCACCGGCGACGGTCGCTACGACGCCCTGCTGGCCGGTGTGGTGGACCACTCGCTGTCGGGCGCAGACCTGCCGCGACCCCCCTGGCTGGACGAGTCGTGGCGGACCCTCGCCGAGCCGTGGGACGTCGACCCGGTACCGGTCCTGCGCGCCGCAGCGCGAGCCGCCACACCAGACGCCATCGCCGCCCACGGAGTGTTCCTCGACGCCGCCGAGCTGGTCGACCACTGATGGCTCGCACCCTGACACCCGCCGAGGTCCGGCAGATCCTCACCGAGCTCGTCCATGCTCTATCAGACGGGGCGAGGCAGCAACCGTTCACGTGATCGGCGGCGCCGCTGTCGCCCTGGCCAACCCGTATCGCACCTCCACCGCGGACAAAGCCTGCGATGTGACGTCGATCGAGATGGCCGAAGAGATCTACGACCGCCATTACCCCGCAGAACTCATGAGCGCCCGCGCCCACGCCCGAGTCATGCACGCCCTCGACATGGACACCGAAGCCCAGGGCGACACAAACGTAGTCCCTGGGGATACCCGATCATGCCCTCGTCGCGGCAGCCATGGGGTAGCGATGCCTTCTCACCGTGGAGTGGTCCGGGTTCATGACCTGCCGGCTCTGGGGCCGTCCTGCAGAACGTGTAGCGGCGCCTGACGGTGGCAGCGGCGGTGGCGGCTTCACCCGCTACACCCCACCGGCCGCCGACTCGTCCTCTCCCCAGCACGAGATCCTGGGTGCTGTTGTGTGTGTGTAGCGGCTGTGGCGGCTCTAGGTTGGTGCGGCGGACGGTTGTGAGCTTGTCGATCATCACGAAGCCGACCTGTCGCAGCCCGGGCGCGCCAGCACCGCACAACTCATCGACGTCGAACGAGCGCTCCTGGTCTTCCTCGGCCTCGCCGATTGAGCCCTTGGAAGCCGATTGAGCCCTTGGAAGGAGACATGCGCTAGCAGAGCGGGACCTCGGGCGGGTAACCGCCCGTGTTGATGCGAGCGTCCGTGATGTAGCCCGTGACCGGGTAGTCGATCCAGTCCCACCACCGGGTGATCTTTCCGGTCTTCGTCACCGCTGCCTCTCCCTGGGTTCGGCACACGACATGCACGACTGTCTGGTAGGGCAGCCACTCGAGGGCATCGCTATCCCGGCTGGTCTCGGAATGCACGGTCACTCCGTCGCTCCACGACACCGGATACCGGTGGTTCACGAAGTCCGGTGATGGGCTGGGCGCGGCAGTAACCGTCGCCGTGGGCTCAGCAGTGACCGTGACCGTCGCAGTGGGCTCAGGCACTGCAGTGACCGTCGCAGTTGCCACCGGCACGGTGGGCGAGCCCCCGCTACCCAGGGTTGGCTCAGCAGATGCGGTGGGCGAGACCCAGCCGGCATTCACTGGGGCGCCGGGTCCAGCTCCGTACGCCGTCAAGATCGCTACCGAAAGCAACGAGCTGCCGATCGCAGCCGCGCCCACGGCCCAGGCAGGTCTGCGGAAGATCGACCCTGAGGGCACCTCGCCGCCCGTCGTGCTGGTGACGGTCGGGCGAGGGTCTGTCGGCGGTCCTGGCGGCCGATGCTGCGCATCATGTGCCGGGGGGATGGGTCGGTGGACCGGCAGGCGGGGTTCGTTGATCCACTCAATGACCTGTGAGGCGGCGGGGCGGCGGTCGGGTTCAGACACGAGGCAGGCCTGCATGATGTCCGCCCATCGGGGGTAGACGCGGCGCACGGCCTGGATGGGGTGTTCCCCGGTGTGTCGGCGTTGCGGGCAGAGCATGTCGCTGACGGTCAGGGCGAAGGCCCATATGTCCACGGCCGGGCCAGCGGTCAGGCCTTGTACTGCTTCGGGGGCCAGGTAGGCCGGGGTGCCGGGTTGGACCAGGGTGGTGACCTTGGTGGCGCTGGGGTCGTGGACGATGCCGAGGTCGAGGATCGTGACGCGGTCCCCGGGGCTGATCATGATGTTCGCGGGTTTGATGTCGCGGTGGACCAGCCCGGCTGCGTGCAGGTCGGTCAGCCCGCGGAGGATCTGGACTGCGATCTGCGCAGCCCGGTCGGGGGCCAGCGGCCCGCTCTCGACGAGGTTCCTGAGGGTGCGTCCCTCGATGTAGGGGAAGGCGATCCAGGAAGGTTCGCTGTGCAGGTCGGCGTCGATCGGGGCGGCGATGAACCGGCTGTCGACCCGCTTGCCGGTCAGGTACTCCCTGTGGAACCAGCCGCGGTAGGGATCGAGGGTCGTTCCGAGGGCGGGTTTGAGGATCTTGATCGCCACCCGTGCGCCGTGGGGGTCTTCGGCCTGCCACACCTGCCCGAAGCCGCCCTGGCCGACGGGCCGGACCAACTGGTAGTCGCCGAGTCGGGCACCAGTCACGAGAGGCGCGGTCATCGGCGGGCTCTCCCCTGTGCATCCGTGTTGAGAACGACGCGGTAGGTCGGGGTTCCGGCCCGCGGAATCCGGTCGAACCCGATGATGTCACCGTCGTTGATCGGGTACCGCTTCCCGGGGGTGAGCCGGGTGCCGTTGATGGTGGTGCCGTTCTTGCTGGTGTCGGTGATGGTCCACAGGTCGTTGACCCGGCGCAGTTCGGCGTGCTCGCGGGACACGTTCGAGTCGTCGATGCTCAGGTCCATGCCCCGGTCCCGGCCGACGCAGATCCTGGGGCTGTCGAAGAACTCCGGCGCGTTCGCCCGTACACGCTGCGTAACCGGGTCCACCCGCTGGAATCCCAGAGCGAGCCGGGTCCCGGCCTGGCGCTCGGTGGCCGTGGCATTGTCACAGGGCGCGCCTGGTGTCGCCTCAACGGGTCGAACGCCGACCGTTGGGAACCACCCAGTGGCGTCGGGATCCAGTCGCGCGGTCTCGGAATCGATCTTCCGCGCGTCTCCTGCGAGCGGTCCCGGCGCGATGGGCTCCGCCACCGCAGGTCGGGCAGCGGCCTCCGGAACGCGCACTGTGGCGTCCAGATCCAGCTGCGTGGCTTGGGCTCGGACCGTTCGCTCGTCCCCCACCGGGGTCCGGTGTGCGCCAGCCATGCCCGCAGACCGGGCGCTGGCGGCTGGGATTCGCAGCGTGGCGTCCGGATCGAGCAGCTCAGCTTGGTCAGAAGTCTCGCGCGTGTCGGCTGCCTGCGTCTGGTACTGGGGGTGGTCGGCGCGCAGAAGCACAACTTCGCCCTGGCCGCCGAGGGAGCGCCGGGCCCTGGCCCAAGTGTCCGCACCGTCGGATTGGGCGCGGAACGCCCCATCGATCAGGGCCCGCCCGCGGGGCAACTCCTGTGAACCGCAGATCGAGACCGTCACGTCGTCGATTCCGTGGATGGCCCGGTGGGTGTCAAGGTAGTGATCGGCCCAGGTTCTGGCAACATCTTGGATCGGCATCCAGCGGTCCAGCATCTGCAGGGTCTCGCCGTGCATCCTGACTCGCAAGTGGCTGTAGGGCGCGGGGCCGCTGGGCATCTCGAAGACCTCGCCGGCGAGCTGGTCCATGACCAGTTGGACGACCCGCTGCGGGGACCTCCACGGCGCCTGCCCCACCCTGTGGACGACCGAGAGGCGCGCTTCCCGCGCCCTGGCTCGGGCTTCACGCCGGAAGCCGGGGAAGCCCCGCAGCGACCCTCGCGGACCAGGGCCAGCCATCGCCAGCAGCCCGCACACGACAGCGCAGGCCAGGGCGAGCACGAAAGCCACAGCTACGACCGCGAACAAGCCGGCGACGAGGTATCGCCCGAACGTGGCAAGCAGCGCGACCACCACCACGAGGGTCAGCGGCCACACCCAGCGCGGCAGCGGCGCGCGCCCAGCAGAACTGTTCAACGTCCCACCCTCCAACGATGATCGGCTCAGCCGGCTTCCCAGCGCACCCAACGGCTCACGGCACATGACACAAGGCAGCCTCACGAAGGACCGGGCGAAAGCACGAACCGCTGAACAGCATGTGCGCGAGAACGCTCGACCGGAGGCTCCCCTCCTGGTATCGGCCCGACGGCACCCATTCTTGAGCAGACCACTCAGCGTGCGCGACTACGCAGCCCAGGGGAACCGTGTCCAGCGTCGGCCGCCACGGGCGGACCGCCTGGCGGGTCGTTACGACGCCCTGCTGGCCGGCGTTGTGGACCGCTCGCTGTCGGGCGCAAACTGCCCCGACCCCTGGCTGGACGAGTCGTGGCGGACGCTCGCCGAGCGGTCCGACTCGAACCGCTCCAGTCCTGCGCGCCGCAGCGCGAGCCGCCACGCCTGACGCCATCGTCGCCCACGGAGTGTTCCTCGATGGGTCGGTTTCCCGCCCCGCTGAGCTCCCAGCGCAGCCGCACCCGATCCAGGTTTGCACACCCTTGGCGCGCCCCGTCAGCCCGATGACAGCCCGTCAGCCCGACGGCAGCGCCAACCCGGGCGGCAGAGGCCCCGCCCACCACACCGAGAGCATGAGCGCTGGCACCGGGAACCGCTGCGCCCGCCAGGAGCGTCCCCCCGGGGCCCGGCGCAGCGGCCAGGGGCGTGCCCGCCCGCCCATGTCGTGGGCCTGCCCCGCCTGGACGCTGGGCATCCAATGGGCCGGCTCGCCGTTGACGGTCACGACGACACGCTGCGCCGCGCTGATCGTCAGCAGTTGGCCGTAGGGGCCGGGAGTCAGGGTCGCGGGCCCCGGCGCACGCACGCTGACCTGTATCCGACCGCGGTCCATCACCACGGTGAACCCATCGCCGACCACGTCCACCGCGTCCACCCTCCACGCCTCGTCACCAGGCTTGGCGCCCAGCCAACGACCGAGCACCACGATCCCTGCCAACGGCGCCCGTGCCGAGGCTCCGACAGTCGGCGTCGAAGCCGGGCTATCAGTCGGGGTGCCTCCGGTGGTTGCGTCCTCCGCGAGGGACTCGATGCCGAGCGACGACCCGTCCGGTGCGGCTCGCAGGGGGGCACGGCAGATCGCGGAGATCGCCTGGGCCACCTGCATCGAGGGGATCTGGGGCGCCGAGGCCTCCTCGGCCGGACCCAGGGCCCAGAGGAACACACCCCGGAACCCCTGCGGTGGTTGCGTGTCTGCCATCGTCCCTCGTTCAGGCCGCTGCCTGTCAGCACGCGGCAGCTGCCGCCCTACTCGCCGTCGTAGGGGTCGACATCTCCCTCGACGGTGGGAGCCGGAGCCTCCGCTTCGTGCGTTGACGCACCCTGGCGACGCCGGCGCACGAGCACCACCGACGACACGGCCGCGACCGCGATCCCCACGCCCACGAGGGCCAGCGCGAGCGGTCTGCCCCGAACCCGGCCCACCGCCTCCCGCGCCGCCTCCTGGGCACGCTCCACCTGCTGCTCCGCCGAGTCCGCCACCTCCTGGGCCCGCTGGGTCGCCTCGTCGAGCAGCTCCGCCCCGCGCTGAGCGATCGGCGTCGAGGCGAGCTTCTCCCGCACGGCGTCGACCTCCTCGCGCAGGTCCTGCTGGGTCTGCCGGAGCTGTTCCTGGATCTGTGCAGGCGCCGCCATCGGCCTACTCCTCTCGGGCTGT
>CAZWXF010000125.1:0-6675 GCA_964638055.1 uncultured Bifidobacteriaceae bacterium | reverse complement strand
TAGCACGCCGCCCTCTCAAGGCGGTAGCGCGGGTTCGAATCCCGTCGGGGCTACTTGAGCCGGTGATGCCCTCGCCCGAGATCCGCGGGCATCACCGCGCCCGGGGTGGGGACCACCCTCTGGCAGGATCGCGCGCATGTTCGCCGCAAGCGCCGTCTCCTTCAGCACCGACGACCCGCTCCAGGGCCTGCGTGTGGGGGAGCACCCCGATCCCGATCCGCCCGCCGGGTGGGTCCGAGTTGCGGTGAAGGCGACAAGCCTCAACCACCACGACATCTGGACGCTGCGCGGCGTCGGGATCACCGCCGACCGTCTGCCGATGATCCTGGGCTGCGACGCCGCGGGGATCGCCGAGGACGGCGCCGAGGTCATCGTCCACTCGGTGATCTCCGAGGGCGATCACGCCGACGAGACGACCGACCCGACCCGCTCGCTGCTCTCCGAACGGCACCAGGGGACCTTCGCCGACTACGTGATCGTGCCCCGCCGCAACGTCGTGCCCAAGCCTGCCGAGCTGACCTGGGCTCAGGCGGCATGCCTGCCCACGGCGTGGCTCACCGCCTACCGGATGCTCTTCGTCCGCTCCGGCCTGCTGCCCGGCCAGACGGTCCTGGTCCAAGGTGCCGGGGGAGGTGTGTCCACAGCGGCGATCATGCTGGCCCGGCAGGCCGGCTACCGCGTCTGGGTGACCTCCCGCGACGAGGGCAGGCGCGCCCGGGCCCTTGAGCTGGGGGCGCACGAGGCCTTCGCATCCGGGGCGCGGCTGCCCGAGCGGGTCGACGTGGTGCTCGAGACGGTCGGCGCGGCGACCTGGGCGCACACGCTGCGCGCCCTCAAGCCGGGGGGCCGAGTGGTGGTGGCCGGGGCCACATCGGGTGCGAACCCGCCGGCTGACCTCGCGCGCGTCTTCTTCCTCCAGCTCTCGGTCGTCGGCTCGACCATGGGCACCCGCGGCGAGCTCGAGCAGCTCGTGGCCCTGTGCCGCAACACCGGCCTGCGCCCTCTCGTCGACCGGGAGCTCCCACTGGGCGAGGTCGCCGAGGCACTTGCCGCGCTGGCCACCGGCGACCAGTTCGGCAAGATCGTGCTGATCCCCTGAGCTGAACCGGGCGCCCCATCGGACCCGGGCCTTCGCGCCAGCGACGGCCCATCGGGGGGATCGCTGCATGTTCCCAGGGAGAGACCGGTCACACCGGCGGTCCAGCGGCGATTCGGCCGTTCCGAACCCGCGGCCAGTGCATCGCGCGGGGGTAACCTTCCAGCATCGGAGGGTGGCCATCGAGAGGTGAGCCGCCACGGCTGGGAGGCACGGATCGTGGGCAACGGCTCCGGATCGCGGATGGTCGCGTTCGGCACGAACGAATGGCTCGTCGACGAGATCTACCAGCAGTACCTCAGGGACCCCACGAGTGTCGACCGGGCCTGGTGGGACTTCTTCTCCGACTACCGCCCCGCCGAGGACGCGTCCACCGCGCGCGGCGCGGGCGCCACCGGGCCGGTGCCCGTCGTGGGAGCGCCCCCCGTCGGCCCGGCGGGATCATCCCAGCCCGCCCACCGGGGTCCCGCCGCGCAGACTGCGGCGCCGGCGCCGGGACCCGCGCTGCCAGCCCCCGCACCGACCCCTCCTGCGGGGCCGCCCGTCCTCCAGGACGTCCGGGAGCGCCCGGCCCCAGCCTCGTCGCGGATCGCTCCGCAGGTCGCCCCCAGCCACCTGCCCGGAGTCGCCACCACTCCGCAGAACGGCGCAGTCCAGGCCACCGTCCTGCGCGGGCCCGCGGCCCGCGTCGTGACGAACATGGAGGCCAGCTTGGGGGTCCCGACCGCCACGTCCGTACGTGCGGTGCCCGCGAAGCTCCTCGTCGACAATCGGATCGTCGTCAACAACCAGCTCGCCCGGGGCCGCGGTGGGAAGGTCTCGTTGACGCACGTCATCGGGTATGCCGTGGTCCGGGCCCTTCACGCGATGCCGGCGATGAACGTGTCGTTCACCGAGGTGAACGGCAAGCCGGCCGTCGAGGCGCACGAGCACGTGAACCTCGGCCTGGCCATCGACCTGGCCAAGCCCGACGGCTCCCGGGCGCTCCTGGTCCCGAGCATCAAGGCCGCCGAGACGATGGACTTCGCAGCGTTCTGGGCCAGCTACGAGGAGCTCGTCCGCAAGGCCCGCTCCGGGCACCTCAACCCCGACGACTTCGCCGGGACCACGGCCACGCTGACCAATCCGGGCACCTTGGGCACCGTGCACAGCGTGCCGCGACTCATGCCGGGGCAAGGCGTCATCGTGGGCGTCGGCGCGATGGAGTACCCGGCCGAGTGGCAGGGTGCCGCGCCCGAGACGCTGGCCCGGTCCGGGGTGTCGAAGATCCTCACGCTGACCTCGACGTACGACCACCGCGTGATCCAGGGGGCCCAGTCCGGGGAGTTCCTGCGTCGGGTCCACGAGCTGCTGCTCGGCGGTGACGACTTCTACGACGACATCTTCCTGGCCCTGCGGATCCCCTACGAGCCGATCCGCTGGGCAGTCGACATCGCCACGACCCACGACTCGGACCTGAACAAGACCGCCCGCGTCCAGGAGATCATCCACGCATACCGGGTTCGCGGCCACCTCATGGCCGACGTGGACCCGCTGGACTACCAGCAGCGCAAGCATCCCGACCTCGATGTTGCGGCGCACGGTCTGACGCTGTGGGACCTCGACCGCGAGTTCGCCGTGGCCGGGTTCGCCGGCGAGCAGTTCATGAACCTGCGCGACGTGCTGCGCGTGCTGCGCGATGCCTACTGCCGGACGGTGGGCATCGAGTACATGCACATGCAGGACCCCGACCAGCGCCGCTGGATCCAGGATCGGATCGAGTCCGGCGCGGACAAGCCCGACCGTGCCGAACAGCTGCGGATCCTGCGCACGCTCAACGCTGCGGAGGCCTTCGAGACCTTCCTGCAGACCAAGTACGTAGGGCAGAAGCGGTTCTCGCTGGAGGGCGGGGAATCGGTGATCCCGCTGGTCGACGCTATCCTCTCCTCCTCCGCGGCCGACGGTCTGGACGAGGTGTGCATCGGGATGCCGCACCGCGGCCGGCTCAACGTGCTGGCCAACATCGCGGGCAAGTCCTACGGACGCATCTTCAACGAGTTCGAGGGCAACTACGGGGTCGAGAGCGTGCAGGGCTCCGGCGACGTCAAGTACCACCTGGGCACGGAGGGGCTCTTCACCAGCGCCAGTGGTGACCAGGTGAGGGTGTACCTGGCGGCGAACCCGAGCCACCTGGAGGCGGTCAACCCCGTCCTGGAGGGGATCGTCCGGGCCAAGCAGGACCGCAACCCCCCAGAGCGCAGGGCGGCCGTCCTGCCCCTGCTGATGCACGGTGATGCGGCCTTCGCCGGCCAGGGAGTCGTTGCCGAGACCCTCAACCTCAGCCAGCTGCCGGGCTACCTCACCGGCGGGACCATCCACGTCATCGTGAACAACCAGGTCGGGTTCACCACCTCGCCCAAGTACAGCCGCTCCAGCGTCTACTGCACCGATGTCGCGCGGATGGTCCAGGCGCCGATCTTCCACGTCAACGGCGACGATCCCGAAGCGGTCGTGCGTGTCGCCCGGATCGCCTACGAGTTCCGTCAGGAGTTCGGCAAGGACGTCGTCATCGACCTGATCTGCTACCGGCGTCGGGGCCACAACGAGGCAGACGACCCGTCGCTGACCCAGCCGACCATGTACGCGGTGATCGACAACAAGCGCTCGGTCCGCAAGCTCTACACCGAGGGCCTGATCGGACGCGCCGACATCACCGTCGAGGAGGCCGAGGATGCGCTGCGCGACTTCCAGGGCCAGCTCGAGCGCGTGTTCCAGGAGTCCCGCCGCGGCGCCGACGGCGGCCAGTTCAGCTCCCACTCCGCCGAGGTCATCAGCACGGGCCAGAAGGAGCTCGTGCCGCAGACCCCTTCGGCGGACGTCCCCACGGCCATCAGCCGCGACGTGGTGGACATGGTCGTCCGCAGCCAGATCGAGCTGCCGGAGGGCTTCACGGCACATCCCCGCCTCATCCCGCAGCTGCGCCGGCGCGCCGAGATGGTGGCCACCGACACCATCGACTGGGGCATGGCCGAGGCTCTGGCCCTGGGATCGCTGGTCAACGAGGGCCGCTGGGTGCGGCTGGCCGGCCAGGACTCCCGGCGCGGCACGTTCGGCCACCGCCACGCGGTGATCGTGGACTCCCGCACGGGCCGGCAGTACAAGCCCCTCAAGCGCTGCTACGCCAATGGCGGCAAGCTCTTCGTCGTCGACTCGCTGCTCAGCGAGTTCGCCGCGATGGGCTTCGAGTACGGCTACTCGGTGGCCCGTCCCGACGCGCTGGTCATGTGGGAGGCGCAGTTCGGTGACTTCGCCAACGGCGCGCAGACGATCATCGACGAGTTCGTGACATCGGCAGAGCAGAAGTGGGCCCAGCGCTCGGCGGTTGTCCTGCTCCTGCCGCACGGCTACGAGGGGCAGGGTCCGGACCACTCGTCGGCCCGGATCGAGCGGTTCCTCACCGCGTGCGCCCAGGACAACCTGACAGTGGCCCAGCCCAGCACGCCGGCGTCGTACTTCCACCTGCTTCGCTGGCAGGTGCTCTCCCCGCTCACCAGGCCGCTGGTCGTCTTCACGCCCAAGTCGCTGCTGCGGTCCAAGGCCTCGACGTCGCTGACCAGCGACTTCACCGAGGGGTACTTCCGCCCGGTGCTCGACGATCGGGCGATCACCGCCGGCCGGCTGGATCCGGCGAAGGTCAGGCGGGTGCTGGTCTGCTCGGGGAAGGTGGCCTTCGAGCTGATGGCAACACGTGACCGGCTGGGCCGAGACGACGTGGCGATCATCCGGCTGGAGCGCTTCTACCCCCTGCCGCAGAAGACGCTTACCGCGATGCTGGATCGCTTCAGCGACGCAGAGACAGTCTGGGTCCAGGAGGAGCCGGCGAACATGGGTGCCTGGCCGTTCATGAACCAGCACCTGCCGATCGCCATCTCGAGGACTGTCCGTGAGATCACTCGCAACGCCAGCTCCTCGCCCTCGGTCGGGTCGCTGCATCGCCACGAGGATCAGCAACGGGCCCTGATCGACCAGGCGTTCGCCGGGCTGCCCTGACATGTACTACACCGATCGGGGCATCGAGGAGCTCGTGGCCCGCCGGGGCCACGAGCAGGTCAGCCTCGAGTGGCTGGCGGCCCAGCTGGTGCGGTTCGTGGACCTGCACCCGCAGTTCGAGGCCGGCATCGACCAGCTCGCCAGCTGGCTGGCTCGACACGACGAGGATGACGAGTAGCGCTGGCTCAGGAGGTCTGGCCGGCGGCCCCCGCCAGCGCCGCGCCCGCCGCGAGCCCACGCAGGCAGGCCAGGACGAGTGGGCCCAGCGTCTGCAGGTGGAAGCCGCCCTCCTGGACGGCGACGGTGGGCAGGCCCAGGGCGCCGATGAGCTCGCCGGTGCGCTGGAGCCCCTGCTCGGAGATCCTCAGCGGGCTCTGCGGGTCGTCGTGGACGGCGTCCACCCCCAGGGCCACCACGAGGGCATCAGGATCGAAGGCGCGGACCTCCGCGAGCAGCTGGGCGACAGCAGGCAGCCATCGCTCGTCCCCGGCCCGTGAGGGCAGCGGGAGGTTGAGGTTCGCCCCCACCCCGTCGCCGCGACCGGTCTCGTCGGCGAAGCCCAGGAAGTGCGGGAACGACCCGGCCCCAGGGTCCACGTGGACCGAGCCGACGAAGACGTCGGGGCGCTCGTAGAAGATCGCCTGCGTGCCGTTGCCGTGGTGGGCGCCGATGTCGATCACGGCGACGCGGGATGCGCCCCGGCGGCGCAGCTCGGCTGCCGCAATGGCCGCGTTGTTCAGGTAGCACCCAGCGCCGAAGGCATCGGCTGCCGCGTGGTGGCCCGGGGGTCGGCAGAGGGCGTAGATGATCCCGCCCTGCTGGCTGATCAGGTCGACCGCCGTGAGCGCGGCCCCGGCAGCGGCCTCCGCGGCGTCCCATGTGCCCGGGCCGATCAGCGTGGCCGTGTCGTAGCAGTACAGGCCGGCCCGCGCGTGCGCCGCGGTGGGTCGGCGCACCGGCACTCCGGCGAGCATCGCCGCGGTGGGGATGACAGTGGGGACCACGCGATCCTGCCCGTGCGTCGTGGCGTAGTCGGCGACGACCCAGGCGTCGTTGATGGTCCGCAGGTGCTCGATGAGGCCGGGGGTGTGCACGGCCAGCAGCGCGGTCGGATCGGGATCGCCGGCGGTCACCTCGGGATGGCCCGCCTGGATCAGGGCGTCGCGGATCGAGTTGACGCGCTCGGGCACCTCCGTGCTGGGCCTGCGGATGCCCAGCCGGATCTCCGCGGAGGGGATGTGTCGGCGGGTGCGCGGGTGCCACACGAACGTTATCGGCTCGGCCCCGGGCGTCGGACTCACGCGCCCATCCTGCCAAGGCTCGCCATCGTCGGCGCCAGCGGTCCGGCGGGTCGTGGCAGGGTCACGCCGTCACGGCGTGCCGCGGGGCAGGCCAGGAGGGGTCGTGGGCACCTGCTCCGATTGCCGACGCCTCCCCGCTCGGCGGGTGGGATGGCCGCCCCGCACGTCGGTCGAGCCCGTCGAGCCCAAGCCGCCGGTCGAGCCCAAGCCGCCGGTCGAGCCTGTCGAGACCAAGCCGGCGGTCGAGCC
>CAZWXF010000124.1:0-6684 GCA_964638055.1 uncultured Bifidobacteriaceae bacterium | reverse complement strand
GCGCCAACATCCTGCGGGTGGTCTTCACCGGGCTCTTCGACTTCGAGACCGAAGGCGACTCGATGCGTCCGGTGCACACGGCGCTGACCAAGTCGGTGACGCCCTCCGCGGACGGCAGGACCTACACCATCGCGATCAATCCGGGCAACACGTTCACGAACGGCGAGGCCGTCACGGCTCAGACCTTCGTCGACACCTGGAACTTCGCCGCGAACGCGGGCAACGGCCAGCAGCTCGGCTTCGTCTTCGGACCGGCGCAGCTCAACGTCGTCGGATACGACGTGGCCGCCGCCGAGGGCGCCACGGACGTCAAGATGGAGGGCCTCAAGGCTCTCGACGAGAACACGATCGAGGTGAGGCTGGTCCAGGGGATGGGCCAGACGCTCTTCGAGAACTACCTGGCCGGTCCGCAGATCTTCCCGATGCCCAGCGCGGCCTTCGCCGATTTCGAGGCCTACAAGCGCCAGCCCATCGGCAACGGCCCCTACAAGCTCAAGGGACCCTGGGGCAACACCGGTGCCGACGTGGAGCGCAACGCGGACTACTCCTTCACCGCGGGCAAGGCCGGCGAGGTCAGCTTCAAGTTCTACGCGGATCAGAACACCCAGTGGGCGGACCTGCAGTCCAACGCCCTCGACGTCGTCTACAACATGCCCACTCTGGCGCTGTCGCAGGCTGAAGCAGCTCTCGGTGAGCGATACATCAACATCCCCGGCATGAGCTTCTCGTACGAGGCGTTCCCGACCCAGGTCGACGCGTTCAAGAACCGGGACGTGAGGGTGGCCATCCGCAAGGCGGTCGACTGGGCCCAGATCAGCGACACGTTCTACTACGGCACTCGCGTGGCGGCGACCGGCTTCGCGCCTCCGTCGGTGCCGGGCGGCGGTCGCGACGTCTGCGGCGAGGACTGCACGTTCGACCCGACCGCGGCCAAGAAGATGCTCGACGACGCCGGCGGCATCCCGGGCAACAAGATCTACCTCACGGGCTACTCCGACCAGGGCAACGAGGTGGTCACAGCCGAGTGCAACATGATCCAGCAGAACCTCGGCGTGCCCTGCGAGGTGAGGATCTTCGAGTCCTTCGGTGCCGCGGTCGCAGCCTTCCGGGCGCTCACCGGCGACGACGAAGGCATGATCATCGGCCTGGGCTGGGGTGCTGACAACCCGACCCTGGCGAACATGATCGCCCCCACCTTCGGGACCGACGGCGGCAACAACCGCACTGGATACAGCAACGAGGAGTTCGATCGGCTCATCGCCGAGGGCAACCAGGCCACGGACGAGGCGACGTCCGTCGCGAAGTGGCAGGCTGCCGAGGCCGTCGTCTACGAGGACTTCGCCGGTCACGCCATCCAGTGGCGCAACAACGTGGGTGGCTACTCGACGAAGGTCGCCAACGTGAAGATCAACCCCGGCCAGTTCGTGAACACCGAGCAGGTCGAGGTGATCGGCGCGAACTGACGTCGCGGCACGCGCTGACACCGCCGGCATCAGGGCTCGACGGCCCTATGCTGCCGCCAGGACCTGGGGGGCGATCCGTGAGGGCGTCCCCCAGTCGCCTGCTCTGGCTCCTCGTGCCTCGGGATCGGAGGTGGACGCTCGATGGGTCGCTATGTGATCCGCCGCCTCCTGCAGATGATCCCCGTCTTCTTCGGGGTGACCTTCCTGATGTTCGCCCTGATGTTCTCCTTGGGCGACCCGCTGGCGAACCTCTCTGCGGGCAAGCAGCGCAACCCGGCCTACGAGGCGTACCTGACCCAGCAGTTCAACCTCGACGACCCGTTCCTGGTGCAGTACTGGAAGTACATCACCGGCATCCTCACCGGAGACTTCGGATCCACGTTCGCCGGCAAGCCGGTGTCGGAGATCTTCCTGGAGCGCTGGCCGGTCACGCTCCGGCTGGGCCTGACCGCCTTCGTCATCGAGCTGGTCCTCGGCATCACCATCGGCGTGATCGCGGCGCGCCGCAAGGGTGGCCTGATCGACCGAATCTCCCTGGCCAGCACGCTCGTCGTCATCTCGATCCCGGTGTTCGTCCTGGGCTTCGTGGTCCAGTACGTCTTCGGGGTCAAGCTCCAATGGTTCCCAGCGTCGGGGATCTCGGCAGGCTGGCCGACCAGCTACATCCTGCCCGCGTTCGTGCTCGCCTCCCTGTCCCTGGCCTACGTCCTGCGCCTCACCCGGTTCAAGCTGCTCGAGACGTTCGGAGCGGACTTCATGCGCACGGCCAGGGCCAAGGGCCTGCCCAGCCGGGTGATCCTGCGGCGCTACGGCCTGCGCAACTCGCTGATTCCGGTCGTCACGTTCCTGGGCGCTGATCTGGGCGCTCTGCTCGGGGGAGCCGTGGTCACCGAAGGGATCTTCAACCTGCCCGGGATCGGCAACCAGCTGTACGCCTCCATCCGCCTGCAGGAGTCGGTGGTGGTCGTGGGGATCGTCACCATCCTGGTGATCGTGTTCCTGCTGATGAGCCTGCTCGTGGACGTCGTGTACGCAGTCCTGGACCCGAGGATCCGCTATGACTGACCTCATCCTGGCCGAGCACGAGGGCGCCCCCCCGCAACCGCGCACGCTGGCCGGGGACGCCTGGCACGATCTGCGCCACAACGTGACGTTCTGGATCAGCGCGGTGCTCCTGACCGCCGTGATGATCATGGTGCTCTTCCCCGGCCTCATCGCCGACGAGACCAAGACCTCGTCGCTGACCGGTGGCTGCAGCCTCTCCAACTCACTGCTGCCGCCCAGCGCCATGTACTGGTTCGGGACCGACCAGCAGGGCTGCGACGTGTACGCCCTGAGCGTCTTCGGCGCCCGCCCCAGTGTCTCGGTGGGCGTCATCGCAGCCGTCGTCACGACCCTGATCGGTGCTGTCGCCGGCCTCACTGCGGGCTACTTCGGCGGTTGGATCGACTCGGTCATCTCCCGTGTGGTGGACATCTTCTACGGCCTGCCGCTCATCGTGGTCGGCATCGCCCTGCTGTCGATGATCTCGCTGCCGGGCATCTGGGGCGTGACCTTCGTCCTGTGCTTCCTCGGCTGGGTGCCGGCGGCGCGCATGGTCCGGGGCCAGACCATCGAGGCGAAGAACCAGGACTACGCAATGGCCGCGCGGGCGCTGGGCGCCAGCAACTCCCGCATCGCGATGCGCCACATCCTGCCCAACGCGATCGGGCCGAGCATCGTGATCGCGGTGATCTCACTGGGTGGCTTCATCGCGACCGAAGCCACGTTCTCCTTCCTGGGCCTGGGCATCCGCCCACCTGCGTTCTCCTGGGGCACGATGATCAGCGACTCCCAGGCGGTGTTCTTCCAGGCCCCTTGGACCCTGCTCGTGCCGGCGGTGTTCCTGAGCATCACCGTCCTGTCGTTCATCCTGCTCGGGGACGCGGTCAGTGACGCTCTCGATCCGAAGCTTCGCAGGTGACCATGGACGAGCCCCTGCTCGAGGTCGCGGACCTCTTCGTCGAGTTCAGCACCAGGGACGGCGTGGCCAGAGCCGTCAATGGCGTGTCCTTCACGCTCCAGCGCGGCCAGACGCTGGCCATCCTCGGCGAATCCGGCTCGGGGAAGTCCGTGACCGCTCAGGCGATCATGGGGATCCTCGACATGCCGCCCGCACGCATCGCCGGGGGATCGATCCGGCTGGAGGGTCGCGAGCTCATCGGCCTGCCGGAGCCCGACTACCGCGAGGTCCGCGGCCGGCAGATGGCGATGATCTTCCAGGATGCGCTCTCGGCCCTGAACCCGGTCATCTCCGTGGGCAACCAGATCGCGGAGATGTTCCGCGTTCACGAGGGCCTGGGCAAGGCCCAGGCCAAGAAGGCCGCGATCGAGGTCATGGACCGGGTCCGGATCCCCGCCGCAGCCGAGCGCTTCGGCAGCTACCCCCACCAGTTCTCCGGGGGCATGCGACAGCGCATCATGATCGCGATGATGATCGCCCTGAAGCCCTCGGTGCTGATCGCGGACGAGCCCACAACGGCGCTCGACGTGACCGTCCAGGCCCAGATCATGGAGCTGCTGGCCGAGCTCAAGGCCGAGGAGGACATGGGCCTGATCCTCATCACCCATGACCTGGGCGTCGTGGCCGACGTCGCGGAGCGGATCATCGTCATGTACGCCGGGCGGACCATGGAGCGCGGCCGCGTCGAGGAGATCTACACGCAGACGGCGAACCCCTACACGCATGGCCTGCTGGCGTCGATCCCCAAGATCGATCATCGGATGGCGCGGCTCCCGGCGATCCCGGGGCTCCCCCCGAGCCTGTACCAGATCCCTGACGGCTGCTCCTTCAATCCGCGGTGCCCGATGGCGACGCCCAAGTGCCGGGCGGGCCGGCCCCCGGACCTGATCGAGGTGGCCGAGGATCACTGGAGCCGCTGCTGGTACGCCCAGGAGGTGCTCGCCCATGGCGTCCGCTGAGTCGATGGCGGCCCAGCAGGTGATCGAGGCGACGGACGTGGTGCGCCACTACCCGATCACGCGAGGCATCCTCTTCAAGAAGACGGTCGGCCGGGTCCAGGCCGTCGACGGGGTGTCCCTGCGCCTGGACGCCGGCGAGACGCTGGCTGTCGTGGGTGAGAGTGGCTGTGGCAAGTCGACGCTGGGCAGGCTGCTCATGGGGCTGGAGCCGCCGACGTCGGGATACATCAAGATCCTCGGCGAGGAGATCACGGGGATGAGCGAGCGCGCAATGCGCAGGAAGCGTCGCGACATCCAGATCATCCTGCAGGATCCCTACACGTCGCTGAACCCGCGGATGACGGTTGGGTCCATCATCGGCGAGCCCTTCGACATCCATCGAGATGCCCTGCCCGCGGGCAGGACCAAGAGGCAGGCGGTCGCCGACCTGATGGACCAGGTCGGGCTCAACCCGGAGTTCGTCAGCCGGTACCCGCACCAGTTCTCGGGGGGACAGCGCCAGCGCATCGGGATCGCCCGGGCCCTGGCCCTGCGCCCGGACGTCATCATCGCCGACGAGCCCGTGTCGGCCCTGGACGTCTCTGTGCAGGCCCAGGTCGTCAACCTCTTGTTCGACCTGCGCGACCAGTTGGGACTGTCCTACATCTTCATCAGCCACGACCTGGCCGTGGTGCGCCAGATCGCCGATCGGATCGCAGTCATGTATCTCGGCCGGATCGTGGAGACCGGCCCGGCGGACAACATCTACGGCGCCCCCGCTCACCCGTACACGAAGGCGCTCCTGTCAGCCGTCCCGCTGCCAGACCCGGCGGCTCAGCGCGCCCGCACGCGGATCGAGCTGCAGGGCGACGTGCCCAGCCCTGCGAACCCGCCGTCCGGCTGCCGGTTCCACACGCGGTGCTGGAAGGCCCAGCAGGTGTGCAGCGAGGTGGACCCCGTCCTGCGCGTCATCCGGGTCTCGACGGGCTCGACCGGCGCGGAGCAGCTCGCCGCGTGCCACTTCCCCGAGGAGGCCCAGGCCGGCTGGGAGTCCGCCCGGGCAGTGGGCGGCGAGGTCCTCCCCGAGACGGGGGCGACGGGCTCGGCGTCCGGCAGCCATGACCTTCCGCCCTCGGACGAGCCGACGGGGCAGGAGTTCGCCGACGAGTGACGTGGCCCGGGCCGCGAAGCAGGCGTGTCCGCCGACCCGGGCGCGGGCCGGCTGGGAACCAACGGACTAGCCTCGCCCCCATGCCCTCCGCGCCGACGCGTCGACTCCTGCTGGTGCATGCCCACCCCGACGACGAGTCCATCGCGACAGGGGCGACCATCGCCAAGTACACCGCCGATCCGGACACGGCTGTGACGCTTGTGACCTGCACGTTGGGCGAGGAGGGCGAGATCCTGATCCCGAGCCTGGCCCACCTGGCAGCTGATCAGGCCGACGCCCTGGGGTCTCACCGCCTCACAGAGCTGGCGGCCGCCGCTGACGCGCTCGGCCTGCACGACTGGCGGCTGCTCGGGGGGGCCGGGACGTTCCGGGACTCCGGGATGGTCGGAACCGCCGCGAACGACCGTGACGACTGCTTCTGGCGGGCTGACCTGCTGCGAGCGGCCGGCCTGCTCGTGGAGATCCTGCGTGAGGCCCGGCCCCAGGTCCTGGTCAGCTACGACGACTTCGGAGGCTACGGGCACCCCGATCACATCCAGGCCCACCGGGTCGCGATGTACGCCACGGTGCTTGCTGAGGCTCCGACGTTCCGCCCGGACCTGGGGGCGCCGCACCGCGTGGCCAAGATCTACTGGACCGCGCACCCGCGCAGCGTCATAAGGGCGGGGATCGAGGCGCTGCGGGCCCGGGGAGAGACGACCGGGTTCGCCGCCATGGACCCCGATCACCTGCCGATGGCCGTCGATGACGAGATCATCACGACGGTCGTGCACGCGCCGGACCACTGCGAGGCGAAGCTGGCCGCCATCCGGGCGCACGCCACGCAGATCAGCCTGAACTCGGGGTTCTTCGCCCTGAGCAGCAATCTCGGCCCGCAGGTGGTCGCCACAGAGCACTATCGGCTCGTCCGCGGCGATCCGGCTGGCCCCTTCGACGCCGACGGACACGAGACAGACCTGTTCGCCGGGGTCTGACACCGCACAGCCCAGGTCGTCACGCGACCCCGCCGGTCGAGCCCGTCGAGACCCGCTGGTCGAGCCCGTCGACACCCCGCTGGTCGAGCCCGTCGACACCCCGCCGGTCGAGCCCGTCGACACCCCGCCGGTCGAG